>DJEN01000073.1:2137-4891 GCA_002431345.1 Megasphaera sp. UBA5897 | reverse complement strand
AAAGATTTTCAATGGGACGCAGAAGAAACCAAAGTACCTAACGCAGCCAAAGCAGTTGCCAGCCCGTTTTTAAATATTATCGGCACGCTGTTCAGCGTCGTCAGCGGCATTTTATTTTTTGCATTTGCCCTGGCAATTCTTGCCTGCATCGGCATACGCAGCCTGCCTGCCTATTTTCTGACAGACCTCCTGCCTCTGCCGACTATCTCGCTTTCGACAATGGGCTTTGGCGTCTTGGCTATACTCTTTGCCGCTCTGACAGCTTCGTATGCCAGCCAGGCCTGCCAGCAGGCAGCCCGCTCCACGCGGAACAGTGCAACGAGGAGGAATAACTAATGGCTAAAGTAATTATTTGTTTTATTATGACAATCCTCTTCTCCTTCCTCAGTGTTCACTCCTTCATGAGCAACGACTACGGCCCCTTGAAACAATGGATGCTGTATTACCAAGAATACAAAGCCCTGCAGGGTGCCTTGGACAAAGGCAATGCCGGGAAAGCCGAACTGCTGGCTAAACTAAAAGCCATGTATCCGGAACGCGCGCAGGAAATAGAAAACCGCTTCAAAGCCAAATACGGTAATTTAAAAGACGAAGCAGAAGAAAAGAAATCTTCCCTGTCAGATACCCTGCAGGACGTCACCTCCTCTGCTCGTAGTGAAGCCTCCGCCGCGCGGAAATCCGCTCCACGCCAAGAAACAACAACACGGTCATCGTCCACGACCAGCAACACCTCACGCAGCACAACACGCACAACGGACAACCGCCGCGACACACAATCCCAATCTAATCGATAAAAAAACGTCACTATGCTTCTGTATAAGAAGCTAGTGACGTTTTTCTTGATTATGACCTATCATAAAGTTGTAAATTGATATTTAAACTGCAAGCTCCGTACCCAAAAGCACTATTGTTTAAAACGTAAACGTATCCTTCAATCCCAGCCATTTCTGGTCTTTATCGCTAAGGTTGAGCTTTGTGCCGTCTTCCAGCTGGTATCCTGCTGCACTTGGCGTTCCTTGATATGTGCCTGTCAGCTGGGGCCACTGGATACCAATTTCCGGGTCATTCCAAGCCAAGCCGCCTTCATCATTGGGATGCCAAAAATCGTTGACTTTATAGCAAAATTCGGCAACATCGCTAAGTACAAGGAACCCATGGGCAAAGCCTTCCGGAATCAGGAATTGTTTTTTATTTTCTTCTGTGAGCGTGACGCCGTACCATTTTCCATATGTTTGAGAATCGCGGCGCAAATCGACAGCTACATCAAACACGCTGCCGCGGACAGCCCGCACGAGTTTGCATTGGGGAAAATGCTTCTGGAAATGAAGTCCCCGCAATACCCCTTTTGTTGACATGGACTGATTATCCTGCACAAATTGGATATGAAACCCTGCTTCTTCCATGTCATTTTGGTTATACGTTTCCATAAAATAACCACGCGCATCCCCATGTACTGTCGGCGTAATGACGCATAATCCTTCAATACCGCCTGCATTTTTTTCTACCTGTATCTGTCCCATGCTTCGAATCTCCTTTTATAAACGATGTGTTACTATAAATTTCTGCAAACCACTAGTTACAAATAAGTGCTAAATACCGTCTAACAGCATCTTTCCAATCCGGCAGCGGCTGAAATCCCTTTGCCGTCAACTTGCTTTTATCCAGTCGGCTGTTAAAAGGCCGTGCTGCCTTGGACAACCCGTATTCTGCCGTCGTAACCGGTATGACTTTTGTCGCATAGCCCGCTTGACGGAAAATTTCACAGGTAAAATCATACCATGAAATATAGCCGCCTTCATTCGTTGCGTGATAATACCCGTATTTGTCGGTTTCTACCATATCCACCAAAAGCCGTGCCAAATCAAACGTATACGTCGGCGTACCAATCTGGTCATTGACAACACGCACTGTGTCATGGGTTTTGCCAACGTTTAACATCGTCTTAATAAAATTCTTGCCGTTTTGGCCAAATACCCAGGCAATACGGACAATAAAATATTTTTCCAGCGTATGGGCTACGGCCAATTCTCCTTCCAGTTTGGTCTGACCATAAACGTTCAAGGGCTTATAATCCTTGCAGTCCGGCTGCCACGGCGTCGTTCCCTGTCCGTCAAACACATAATCTGTGCTAATATATACCATTTTACAGTCTACCGCTTTGCAGGCTGACGCAATATACTGCGTACCGTCGGCATTGACAGCCCGTACTTTAGCTACGTTGTCATCGTCTTCTGCCATATCGACAGCCGTCCAAGCAGCACAATGAATAACAGCATCGGGATGAATGCGGGAAATTGTTTGCTGTACAGCTTGTTCATCGGTAATATCCAATGCGATATACGGCATGGTCGTAACTGCTGAATCATCAGCTATACCGCTATAGGCAGGTGCCAAATCACTGCCAATCCCTTCATACCCACGCTTTGCCAATTCATTCATTACATCATGCCCCAACTGCCCATTGACACCTGTCACGAAAATTTTCATAAACTCATTCTCCCTCCGCAAAATATCGTTCAGTGTTTGCACGCAACTTGCGAAAAACGAACCACAAACCACTACAAACTAAAAACTACAAAATACTTCCCACTATCTCCCCGCGTACATTTTCTGATAATACTGCTGGTATTCACCGCTGATAATTGGCTGCCACCAGTCTTCGTGCTGCAGATACCATTGGATTGTCTTTTGAATCCCATCGGCAAACTTTGTTTCTGGGAGCCACCCCAATTCGTCGTGAATTTTGGTCGGGTC
>DJEN01000073.1:0-2036 GCA_002431345.1 Megasphaera sp. UBA5897 | reverse complement strand
GTGGCAGATGAGTTTGACAATATCTATATTTTTCATTTCGTTATGGCCGCCGACATTATATACTTCGCCGACCGTTCCCTTATGGATAATCAAATCAATAGCCCGGCAATGGTCTTCGACATACAGCCAGTCCCGCACATTGAGGCCATCGCCATAGACGGGCAGGGGCTTGTCGTGTAAGGCGTTGATAATCATCAAAGGAATCAGTTTTTCCGGGAAATGATAAGGCCCGTAGTTGTTGGAACAGCGGCTAATCGTAACCGGCAGCCCATAAGTCCGGTGATAGGCCAACACCAACAAATCAGCAGACGCCTTAGAGCTGCTGTACGGACTGGATGTATGAATGGGCGTCGTTTCCGTAAAGAACAAATCCGGCCGATCCAGTGGCAAATCACCATACACTTCATCCGTCGATACCTGATGATACCGCTGGATGCCGTATTTGCGGCATGCATCCATCAGCACAGCTGTCCCCATAATATTCGTTTCCAAGAAAATACTTGGATTTTCAATCGAACGGTCTACATGCGATTCAGCCGCAAAATTGACCACCATATCCGGTTTTTCTTCTTCAAACAGCTGATATACAGCCTGTCTGTCGCAGATATCCGCTTTGACAAAACGAAAATTAGGTTTGTCCATGACAGGCGCCAACGTAGAAAGATTGCCGGCATACGTCAGCTTATCCAAACAAATAATCCGATCTTCCGGATGAAATTGTAACATATGAAACACAAAATTGGAACCAATAAACCCGGCTCCGCCAGTGATAATGATGTTCATGGTACGTGTCTTCTCCTTCTTTATGTATTAATATATCGTTTGTTGTGGTTCGTTTGGCGTGGTTCGTGCCATGCAGACTACTTTATCTGCTCACTCTTGTTTTTGAGACTCCGAATTAAAGCACTTAGCAATTGAGCAACTTTATAGCTTAATTGCCTAGCATGCTGAATTTGTTCTTCTGTCAAATACCCAAAATCAACACAAAGCAATAACTGCGTTATTAACTCCGCATTCGATCCTTTCGCAATATGAAGAAACTGAATAAATTCTTTACTAGTATTCCTCGCTTGTCCTTCTGCTATATTGGAAGGGATGGATACCGCTGCTCGCCTCATTTGATCGGATAAGGCATACCGTTCCTCAACAGGAAGAAACTTCACTAACTTATATATCTCACGTGCCAACAGCATCGATTGCTGCCATACAATCAAATCCTCAAATGACCGCAAAGGCATAACCATATTCACCATCCTTCGACAAACGAACTACAACAAACGCCAAACGACGCGCAAAGCGCGTCAATCCTTCAAAAACCGTCCTTCGGCTACTTTTTTCAGATACTGTCCGTATGGGCTTTTGCCATAGTTGACAGCACTTTCCATGAGTGTATCTTTATCAATCCAGCCATGTCCGTAGGCAATGTCTTCCAACGCTGCGATTTGAATGCCGGCTCTCGTTTCTACGGCTTTGACAAACTGGGACGCTTCGTTGAGGCTGTTGACCGTACCTGTATCAAGCCATGCATAGCCCCGCCCCAAGGTGACAACGTTCAATTTTCCTTGTTCCAAATAGATACGGTTCAAATCCGTAATTTCCAATTCGCCGCGGGCCGATGGTTTGACTTGTTTGGCATATTCACAAACATGTTCATCATAAAAATACAACCCGGTAACAGCATAATTGGACTTCGGCTGACTTGGTTTTTCTTCAATCGAAATCGCCCTGCCTGTTTCGTCAAATTCGATAACCCCAAATCGTTCCGGGTCATCGACATAATATCCAAATACTGTCGCCCCCTTGTCTCCGGCAGCCGCTTCCTGCAAATGCTTCGTCAATCCGGCACCATAGAAAATATTATCCCCAAGAATCATAGCACACGGTTCGCCATGGATAAACTCTTCCCCCAAAATAAACGCCTGTGCCAGCCCATCCGGAGACGGCTGTACCTTGTAAGAAAGATGAATTCCATACCGCGAGCCATCGCCAAGAAGCCGTTCAAAATTAGGCAAATCCTTGGGCGTAGAAATAATCAA
>DJEN01000023.1:8351-9148 GCA_002431345.1 Megasphaera sp. UBA5897 | reverse complement strand
GGTAGAGCAGGGGACTGAAAATCCCCGTGTCGGCGGTTCAATTCCGTCCCTGAGCACCAACAACTATATATGCGGTCGTGGCGGAATGGCAGACGCGCTACTTTGAGGGGGTAGTGAACGAAAGTTCATATGGGTTCAAGTCCCATCGACCGCACCAACAAGACTGGCTGAATCTCATGAATGCATGAGGTTCTTTTTTTATACGCATGAGGCAGAAGAACACCTTACTTTATATAACGGTGACATATAAACGGGACTGTCATATAGTACTTTTTGCTGTCATATACCGTGTCTCTTTTTTTGAAAGTTTTTAGTTTTTTGTTTGAAGTTTGAAGAAAATGAAAAGTAATGCTACAAACAACATACTACAAACTTATAACTTTATCTCATATCGTTTGGCAGCCTGTTTTGGGGACTATAGTTCAGGA
Source organism: Megasphaera sp. UBA5897 (assembly GCA_002431345.1). GTDB lineage: Bacteria > Bacillota > Negativicutes > Veillonellales > Megasphaeraceae > Megasphaera. Next base: position 8,720 of record DJEN01000023.1, on the reverse strand, counting down.
TAAAAGCACAGACGACACGAAATATCTCTAATACTAAAAAAAAATATAAAAAATCTCTTGACGAAACGATAAATTGTGATATAATCTTTCTTGTGCCAAGGAGTTAGAGAAAACGACAGAGCACAAGACATGCCGGAGTGGCGGAATGGCAGACGCACCTGACTCAAAATCAGGCGGGTAACACCGTGGGGGTTCAAGTCCCTTCTCCGGCACCACAAAAGAGTATTTCGGACATTCGAAATACTCTTTTTTTCTTTTTATTTGTAAATAGGTATGGTATAATAAGATACCATACAACGTTTACAAGGGAGTGAATTTTAACATGGAAGAAATCTTTGCTAGACACAGTGTAAGAAAATTTTTGCCTAC
>DJEN01000023.1:4368-8174 GCA_002431345.1 Megasphaera sp. UBA5897 | reverse complement strand
AGCCCCTATGCAGGCTGTGCAGCCAATGCGCCGGCAGCTATCGTTGTCTGCAGCCGTGATACCAATCAGCGTTTTCCGGCTTTTGTGCCGTTAGATCTGAGTGCAGCAGTTGAAAATATTTTATTGGAAGCTGTACATTTGGATTTAGGTGCTGTATGGCTGGGCGTATCCCCTTATAAAGCCAGAGAAATTATCGTTCGCCGTGCCTTAGGCATTCCGGAAGGCTTGACGGCGTTTGCTATCGTTTCTTTTGGATATCCTAAAGAAACAGTCTGTGACGAACGGATAAAAGAAGACCGTTATGATGCATCCCGCGTGCACTATCTCTAAGCCATGTATTGGGCTTAACTACACAGTAACAACTCATGAGCAGGTACTTGACTTATCAAGTGCCTGCTTTTGCCGTAATAGGAGGGTTTGAGCCATGTTCAACTTAGGAATGGGTGAAATAATAGTTATTTTTATTGTTGCGCTGTTTGTTTTTGGACCGGGTAAACTGCCGGAAGTAAGCCGGGCATTGGGAAAAAGCATACGGGAATTCCGCAAGGCTATGAATGCCGTAGTGGAAGCAGCAGAAGAACCGGAAGAAAAAGGAGATGCCCATGGAAAAGGACACCAAGAATGAAGCACGCCGACAAGCCATAGAAGAAGGCGAAATGCCTATCAGCGGTCATTTGCAGGAATTTCGCAAACGGCTGATTATATGTTTGGCAACTGTGGCTGCAGCGAGTGTCATTGCCTACCAATTTGTCGATGATATTATTGCGATGATTTCTGCGCCGGCAGGCAAACTATATTTCCTCAATCCGACGGAAGTATTCTTTTCGTATTTGGAAATAGCCGTCTGTACCGGCGCGTTGGTGACGCTTCCTATCCTTTGCTATGAAATTTGGCAGTTTGTACGCCCGGCCTTGGCGCCGACAGAACGCCATGCCGTCTTGTGGCTGGTGCCGTTTGCCGTGCTGCTGTTTTATGCAGGACTGGCCTTTTCTTTTTTCTTGGTACTGCCGGCTGCCGTACAATTTTTCATGGGATTTTCGACAGATACCCTGCAGCCTATGTTTTCCCTTAGCGCCTATTTATCCTTTTTTATTGCTTTTATACTGCCGTTTGGCGTCGTTTTTGAACTGCCGCTGATTCTTTTCTTTTTAGGAAAAATTGGCATCGTATCCTCGGCTTTTTTAAAACGAAAACGGCGGATTCTGATCGTGATGGCCTTTGTCTTTGCCGGAGTCATTTCACCGACGACGGATGTTTTTACACAGACGATGATTGCCGTGCCGATGATTGTTTTATACGAAGTGAGTATTTATTTGGTACAATATGTACTGCGAAAATAACGTTATATCTAAACATAAACAGCCTGTCATTTCTGTGTGACGGGCTGTTTTTTTGCATAGATACAATGATTTAATACGATTCATATCGTGTATACAGTATTTATAGGCAAGAAAAAGGCGGTTTCCCTTGTAATGTTTTGCCATTTTGTTATAATTAAACGTACAATGAAAAAGATAAAGACATAATGTATCAGTCATTGGTATGTATTGCAAAATTAGTACGCAGGAGGGTATTTTCATGAAAAAGATTCGTTCGGTTTTAGTTGCCAACCGCGGAGAAATTGCTATTCGTGTATTCCGTGCATGTAACGAACTGGGAATTCGTACAGTAGCTATTTACTCTAAAGAAGATTCACTTTCACTGCACCGTTTCCGTGCAGATGAATCCTATTTGGTTGGGGAAGGTAAAAAACCGGTTGATGCATATTTAGATATTGAAGATATTATCCGGATTGCCCATGAACACGACGTTGATGCTATCCATCCGGGCTACGGTTTCTTGTCCGAAAATGCAGACCTGGCAAAACGCTGTGAAGAAGAAGGCATTATTTTTATTGGTCCTAAAGTAGAACATCTGATTATGTTCGGCGATAAAATCAATGCTCGTATCCAGGCTAAAAAAGCTGGTATTCAATATATTCCAGGTAGTGACGGCCCTGTCATGAATTATCAGGAAGTCGAAAAATTCGCCAAAGAAGTCGGCTTCCCTATCATGCTCAAAGCAGTCAACGGCGGCGGCGGCCGTGGCATGCGCATGGTCAACCGCATGGTCGATTTGCGCGATGCTTATGACCGTGCCAAATCCGAAGCCAAATTGGCGTTTGGCAGCGATGAAATTTATTTGGAAAAATGCATTGTCAATCCTAAACATGTTGAAGTCCAGGTCATGGGGGATGAACACGGCAATGTCATTCATTTATACGAACGCGACTGTTCCGTACAGCGTCGTCATCAGAAAGTCGTAGAAATTGCACCGGCATTTGCTTTGCCGCAGCAGCTTCGTGAAGATATTTGCAATGCAGCCATCAAGCTCATGAAAAATGTCAAATACGTCAACGCCGGCACGGTTGAATTTTTGGTTACGCCGGACGGCCAGTTCTACTTTATCGAAGTCAACCCGCGTGTACAGGTTGAACATACTGTAACAGAAATGATTACAGGCATCGATATTGTACAGACGCAGATTAAAGTCGCTGAAGGCTACGCATTGGACAGCGACGAAATCGGCATCAAATCGCAGAAAGACGTTCGCTGCCTGGGTAACGCCATTCAGTGCCGTATTACGACAGAAGATCCGATGAACAACTTTATGCCGGATTCCGGTAAAATCATGGTATACCGCAGCGGCGGCGGCTTCGGCATTCGTCTTGACAGCGGCAATGCTTATACGGGCGCAATTATTACTCCGTATTATGATTCCTTGCTGGTCAAAGCTACGGCATACTCGCTGACGCACAAAGGTGCTGTCCAGAAGATGCTGCGCGTCTTGAAAGAATTCCGTATCCGCGGTGTCAAGACCAACATCGGCTTCTTGATTAACGTATTGAAAGCACCGTCCTTTATCGACGGCTCGTACAACGTCAACTTCATTGACGATCATCCGGAACTGTTCAACCTGCCTGTCGTACAAGACCGCGGCACCAAACTGTTAAAATACATTGGCGATACGACGATCAACGGCTATGCAGGAGCAGGCCATCAGGACAAACCGGCATTTGACCCGCTGGAACTGCCGAAACCTGTAGAAGGCGCATACCCTGACGGCACCAAACAAATCTTTGATTCCATGGGTGCTGAAAAATTCTCCCAATGGATTTTGGATCAGAAAAAAGTACTCTTTACAGATACGACCATGCGTGACGCCCATCAATCCTTGATGGCTACCCGCGTACGTTCTATTGATATGCTCCGCGTACTGGAAACGGCATCCAAAAAGCTGCCGAACTTCTTCTCGTATGAATGCTGGGGCGGTGCAACCTTTGACGTTGCCTATCGTTTCTTGGATGAAGATCCATGGGAACGGCTCCGCCAGATGCGCAAAAAAGCACCGAATATTCTCCTGCAGATGTTGATTCGCGGTGCAAACGCCGTAGGCTATACGAGCTATCCGGACAACGTCGTGAAAAACTTTGTCGAATTGTCTGCTAAAAACGGCATCGACGTATTCCGTATTTTTGACAGCCTCAACAGCCTTGACAACATGTATGAAACGATTCAGGCTGTTCGCGGCACCGGCAAGATTGCCGAAGTAGCACTCTGCTATACCGGCGATATCTTGGATAAAAACCGCAAAAAATATGACCTTAACTACTATGTTAATATGGCAAAAGAATTGGAAAAAGCAGGTGCCAACATCTTAGCAATCAAAGATATGGCCGGTCTTTTAAAACCGGAAGCAGCATATCAGCTCGTTTCGGCATTGAAAGACGCTGTTGACCTGCCGATTCATCTCCATACACACGACGG
>DJEN01000023.1:2955-4236 GCA_002431345.1 Megasphaera sp. UBA5897 | reverse complement strand
GGCGGCACGAGCCAGCCGAGCATGAGTACGCTGTACTATGCATTGAGCGGCAAAGACCGTCAGCCGGACCTCAATGTCGATGCCATGGAAGAAATGTCCCGTTACTGGGCAACTGTTCGTCCGTACTACAAAGGCGTAGACAAAGCAGAACCGTATCCGAATACCGAAGTATATCAGCACGAAATGCCTGGCGGACAGTTCTCCAACCTCCGTCAGCAGGCAAAAGCTGTTGGCCTTGGCGAACGCTGGAATGAAGTCAAAAAGATGTATCATCAAGTCAACATGATGTTTGGCGATATTATCAAAGTAACACCGTCTTCCAAAGTCGTCGGGGATATGACCTTGTACATGGTACAAAATAACCTCACGGAGAAAGATATTTACGAAAAAGGCGACATTCTCGACTTCCCGCAGTCTGTCGTAGAATTCTTTGAAGGCCGCTTGGGTATTCCGTATCAGGGCTTCCCGGAAAAATTACAGAAGATTATTTTGAAAGGGAAGAAACCGCTCACAGAACGTCCGGGTAAATCCTTGGCACCGGTAGACTTTGAAGCAGTACGCAAAAAATTGTCTGACGCAGGATACAAGCACGAAGATGAAGATATCAATGCATACTGCCAGTATCCGAAAGTATTCAAAGACTACAACGAACGGGCTAAACAGTACGGCGACGTCAGTGTCTTGGATACACCGACTTTCTTCTTTGGCATGAAGCAGAACGAAGAAGTCCACGTTGAAATTGAAGAAGGGAAAGACCTCATCATCACGTTGATTAACATCAGCGATCCTGATGAAAGCGGCATGCGCACCATTACCTTCCTGTTCAACGGCGTAGAACGTGAAATCCAGGTACAGGACAAGAGCGTAGACATGAAAACCGTAACACGCCGCAAAGCAGACCCGACTAAAGTCGGCGATATTGCAGCTACGTTGTCCGGCTCTGTCGTCAAAGTCATCGTATCCCAGGGACAGAAAGTCAAAAAAGGTGACGACCTCGTCGTAACCGAAGCCATGAAGATGGAAACGACGATTACCTCGCCAATCGACGGTACAGTCGGCGAAATCTATGTTACCAAAGGACAAGCCATCATCAGCGGTGACTGCCTCTTGGAAGTAAAAGAATAATCTGCACACACCTGTCATAGACAGTACAACCTATCCGGCACCATTAGTGTAATTGCTAATGGTGCCGGATTTTTGCTGCGTACTGCATGAACAGTTTGCAGCATTATGATTGATATTCTTCAAACTACAAACTTCCAACTAAAAACTTTTTTTCAG
>DJEN01000023.1:283-2783 GCA_002431345.1 Megasphaera sp. UBA5897 | reverse complement strand
AATGTATGCTATAATGAGATGGTTTTTGTAGTGTAGATTGGCTTAGTTTTTTGGGGAGAAATGCAGTGAAACGAGTAAAAAAATGGCTGGCAGGGAGCTTGCTCCTTTGTCTGAGTATGATACAAATTTCGGGAACGGTTGCCGCAGACGGGCCGACTGTGCTGGCGCAGTCGTATATTCTTGTCGAAGCGTCGACAGGGCGCGTGATTTTGGAAAAGGATGCCGATGTCATCAAATATCCTGCCAGCATGACCAAGATGATGACGGCTGTTTTGGCATTGGAACAGCTGCGTCCCGATGGGCAGGTTGCTATCCGGACGGATGCAGCCAATACGGAAGACTGTCCGCTGGGTATTGTCAAAGGCGATGTCTTTACGCGTGACGAAATCGTAGGCGGCATGCTCATGGTTTCCGATAACGGTGCGGCAGTGGCATTGGCTGACAGCATAGACGGCAGTGTCCCCGCCTTTGCCAAGCGTATGAATGCACGGGCAAAGGAACTGGGCATGGAGCATACGCATTTTGACAACCCCAACGGCCTGACTGTGCCGACGCATTATTCGACGGCGCGGGACATGATGAAGCTGGCGCGGTATGCCATGGAAAATGAAACCTTCCGCAAGATGGTAGCTCGCAAGAATGGCATCGTTCATTGGTCACATCCTGTGGGAAAGACTTTTCGTGTGAATAATACAAATGAACTCTTAGGCTCCTATCCCGGCGCAGTAGGCATCAAGACCGGCTGGACCGGCGAATCCGGCGGCTGTCTGGCTGCGGAAGCCAAGCGGAACGGTGCCGATCTCCTTGTCATCCTCATGGCTTCGCCGACACCGGCAGGACGGTTTACCGATGCCCGGGCTTTGCTGGATTACGGTTTTTCACAAGTGAAAATGGCAGACGGCCCCAAGGCGGAAGAAACAAAACGCACGGTCTGGGTCAAAGACGGCAAGTCCTGCCGCACAGAAGTCAAAGCCGCCCATGATATCCGCTATCCGCTGATTCACGGCGAAGACGTGTCACGCTACAGCATTGCCTATGATGTACCGCAAGTCATCTCGGCAAAAGATATCAAAAACGGTGTCGCAGGCCATATTATCATCCAGTACGACGGCCAGCCCGTAGGCAGTGTGGATATGAAAACAGAACCTGTCGAACCAGGCTTTTCCGTATCTTCCTGGCTGGTCGGAGCAGCCAGCTGGCTCATGGGATGGTGAAACATAGGCACTGCCGCACGACATGTGTCGGTTTTTTCTTTCATTGGTTGCTCAAGAGGATAGTTCTATGATATGATAAAATATATTTTATCATGTGAATATACTGGCTGATGAGGAATGTATATGAGGATATGGATAGATACCAAAGAACTGCTGCTGTTGTTAGAACAGAAAAAACATGAAATTGGAAATTCATGTATTGGCAATATGGCATATATACTAAGCGGTTTGACCGCCATATACAGCAGTTATGATACAGACAAATGGATTCCTATATGGCTGATAGACCTATTGGGGATTATTCTTATTGGTACAGGTGGGAAAGGAATGTATAAAGTGGTAACCAAGAAAAATTATACACAAAAAAAACTGTATGAGGATATTGCTGCTTTGGATAAAACGACACATCCTTTTTCTATTGTCATTATTAAAGACACATATCAGTCCTATGCAAATCGGTTTTTGTTGTATCGAGATACCAAATGGCAATGCAACTTTTTCTTGAATTATCGGACACAGCCCAATGACGCAGAAAACGAGCAATTCATAAAACAGCGCCTTTCCAATGAGCTGAAAATTCCCCTGGCAGGCATTACGCTGGTAAAATTGGGAAAAGTTTTGCAGGAAAAATATGCTGTAAAAGAAGCCCATCCCAAAGTATATGACCATACATATTACGAAGCCCGCATTGCGCCGACGGCTTTTCCGGATGCTCTAAAAGAAAAAACATGTACGATAGACGGCAAGACCTATTGCTGGATGACGATGGAAGCGATGCGGCAGGATAAAGAGATACGAGAAAAGAATTTGGAAGTGGTCAATCAGGTAGATAGTTTTCTTCCCTGATTTTCCATACGATATATATACGAATTGACGGTACAGACTGGTGACTGCGGATACGCAGTCACTGGTCTTTTTTATTTTTTCTTGTAAACATGCTGTTTACATATGCTATTGTTCATTCTTTTTCGTACCGCCGAAAAAGAAGCATGTAGAGTAAGGGCATTTCCCTTTAACCCTCGTATGATTCTGTAAACTTACCGTTTACATATGCTATATACTTTTTCTTTCTGTGCGACCAGAAAGAAAAAGTACCAAAAAGAAAGAAATCGCCGACCAGAACTCCCGCTCCCTTGCCAGCCAAAGGGCTTACTAAACGGTTGTAAGCTTGACGGGGCGGTGGAGCGCTGCGAAAGAAATCACATTGCTGCTGCCAGCACAACCGTTTTTAACGTAAGCCCTTCGTCTGTCATGCTGACGCAACGGTCGCTCCCGTAATGGTCGGT
>DJEN01000023.1:0-192 GCA_002431345.1 Megasphaera sp. UBA5897 | reverse complement strand
TAGGTTGCCGGGAAAACACATCGGTCAAAAAGCGTTAACAGACATAGGCGCATCTGTGTACGTAGTACTGCCTTATCATGAATAATCATTACAACAAAAGCAATACATAAAAATGTCGCCAGCATATATGCACAAGGGATAGCTATATGAGAACGTAGGGAACCTGCTTTGTACTCTAAATCATATAAGATT
>DJEN01000053.1 GCA_002431345.1 Megasphaera sp. UBA5897 | reverse complement strand
TTTTTTCTGTCCTTTTTTTAGGACGCCTGCTTCTTATCGCCCATACATTGCCAAATGCACAGAGAACGAGTACAATATAGATATAAATTGTTCTTTTGACTTATGCAGCGAGTTCACAGCATATAGGAGGTCTTTTTGATGTCACATTTACGCAGTATTCCTTTTGATGCAGCTTATCCGATGATTACCGTTCCCTTTTCCGGTGAAACCATAGAAGATGTCGGCGTTTCTGTCAAAGCCGTCATGAAGTACCCGTTTGATATGTTGGAATTTCAAGCCGGCACGTTTAACGGCGTCATCAACTTTACCCAGCTTTGGGATGTATTGACCCGTATTTCCATGGAAACGGATGAAGCGCCGATTCTCTTCTCGTGCGACATGCATGCCCTGCCGGAATATTATCAAACAGTCCGGGATTATGCCGATATTTTGTCTTTTGCCGTACGCACGACACAAATCGATACGGTAGCCATTGAATCGTTCCTGCCGCCGGACACGATTGCCGACATCGCCGACAAATGCATGGAATCCGATGTCATTCCTATGATTACGATTCGCCTGAAAGCCCACACAACGCCGGACATGATGCGTGCCCAGCTCGCAGACATGCTGGGATTGGACGTACACGTATTCCACGTCGTCATGCCCGTATCTACAATAGAAGAAATCAAGAGTATGGAAGACACGGCAGCAGCCTTCATGCAGGAACACGCCCATACCAACGTGATTATCCAGCCGGTCGGCACGGTTGCCAAAGAACAGCTGCTCCAAGGAAATACATTCCATTCGCCGCTGCTCTTTGCCGCTGCCGGTACGGAAACGGATACCCTGCCGGACAGTGCTGCCCTTAAAGCCGCGCTGGCTAAATAATCAGAGCGTTTCGTCGGCTGTTTCTTCTGCCTGTGCCGCAAGAGAAGCCATTTTCTTCTTGCTGTAGCGAATAAACGCATTGATAGCTGCCGAATGAATCTGATCTTTTTTCCAAACCAAAAAAGAACTGTTTTCTATAGGCGGCTCAATGGGCCGTTTGCACGTGTGAGGCACGTCAAAATTGAAATCAAAGCTCAAAGCCACGCCCACGCCGGCTTCTACGAGCAGATATTTGTTGTACACAGACAAATTGGTATAGACGGCTTTGCTAATCTTAGGATACGATGGGCCAAACCAGTGCTCTAAGCGGTTGCGCACCGATTCGCGGCTAGCCAAAATCAAGTTTTGTCCCTCTAAATCAGCCGGTGTAATCCGCTCTTTTGCCGTCAGCAGATGGCCTTCGGGCATAATCACGACCCAGGGATCTTTGTCCGGCAGCGGAATAAAGCTGTATTTGCTGATATCGACAGGCGCAATGACAATGCCAAAGTCCAAAATACCTTGTTCGATGCGTTCTTTAACATCATCAGCAATCCCTGTATACAACGAAAATTCGACATCCGGATACGCTCTGCGAAAATCTGCCATGCAGGATGCTACGTATGTCAGATTGATCGTCTCCCCACAGCCGATAGCAATGCGCCCGGAAATCACTTCGTCCTGGCAGGTCATTTCCTGCTTTGTTTTGTCGGCAAGCTCTACGAGTTCCTGTGCCCGGCGGCGCAGCAGCATACCTTCTTCTGTCAAATGCACACTATGCTTGCTGCGGCGAAACAAGGCGACGCCGAATTCCTCTTCCAGCTGCATCAGCTGCCGGGACAAGGTCGGCTGCGTAATATGCAGCAATTTAGCAGACTTGGTAATGTTTTCTTCTCTGGCAACTACTAAAAAATACCGTAATACCCGCAATTCCACCAGTATCTCCCCCTTTCGGATATACTGGTTTTATTATATCACACTGAAAACAGACTGTAACATACCGTATTTCTCTGTCAGGCATATGCTCTTTCGCGAAACATTTTTTTGCACGTTGGAGAAAAAGCATCTTTCTAAACGTCAAAGAGAAATAATCACACAAAAAACGAGACTGCACAAAATGGGAATGTACCCTTTTTGCTGCAGTCTCGCTGCATGATAAATCCGTTTTCACGAATTATCGCATCTTATTGGATATAGCTCAAGACAACGTCGGTCATCTTTGTCGTATCGGCTTTTTTGAAGCCTTCTTTATATAAATCCGGTGTACGCCAGCCGGCAGCTAAGGCGTCATCGACGGCTTTTTCTATGCTGTCTGCCGCAGCGTCTTCGTTAAGAGAATACCGCAGGAGCATCGCTGCCGAAAGAATGGTGGCACAGGGGTTAGCAATGCCTTTTCCGGCAATATCCGGTGCCGAGCCGTGAATCGGTTCGTACAGGCTGGTCTGTTCACCAATGGATGCAGACGGCATCATGCCAATAGAGCCACCGAGAACAGCTGCTTCATCACTCAAAATATCACCGAACAGATTGCTCGTCACGATGACATCAAACTGTTTCGGATTGAGTGCCAGCTGCATAGCGCAGTTATCGACATAGAAATGATTCAGTGCTACATCGGGATAGGCTTTGGCTGTGTCTATAACAGTACGGCGCCACAAGCGGGATGTTGCCAAGACATTGGCTTTATCGACGGACGTTACTTTATGGCGGCGTTTCTGTGCTGCCGTCATGGCAAACTTGGTAATGCGCTGTACTTCCGGCACGCTGTAGTTTTCCAAATCCCATGCCCGTTCTACGCCGTTATGTATTTCGGATTCGCAGCGGTCGCCAAAATAAATGCCGCCGACGAGTTCACGAACGATAAGGACGTCTGTTCCCGTTACGATATCCGGTTTGAGCGGAGAATATTCTGCCAGTACAGCCGGTACTTTGACCGGACGAAGATTGACATACAATCCCAAGGCCTTACGCAGTCCTAAAACAGCTTGTTCCGGACGCAGCGTCGGTTCTACGTTGTCCCATTGGTCACCGCCGACAGCGCCAAACAAAATGGCATCAGCCTGTTTAGCAGCTTCAATCGTATCATCCGGCAGCGGCGTGCCGAATTTATCATAGGCTGTGCCGCCGGCATCTTTTGTTTCAAAGGTCAACCCAATATGGTATATGTCATCTACTTTTTTCAGTACCTTTACGGCTGCATCCGTAATTTCTTTGCCAATCCCATCGCCGGGAATGACGGTAATATGTTTAGCCATGATTTATTTATACTCCTTTACATAGTTGATTAAGCCGCCTGCTTTGGCAATATCCTGGATAAAGCCAGGCAGCGGCGGTGCCTGGAAGGTATCACCTGTCGTTTTATCGACGATTGT
>DJEN01000026.1:8502-8986 GCA_002431345.1 Megasphaera sp. UBA5897 | reverse complement strand
AGTTCTTCGTGGTGGTTGAGTTGAAATGCGGTTTGGATATGTCTTATTTTATATAAAATAAGGGGCCTTGTGAATACGGATGTCCACAAGACCCCAACATGTATTATAGAACCTATTTTTTATGTAAAATGCAATGAAGAGTCTCTGCCCGCCCTAGACATTAAAACTCAATAGTTTCACCATCAGCAGGAATGAATACTCTATGAGAGAACCCTTTTTCCTCAGCGTATTCTCTTAACTCTTTTCTAGAAACCATGACGTGATTTACCCCTTCCATATGAGTTGCTACAAATTGAGCATTGGGAGCTACTTTTGTTGATTCCAAGAAATCTTCTTTACTCATTATTAAATATCTTCCATCAATAAGTTGCGCATTACCAGCATTTACGATTACAACGTCTGGATTGTATTGAGCAAATACATTTTTTAACTCATCATACCAAACAGTATCCCCCATTACATATAATACTTTTTCATTTGCATG
>DJEN01000026.1:1992-8401 GCA_002431345.1 Megasphaera sp. UBA5897 | reverse complement strand
GAGTAATGTTTAGCAGGCGTCTTTATTAACGTTATATCGCCAAATAAAGTTCCTTCTTTTTTTAAAACTTCTACATTCATAAATCCTGCTTCTTTTATTTGATTTGATTCATCTTTATTTTGAGCAAATATCTTCATATCCTTTGGAATAATCTCCATTGCAGCTGGGTCAAAATGGTCTAAATGTATATGTGTCACAATAACAGCATCTACATCAAGAATTTCTTCCATTGAAATTGGCAATTCTACAGTTGGATTATTTAAATACTGGTGATGAGTTCCTGGAAAAGGAGGATATATTCCTTTTTTTCCTAGCATTGGGTCAATTAAAAATTTCTTATCTGCATATGTTATTATCATCGTAGCATTTCTTATTTGTTGTAGTTTCATATGTATGACCTCACTTTTTTATGTATTTGTTTTGCAACAATTTATACCTATAATATGCCATATCATCATTTACAAAACAAACAGAAAAAAGGTAACTTGTATCAACCAAAAGGTTGATTTATAATTAGTTTATTAAAACTACTTTATGTATAAGAGGGAATATGAGTCCTAGACAATTAAAATATTTTTTAGAGATTTATAATCAACGAAGTATAAAAAAAGCTGCTGAAAAACTGATTATCTCACCACAAGCAGTAAGTAAAACGATCAAAGAAATAGAAGAAGAATTGCAAGTGACGTTATTTATAAGAGGAAAAAAATCTTTAGAACCAACCACTGAAGCTGTGTTTCTAAAAAATCATGCAGTTAAAATATTAGAAGAATATGAGAACATAAATGCTATAAAAAGTTTTTATAAACGAGAAAACAAGATTCTTACCATATATGCTGTAGATGGTTTTTTACAATATGTAACCATAAAGTTTATTGAAGATTTTCAAAAAATTTTTCCTGATATTTTATTAAATATTATTGAAACAACAGAAAAAGATATTGTAGAAAAATTAGAAAGGAGAGACATTGATACAGCAATTATAACCAGAACATTAAATAGTGAGCTTTTTAATCATACCTATTTATATAGTAATAAAAATTGTGTAGTTATTAATAAAGAGAATCCTCTAGCAAAGAAGTTAACTATATCACAAACTGACTTAGACCAACAACCTATTGCTGGCAAGGGTATGGCGTATTCTTGCTACAGCTCAAATGTTAGAAGACTATTCCAAAGAAATATTAATCCTAAAATTAAGCTAGAGACAACGAATGATTCTTTAATTATAAACATGGCTGAACGTAACCTCGCTATTGGAATTACGCTTGACTATATTGCTTTTTCTGCTGATAGTAAACATGTAGTAATTAGGCCTTTCGAAGAAGAACAAAAAAGAAATGTTTTTTGGATTGAAAATAACAGTGGCGTAGTAAACAAAGAAGAACATCTATTTAGCAAGTTTCTTTTTAAATGGATTAAAGAATATAAATTACAGCTTTTTAATTGGGATTTATTGTAATCTCTGATAAGCAAGGTCGTCGTCATCGGCTCGTTGACCGATACATAGACGAGCCCGTTGTCATTGAGCATGCCTGCTATATCTTTGAGAAAAAAACACACCACAAAATAGGTAATAAGAACCATTGACAAAGCCTATACTGCCAAGAATGGCTATTTTACCAGGTTTTCATGACTCCTACATGTAAAAAAAGTGTGGGTATTATGCATAAAATAAAAGCTATTCTCTTCCCATTCGCATCAAAAACACGTACATTTCTATAACCAAAATGTACGTGTTTTTGATACTCCACAGATATTCCTGTTCTATTTAATTAGGCCTTTTTCCGTGTCAATGTATAGATTAAGGCATTACAAATCGCAGCGGCAATAGTACTGCCGCCTTTGCGGCCTTTGGCTACGATATATGGGACGCCGGACTGCATGATAATGTCTTTGGCGTAGACGACGTTGACAAATCCTACGGGGACGCCAATAACTAAATCCGGATGTATTTTTCCTGCTCGGATTAATTCATCAAGCCGCAGCAGGGCTGTCGGTGCGTTGCCTACGGCAATAATCAACGGGCCGCGTACGGCGCAGGCTTTGTCCATGCAGGCTACAGCCCGTGTTGTCCCTTGGGCTTTGGCAATCTTGGCCACGTCTTCATCAGCCATAAAGCATATTTTCGTGCTGTGCAGTGTATCCAATCCCCGCTGGCTGATGCCCATGTAGGCCATGTTGGTATCCGTAACAATCGTGCATCCCTGCTGCAGTGCCGCTAATCCTTTGGCTACGGCATCGGTGCTGAAGCGCAGTGTGCGGGCATATTCAAAATCAGCACTTGTATGAATGACGCGCTTGATAATATTTTTTTCTGCCGCCGGCAGCTGAATTGCACCTAATTCTTCTTCGATAATTTCCATGCTTCGTTTTTCTATGTCTGCCGGTAAAATATGTTCAATTTTCATGCTGCTGTTCCTTTCTGTATACATCGCACTGGGTCACAAAACGCCGTGCCCATGCCGAGTTGCCTAAAAAGTGAAAATGCGGATATCCTGCCAGCAAACGGCCTTGACTATGCATACAAAACCAACTGCGTGTTCCCTGCGCTTTGGCAGCCAAAAACGCCGTGCCGTTGTTGGTACTGTCTGAATAATGAAATTCATGGGCCTCCATCGTTTCGCCGGCGCGGCAAAGCATAGTGTCTTCCTGCGCTGTCAGTGTCACGTAGCCAAACCGCTGCAGCCGCTGGGTCATATGAGATGTACCGGCAAGGCTTCCTACGCCGGCATAAGATTTTCCATCACGGCAAAACGCCTGCAGCAGATACATGAAGCCGCCGCATTCGGCAATACAGGGACAGCCTTGGTTAATTGCTTGAAAAATCTGCTGCTTCATCGTATGGTTGGCTGCCCATATATCAGCATATAATTCCGGATAGCCGCCGCCAATATAGAGACCGTCGCAAGGCGGCAGTGACGCATCGTGCAAAGGACTGAAAAAGACCAGCTCGGCTCCCAGCTGTTCCAGTACATGCAGACTGTCTTCATAATAAAAGCAGAACGCTTCATCACGGGCCACGGCAATACGGGCAGACACGATGGCTGCAACCGTTGGTTCTTCATAAGAAAGCATGGGTGCCTGACGGGCTGTTGCCATGATACCGGAAATATCCAGCGTCTTCTCAGCCATTGCAGCCAAGGCATCGATTTTTTCCTGCAAATCAGCAATTTCCGCCGCTGTAATCAGCCCCAAATGACGGCTGGAAAAGCGGCATGCCGGCATATCCGGAAAATATCCCAAGGCAGGAATGCCGGCCGTTTTTTCCCACGTTTCTTTGAAATACGCATATACCATGGCGTGGACATGGTTTACGATAAAGCCAACAATCTGACTGGGTTGATAGAATTGTGCCATGCCGCGTATTTGCGCTCCTAAAGAAAGGGCTGATCCTTTACCGTTTACAACCAAAATAACCGGCGTTTTGGTTACTCTTGCCAAATCGTACGCACTGGCTTCACTCGTCGTGCCAATGCCGTCATAATATCCCATAGCTCCTTCCAACACGGCAATATCTGCCTGTTTGGCATGTGATGCCAAGAGATAATTGACGTTGGCTTCGCCCTTGTGTCCCCGTCCCAGCAGAAATAAATCCAAGTTATGCGACGGTGTATGCAGTACTTGGGTATGAAACATCGGATCTATATAATCGGGGCCGTTTTTAAAGGCTTCCACACGAAGATGCTGCCGCTGCCAAACACGCAGCAGGGCGCAGACAATCGTCGTCTTGCCGCTGCCGCTGCACGGGGCGGCAATGAGTACGCGCGGAATCGCTGCTTGCTTCATTTAGGCTTGCTCCTTTAGATATGCAGACAAAATATATATCGGGTTTTGCCCTATCATCATATGATACGGGCCTGCGGCTTTGCTTTTGGCAATGCTGACTTGGGTAATATCCAGTGTATACGCCGTATGCTGCGCATAGTACGCTGTCACGACTGCCAATGTTTCTACAGTAATAGCCGTCATAACGACTGGGCAGCAGGGATTTTTTTTATAAATCGTATCTAAAATCACCCCTAGCCGGCCTTTAGTGCCGCCAATAAAGACTCGCTGCGGCACAGGCAGATTCTGTATCGTTACAGCTGCATCGCCCGGTACGATAGTCAGTTGGCTGACGGCAAAGCGTTCTTTGTTTTGCTGCAGTACCTGCAAAGCCTCTTGGTTCATTTCCATGGCATAGACATGGCCCCACGGTACCTGCAGAGCCAGCTCTATGGAACAAGAACCCGTACCAGCACCTACGTCATAGACAATATCATCGGGCTGCGGCTGCAGTTTGGACAAGGCAATACAGCGTATTTCCTGCTTTGTCATGGGCGCACGGCCCCGCAGAAAAAGGCTGTCATCGAGTCCCGCATACGGCATAGGCCGACATACAGCCCGGTCATTTTGTATCATCATGACAGCCAGCCCCTGCAGTTCCTGCTGTGCCAGCTGTGCGGCTGTTCCGGAAACAATGCGTTCCTGCGGATATGACAAATCGATGCCAGCCTGCACGTATACATGGGACAGTCCGTATCGGCAAAGTTCTTGACATAATGATGACACGCTGTCTTTACCGCCGGTCAGGCAAAATACCTTAGAATGGCACTGCACGGCCCAAGGTAACGGGGCTCGGCGTCCATGCCGGCTGATAATATACGCATCCTGCCAGGAAATCTGCAGTTTGGCAGCAAAATACACGAGACTGCTAATGCCGGGAATCCGCGTAACAATGCAGCCGGGAATGTCACGCAGTAGCTCTGCCAAGCTAAAAAAGCCGACATCACCGGATACGAGGACGGACATCGTATCTGCCCCTGCGGCATGTGATGCGGCAATACGGCGGATTTCCGATGGTTTGTACGTTTCATGTATTTCTTTTTCTGCTGTATCCCAAAACTGCAGCATCCGTTTGTCCCCGACGAGGATGCGGCTTTCTGCAATCGCCTTTTTCGCTTCTATGGTGAGCAAGTCCGGATGCCCCGGCCCTATGCCAATGATATAGACATGCATGATATAATCACTCCTTGTACCATCGCTGAAATGCCTGTTTAATATCTTCCAGAGAACTGCCCTGTTCCGTCCGCCGTTTGATGACAATAAGCACGGCACCGGCACTGCGGGCGGCTGTGACTTTTTCTGCAAAACCGCCGGGCGTGCCGGAATCTTTGGTCACGACATAGGCAGCTTTATACTGCGCAAACATAGCCGCATTGAGCGATGCAGAAAACGGTCCCTGCATGCAAATCAGGTGTGACGGCTCATATCCCAGGTCCAAAGCCCGTTTCAGTGACATTATCGTCGGCAGAATACGGGCATATACACGCTTTGTATAATCCGGTATCTGTGTAAATACATCCAGATTTTTGCTGCCTGTCGTCAAAAAAATCGGCCCCGTCGTATGACTGAGGACATCGACGGCTTCTTCCATCGTATCGACAGGTACGCAGCCCGCATACGTATCTGCAGGCCGCACGACACGCCAATACGCTGTCTTTTGAGCCGTGCAGGCTGCCTGTACGTGTGCTGTGACAGCTGCTGCATAGGGATGGGTCGCATCAATCACCAGTTGTATCTGCTGATGCTGCAGAAAAGCTTCCATCTCTGCTTCTTCCATTCGTTTCACCCAGACAGCAATATTTTCTTTTTTCGGCAGCAGAGAAGCACCGTATGCCGTTGCCACGGATACATGCAGCGATACGTCAAACTGGCTGATATAGGCAGTCAGCAGCCTCCCTTCCGTCGTGCCGCCGACAATCCAGACGGCTCGTTTCATACAGTATATCCCCGCGGCGTAACCAGTTTGCCGTCCAGTACTTTCGTCTGGCTGTTGCCGATAAATACGGTAGAAAACATATCGGCCTGCATTTTGCGCAAATGGCCCAGCGTCGTAATTTCTGTCGTTTCGCCGTCTCTGCCAATATGATGAACGATGCCGGCCGGCGTGCCGGCAGACTGATGCCGCAAAATAATATCACACGCTTTTTCCAAATAGTCCGCCCGTTTTTTACTCGACGGATTATACAGACAAATGACAAAATCACCGGCAGCGGCGCAATCCAAGCGGTTTTCTATGGTTTCCCACGGCGTCAGCAAATCGCTCAGAGAAATCAAGCAAAAATCACTGACCAGCGGAGCACCGAGAAGAGCCGCTCCCGAACAGGCCGCTGTGACACCGGCAATGACCGTGATTTCTACATCATCGCACCCGGCAGCTACTTCATGCATAATGCCAGCCATGCCGTAGACACCGGCATCGCCGCTGGAAATAATTGCTGTCGTTTTGCCTTCCCGCGCTTTTTCCAGTACCAGGCGGCAGCGGTCTATTTCTTTTTTCATGCCCGTCATGAGCAGTTCTTTGTGAGAAAACTGCTCTTCAATTAATTTGATATAGGTATTGTAGCCCACAATGCAGTCACAC
>DJEN01000026.1:0-1934 GCA_002431345.1 Megasphaera sp. UBA5897 | reverse complement strand
TATTACCTCTTTTTATCAAATGTTACGGTATACGTTTCACAGGCAATGGCAACCGTCACGCCGTCTTTTCCTGATTTTTGCAGCAACAGCGTGCCGCCGTGACTGGCTAATACAGCAGCCCGTTCGCATACATTGTCCGTGCCGATGATGCGGCGGACAAAATCGGACGACATAAACGTCCCCGGCGCATCATTGAGCTGCCGTACCGTATAATACTGAATGGGCAGATGATGCTGCTCTGCAAAAGCAGTCAGCCCTGCTTCATTTCTTTTTATATCAATCGTGCTGATATCGGCTACGGCCTGCCAGCTGACGTGTATCTGCTTCATATCTTCTTCAACGCGCCGGGCAATCTGTTCCCGGATGGTTCCCCGCTTGCAGCCAATGCCAATATGCAAAATAACAGGATACGCCGTAATCGTTCTTGTAAAGGGATGACAGTCTTCATGAACCGTAACGGCCACGCCAACCGGCCCTTTTTGGGCACGTATCAGTCCTGCCGGCATCTCGCCGCCAACAGGAAATTCACTGTACAAACCGGCTTGCCCTCGTTCCAACAGCTCTGCGGCAAACTGTTTGGCATCCTGCAGAGAGGACAAATGAAGTCCTTGGCGGGCGGCCCATTCGTCGACAGCAAACAAATCATTGACATCCGTTGCCGTCGTGATGACAGCTTGTCCATGCAGCATTGCTGCCAACATGCGTGCCAGCCCGTTGGCGCCGCCTATATGCCCAGCCAGCAGGGGGATAACAAACTGCCCTTTTTCATCAATAACCAAGACAGCCGGATCTTTTTCTTTGCCCCGCAAATGCGGTGCCGTCATCCGTATGGCAATCGCCGCGGCGCCTACAAAGATAAGTGCCTGAGCTTCTTTCATAGCCAGCCGCACGGCTTCCTGCAGGTTGAGCGGAAAGGCCTGCAGCCGCGTATCCAAATGAAGCAGCTTGGGCAGGGTTTCGCTAACAACGTCCCATTCCTGCGCCGCTAAATACGTCCCGATGCGCAGCCCCAGCTGCGTACCCGCTGTTGTAAACGAAAAAATAAAGGCTTTCATATGGATTCCCCCTTAGATAGGCAAATCTGCGTTACGTTTTGTCCGGGTAGGTCTGTGTCTTGGGTTCTGCCTGCCGGTATCCATGGGTAAAGGCCGGATGGTAGAGCAAACTTCTTTCATAAGAAGATCCCAAAAACGAGCCTACCAAAATAAGTGCTGTTTTATCAATATGATGGGCAGCTGCCGTCTGCGCCAGCGTATCTATGGTACAGCGGTATACCTGTTCTTCCGGCCACGACGCCTTGTAGACAATCGCTGTCGGCGTTTGACCGCTGTAACCGCCCTGCATGAGTTCAGTCTGCAATTTTTCCAGCAAACCGGCACTTAAAAAAATAACCATGGTTGCGCCGTGCGTTGCATAGTCTGCAATCTTTTGCTTATCCGGTACAGGCGTTCTGCCTTCCATGCGTGTAATAATTACGGATTGGCTGACATGCGGCAGCGTATATTCTGCCTGCACGGCAGCAGCCGCCGCGCAAAATGAGCTGACTCCCGGCACGACTTCAAAATGAATCTGTTTTTCCTGCAAAATATCCATCTGTTCCCGAATGGCTCCGTAAATAGACGGATCTCCCGTATGCAGCCGTACCACCATCTGTTCCTGCCGCTGTGCTTCTTCTATGGCGGCAATGACTTCTTCCAGCGTCATGCCGGCGCTGTTGTAGATGCGGCAGGATGGCTGGGCATAATCCAAGAGCTGCGGATTAACCAAAGAACCTGCATAGATAATGACATCAGCTGTTTCCAAAAGATGTTTGCCCCTGACAGTAATCAAATCGACGGCACCGGGACCTGCGCCTACAAAATAAACCATATGCTACCTGCTTTCTGATGACATCATAATAAACACAGCCCAAACGCCTGGCTTACTACATATGT
>DJEN01000007.1 GCA_002431345.1 Megasphaera sp. UBA5897 | reverse complement strand
GGTCAGGCCAGCCGTATTTCCGGCGTTTCACCGGCAGACATTACGGCGCTTCTCATTGTATTGGAACAACGGCAGCGGGAGGATAAAAAACATGTTTCAAACTGAGCTTATCAAAGCCATGACAGCAATGGGATGGATACTGACAGAAAAGCAGACAAAACAGTTCTGCCTGTTTCAGGATATGCTGCTGGAAACCAACAAAGTAATGAACCTGACGGCGATTACAGAACCGGCCGATGTTGCTGTCAAACACATGGCAGACAGCTTGTCTTGTTATGATAAAACATATTTTGCGCCGCATGCCCGTGTTTTGGATTTGGGGACCGGCGCAGGATTTCCCGGTCTCCCCCTGCTTATTTACCAACCGGATTTGCAAATGACTTTTTTTGATTCTCTGCAAAAACGGCTGCGGTTTATTCAGGAAGTTCTCCAGCAGGTTGGACTGCAGGCAGACTGCCTGCATGGCCGGGCAGAAGAAATGGCCCATCAGGCGGCCTATCGGGAACAGTTTGACATCGTGACGAGCCGGGCTGTCGCGCGCCTTCCTATTTTGGCAGAATGGGCTCTCCCCTATGTCAAACAAGACGGCTTTTTTATCTCCTTAAAAGGTGCCCAATATGAAGAAGAAATCCAAGAAAGCAAGCAGGCACTGCAGATTTTGGGAGGTATGGTAGAAGAAGTACGTCCTGTTATCCTGCCGGGACTTGCTGACAAGCGCGCTGTCATTTATATACGAAAAACAAAAGCAAGCCCGAAAAAATATCCCCGCAAGCCTAAATTGGCAGCTAAAAATCCCTTATAAATTCGTACTATGAAGGAAAGTGAATACTGATGTTTTTAAGAAAAATAATTGTAACAATGACTGTCTGCTTGGCCGTGTCTGCCAGTGTTTTTGCCGAAACAGCAGAACAGCCTTCTGTAGATGCACAAATGGCATATGTTATGGATGCGGATACAGGCAATGAATTATATGCTAAAAATCCGGACCAACGGTCGTATCCCGGCAGTACGACAAAAGTAATGACCTGCATTTTGGGAATTGAAATGGGCAAAGCGCAGGGAATATTAGATCAGCCTATCCGTATTACGCAAGATTCGCTGAATTTGGAAAGCGATGCCTCCGTCCTTGGTTTGTATCCAGGTGATCAGGTTACACTTCGCAACGCCATGACCGGCATGATGACAGTATCCGGCTGTGATGCAGCCGTTGACGTAGCAGAAACCGTAGCACCGACTGAAGCAGATTTTGTCTATCAAATGAACGCTAAAGCGGCTGCCCTTGGCTGCACGAATACGCATTTTGTAAATCCGCATGGTCTGCCGGACAGCGCGCATTATTCGACAGTCCGCGATATGGCTAAAATTGCCGCATACGGCATGAAGATGCCTGAATTCCGCGATGCCGTCAGCCATAGTGAATACGATATGCCGTATATAAACGGTGGTTCCAAACACTGCACGACAACCAACTATTTCTTGACGAGCGGCTTCCCCGGAGCCAATGGCATTAAAACCGGGACGACCAATGCCGGCGGTCCCTGCTTGATTACGTCAGCGACACAAGATGGCAGAACGGTTATTGCTGTCATCTTCAATTCGGGAGATCGATTCGGCGATGCGCAAAAATTAATGACATACGGCTTTTCTGCTTTGCAGCCCTTAGAAAACGTATACGTCATGCGCACGGCACCGGCTGGACAGACATTGACGCAAGCGGCTGAAATGAAGAAAAAAGCAGCTGAATTGGCAGCCCAGCAAAAATATGGCACGGATAATGATACCGTACCGGCTAAAACTGCAAAATCAGCATAGTATTGACAAGAAAGTGCATAGCGCATATAATGAGCATACAACGACATAGCTGTACAGGACTGACGGATAATGTGGAATAACCACGTGGACTGAACAGCATATAACGCCGACCGTCTGGGCAGAATATTATATTCTTTGGCCAGTCGGTTGGCGTTTTTTCATAGCGGCTGGTCTGCAAAAGGAGAGACTGGACATGAAAAGAAATCGTTGGTGTATTGCGCTGGCTGCTATGGGCATTCATATTTGTATTGGCAGTGTGTATGCGTGGAGTGTTTTGACCAAGCCGATTATGGAAACAATGGGATTTACGCTGAAAGAAACGACTTGGGCGTTTTCACTGGCTATCCTGTTTTTGGGATTATCGGCAGGATGTTTAGGCAGCGTAGTTCAAAAAATAGGACCTAAGAAATCAGGCCTTTTAGCAGCAGGCTTTTTTGGCTGCGGCATGCTGGGTACGGCGGGCGCTTTTCATGTACACAGCTTGCCTCTGCTCTATTTGTTTTATGGCGTAATTGGAGGCATTGGATTGGGAACGGGATATATTACGCCTGTTTCTACCTTAGTGAAATGGTTCCCGGATAATCGCGGTTTTGCAACCGGTTTGGCGATTATGGGATTTGGCTTTGCCAGCATGATTGCCGGCCCCATTATGCAGTTATTGGTGCAACACGTTGGTTTAGTAAATAATTTTTTTATTCTTGGCATTATATATATGGGCATTATGATGGCATCATCCTTATATCTGGCTCCGCCTAAGGCCGATGAAATACCGCAGCAGGATGCAAGTTTGAAAATGCAGGCAGATGCCGCACAACCGGAATATGCAGCTGCATTACCGCAGTTTTCATTAGCGCAAGCGATGAAACAATGGCAGTTTTATACTATTTGGTGGCTCTTTTTTGTTAATATTACCTGCGGGATTGCTCTTTTGGCAGTTGCCTCGCCGATGGCACAGGAAGTGGTCCATATGTCTCCGATGGCAGCAGCATCTATGGTTGGGTTGATTGGTTTGATGAATGGTGCCGGACGTATTGCTTGGGCAACCATCTCGGATTATATTGGCAGAGCTAATACATATCTTTTATTTTTTGCCATTGAAGTTTTGGCATTTTTCAAATTATCAACAGAAACCAATGCATTTAGTTTTCAACT
>DJEN01000065.1 GCA_002431345.1 Megasphaera sp. UBA5897 | reverse complement strand
CTCGGCATTTTACCGGCTTTGGCTTCATTAATAGCGTATTCTGCGCTCTTCAAATCATAACCGGCCATTTTGATGTCACGGTTGTAATCCAAGGCCATCTGCACGGTCTTGGGCAATGTCAAATCGACAGCCTGATTGGGCGATACGCGGCCAACGGTAATTACCGGGTCGATTTCGTTCGTCTTAGCGCGCTGAGCTGCTGCTTTTTCTGCATGCTGTGCTGTCGTTTCGGCAATCTGCTGGGCCAATTCTTCACGCAGTTCCGGCGTAATATCGACAGGCCGCACGGTCTGCGCTGTCTGCACAGCCGGTTTTACATTGGCTTTCTTGGTTTGTTTTACAGCTTTTGCTTTTTTCGGCGTGCTGGCTGTCTGTGCTTCTACGCGTGCCAAATCTACAGGAACTACAGGAACTACAGCATCTGCCGCAGATACGGCTGCTGTTCCTAATGTTGAAACCATCATGGCGATGAGTATGTTTCTGTACAACTTCTTGTTCATCTTGGGTACCCCCATCATTAGTCTATTCTATCGTCTTGCTGTATATCTTAAAATTGTATTCTAAAATACATAGTTAATACCATAATAATTACCGCCATCCCCTCGACTGAACGGATGGGTAAACTGCCCAAACAAATATACGTCAGGCATCACGCGGTACTGTGCCTTAATGCGGTACCGCCAATCATTGGGGTCGTACCCTTCCAAGCTGAGGCGAAACGGTCCGTCATGGAAAAAGTCCACACCGGCACCCAAATCGCCGTTGATAAGGCCTGCGCGGCAGTCAAACAGTGAGCCGCGGCGGCCGTACTGCAAATTGAGCCCCGTACCGTTTCCAATCTGTTCTGCTCCTATTTGAGCAAAATTCTTGTCACGGTACACCCTAAAATTTACATGGGCACCTGTCTTCCCTTTTGTATCATTATACAACAGCCCGCCTTCGCCCTGCACTTTGATGCTGCTGCCGCCGCCGAGGATTTTATTGACTTTCGTCGTAATCGCCGCCGTGTTGTGCAGGGTCGTTTGGATGTCTGCCTTGCTCTGCGGGTCTGTCGTCATATCTTCCATCGAATGAGCCACGCGGTCAAAGCGGTCTGTAATTTGTTTCATATTCGCTGCCATTTGCCGTACATTTTCAGATGTACTGCCATCGCCGTCAATACGCTGCATAGATTCATTCATCTGCGAAGTAATCGCTGCCATGTTAGCTGTCATCTGCTGAATATTGCCAGCATTGGCATCCATCATACCACTGGTTTTGCCTGTAATATTCTCGATATTCTGAATGGTGCCGCGCATAGCGTTCTGCGTCTTGGCATCGCCAATAACGGCATTGATATTTTTGACCATATCGTTGGCGCCGTTGATCAGCGTATTGGCATTGTCCATGACATCATCCATGGTCTGTCCTGTGTTGCCGTCAATCGTATCGCCGTCTGCCAATATATGATTTTTATCTTTTCCCGGCGTAATGGCTACGATTTTTTCCCCCAGCAGGCCGTCTGTCGTAATAGATACTTTGGAGTCCCGCGGCACTTCTATGCCTTTGTCCAAACGCATCAGCACATCGACGCCATCGCGTGACGGCGTGACTTTTTCGACTTTACCGACAGTAACGCCTACATAGCGCACGGAATTTCCTTTTTGCAGGCCGTTGGCATCCTTAAACACCGTATGGACTTGAAAGCCCGGTTTGCCAAAAATTTCTACATGCGCCAAGCTGAGGACTACGCCTGTGAAAAGAAGGATAGCAAGCAAGGTGACAAATCCAACTTTTGCTTCTGTACTCCATTTCATCATATTGCTGTCTCTCTTTCTCCGGGAAGTTCGCCGCCATGAATAAACTGCTGTACTTCCTGGTCTTGCGTGTGTTTGAATTCCTCTTTGGAAGCAATAAGACGGAACCGGCCGTCCTGTAAAAAAGCCATCCTGTCCGCCACGGCAAAAGCGGATGTCATATCATGCGTCACGAGAACGGACGTCGCCTGAAGATGACGCTGCATGCTGACAATCAGGTGATTGATGTCCCGGCACCGCAGCGGATCCAGCCCGGCTGTCGGTTCGTCGTACAAAATCACTTTAGGATCCAACGCAATCGCCCGCGCCAGACTGACTCGTTTTTTCATGCCGCCGGACAAGTCATTGGGCATCATTTGCTCGATGCCGTCCAAGCCGACCAGATGCAGTTTATCTTTGACAATCGCCTGTATCTTATCTTCTGTATATTTGGTGCGCTGACGCGGGCCAAAAGCTACATTCTCACCGACTGTCATGGAATCAAACAAGGCAGAGTACTGAAACACCATGCCCATCTGACGCCGCACTTCATCCATTTCTTCTTCCGTATATTGCGTAATGTCTTCTCCATGAATCCAAATACTGCCGCTTGTCGGCTTTTGCAGGCCAATAATCAGCCGCAGTATCGTACTTTTACCGGAGCCGCTCGCCCCCAGTATCGCCAATGTCTCGCCATCATAAATATCTAAATCAATGTGATCGAGCACCACGCGTTCTCCATATGCGACGGTCACATCACGCAAACGAATCATAGGCTCTCCTAGTATAAAATAACGGATAATAAATAATTACAGATAAAAATAAAAATAATAGAGGTTACTACAGAGCGCGTCGTCGCCTGTCCGACGCCTTCTGCGCCGCTTTTAGC
>DJEN01000061.1 GCA_002431345.1 Megasphaera sp. UBA5897 | reverse complement strand
TGGTTTGATGTTGCCAAAATCATAAGGTTGTTTACCTGCATTTTCAGATTTTTTAGCTTCAGCGTCTAATTTTTCCTGATCGTATGTACCATCAGCATTTTTACATTTTGAAATATCGTAGAAGGCAGCACGAGCATTAGGTCCATTGGTAATCATAACACTAGCGCCTGTTGTACCGTCCAGTTTCCCATTTACTGGGCTTGTAGCAATATTCACATTGGTGTTAGAACCAATTTCACCAGTTCCGCTATTTGTTACAGTAGCAAATACAGATCCTCCTGCCATACTTATTGCTATACACGTGCTTAGGATGGCTTTGCTTTTTTTTGTAATCAATTTCATTATAGATTCTCCCTGCATTTATTTTGATATTGCCTGTTATATGATTTTCATTTGCATATAATATGTGTATTTTGGGATACAACAACAAAACTAGAACATATGCCGATAACTCTGCTCAATGTTGATACAATTTTTTAATGGCATATATAAATATGTTTGTATCAAAAGTTGAGCACATAACCACAATAAAAATGATAAGTAATATCAATAAAAAACCACATTTATATTTAATCACTGTACTAAAAAATTGTCAATATATTTTAATAATTAATTTCATATTAAAATTCATATATCATATATAATATTTACGTGAATTTTTTGATAGATTGATAGGAATATATCATACTGCATGCTATAAAATTTGAAAGCAATAGTTAAAATAAAAGAAATAAAAAACGTTATGGATATGGCAAGGTATTTATAAGCAGTTGGTATCTGTATTTTTGCTGTTTTATGAGGAAATAGTACAAAAAAAAGGGTTGTTTTGCAATGAAATGAGTTTTCAGATTTTATTTATATGCTATAATAAGCTATATCTTTTAGATGGATATAGGGGGTACTTAAAAAATGGACAGAACAGAAGCGTTACAGTTATTGCAGAAATATAATAAAGAACCGTTTCATATCATGCATGGACTTACCGTGGAAGGTGTAATGCGCTGGTATGCCAATGAATTGGGTTATGGCGACCAAGCTGCGTATTGGGGTCTTGTAGGATTACTGCATGACGTAGATTTTGAAATGTATCCGGAACAGCATTGTAAAAAAGCACCGGAACTGTTGAAAGAAATTAATGCCAGTGATGACTTTATCCATTCGGTAGTTTGCCACGGCTATGGCATTTGTGTCGATGTTGCACCAAAGCAGGAAATGGAAAAAGTATTGTTTGCTGCAGATGAACTGACAGGTCTTATTTGGGCAGCAGCCAAAATGCGTCCATCCAAAAGCACGAAGGATATGGAAGTAAAAAGCTTGAAGAAAAAATTTAAAGATAAAAAATTTGCTGCAGGCTGTTCCCGCGATGTCATCAAACAAGGAGCAGAAATGCTTGACTGGGATTTAAATGATTTGTTTGATAAAACTATCTTAGCTATGCGCTCTTGTGAAGACAGCGTACGTAAAGAATGCTTGGAACTCACAGGTGTAGAAGAATAAATAAAATAAAGTTGATTTGCAAAAGGAGGCAAGTACGATGAATAAGAAAATAATGACAGCCGTAATGGCCGCTATGATGACTGTAGGAACTATGGGTTCTACCTTTGCCGCTGGATTGGGGACGATTGATATATCGGCATTGCTGCAGAGTCATCCCAAATTCCAGCAGACCGTAACGACGTGGCAAAAGGATGTGCAGAAAGCACAGAAAGATTTCCAAAACGAGGCAAAGAAAACCACTGATAAAAAAGCACAGGAAGCATTGGTGCAAAAATACAATGCCCAGCTGAACAAGCAGCGTATTGATTTGTTTAGCCCGTTAGAAAAAGATATTTTAGCAAAGACAAAAGAAGTAAAACAGGAAAAAAATCTGGATTACATCGTGTTGAAAGGTTCTGTAGTAGAAGGACAGTTTCAGGATATTACGGCGGATGTAGCCGCTAAATTAAAATAAAAAGACAGAAAAATTCCATAAAGGGACAAAAAAGCCTTTATCACATTCGTGTGAATAAAGGCTTTTGTTTTGGGCATATAGTTATTTTTTGTACAGATAAATATAGCATAATATACTCAATACATGTAAAAAAAAGAACAAGTATTGACAGAAAAATACAACCTCTTGTATTTTTTATAAAAAGAATATGGAATTCCAAGAATGACATAACTAGGAAAAACAGCAACAAAGGGCAAGACTATGGTCTTTTATTCACAATCTCCTTCTTGTATGATGAATGCATGGAATACGCGTTATGAAAAAAACATAAAAAAAGGAGAGTGTTTGTATGGAAATTGTTGCAATTGTTTTAAGTTTATTTTTACTGGTAACATTTGCGTATAAAGGATTTTCTGTTATTTTATTTGCACCAATATTCGCATTGTTTGCCGCTAGTTTTTCTGGACTGCCGATTTTACCGGGGTATACAGAATTATTTATGGCTAAAGCCGTAACATATATCAAATCCTTCTTCCCTGTATTCCTTTTAGGAGCTGTATTTGGTAAAGTTATGGAAGAAACGGGCATGGCTCGCAGTATTGCTATGAAAACCATTCAATTGATTGGTAAAGACAGAGCCGTATTTGCTGTCGTATTTGCCTGCATGATTCTTTGCTATGGCGGTATTTCCATGTTTGTCTGCGCATTTGCTGTATATCCGTTCGCGGCAGCTTTGTTCCGTGAAGCAGATATTCCAAAACATTTGATTCCTGCCTGCTTTGTTGCCGGCGTATTTACGGCTACCATGGACTGCTATCCAGGTTCTCCGCAGATTCAAAATATTATTCCTACGATTTATTTGGGAACGACAACGTTTGCGGCTCCTATTTTAGGCCTTATTTGCGGTACTTTATTAATTGTCCTTTGCCTTTTGTATTTGGAATGGCGTCGTAAAACCTTTAAAAAACACGGAGAAGGATACGGCAATCATACGATTAACGAAACTGTTATTGATCCGGACGCCAAATTGCCGCCATGGCAGTTGTCCATCGTGCCGCTGATTGTCGTTTTAGCCATGAATTTCTATTTCTCCATGGTTTTCACATGGGACAATGCCTTGCTCGCTCCTTTCAAAGCAATGAATCTGCCGTTGGTAGCTAAAGATGTACACAACGTTGTTGCTATTTGGGCTCTTGTTCTTGGCTTGCTTGCTGCTATTATTATTGCCTGCATTACAGGTAAGAAATTCTTATCTAAAAATACAAGTGTCAAAGCTGCTTTAAACGCTGGTGCTTTAGGTTCTTTGCTGGCTATTATGAATACAGCATCAGAAGTTGGCTACGGCAATGTTATTTCTTCTTTGCCGGGCTTCTTGGAAGTTGCCGATGCCCTGCTGGGAATTGGCGACGGCATGCCGTTGTTCAACGTAGCATTAATGGTTAATATTTTAGCCGGTATTACAGGTTCTGCTTCCGGTGGCTTGAGTATTGCACTGGATATTTTTGGCAATCACTTCTTGGCAGAAACAGCTGCTGTAGGGATTCCTCCTGAAGTCGTTCATCGTATCGCTGCAATGGCTTCCGGCGGTATGGACAGCTTGCCGCACAACGGGGCTGTTATTACGACCTTAGCTATTTGCGGTTTGACTCACAAAGAAGCGTATAAAGATATGTTTGCCATTACGTTATTAAAAGTTGTTGTAGCATTCTTTGCCGTCTTCTTCTACATGCTGACAGGAATATGCTAATATGTATATCGTTTTGACTATACGGAAAAAACCACTCTTCTGGTCAGGAAGGGTGGTTTTTTGTAGGTGTGTACAGTTTTGCCGTATGCTGGGATGGGAGCCCGGCATACAGAGTCATTATTATCGAGAAGAAAAGACGTGTACACGATTTAGATTGAAAGTTTGTAGTGTGACACTACTTAGAAATAATTCGCAATAGAAATTATTTCAACCAAATAATACCATGATTTAAAAAATGGGTCAAGGGATAAAAAATAATAGATTTCATGAAAAATAAGCACAGCATATCATGAAAAATTGGGGGCTTTTTGTTTGAAGAAAAAATCGTAATGCCGCAATTATATAAAAAAAGAAATACTGCGTATCCTTGAGAAGACAGCAGTATTTCTTTATGATAGTATGACTAAATTGATGTAACGTGAGATAAAAGATGTTCCGTTATTCGTGTTCTTCTAAGTGTAAATGGCCAATACGCCCTAATAAAGAGAGAATTTCTTCACGTTCTTGCTGAGAAAAATTACGCAGAACCAAGTCGTTTAGTTCTTCAATTTTCTTTTGCACCGGTTCTTTCAGGGCCAGACCTTCTTTGGTTGCTCTAACGCTGATGCTGCGGCGATTGTTGGGATTTAAAATACGGTCGATAAGGCCGCGTTTTTGCATGCGATCCAACACACCGGAAATGGTAGAGTTTTCTACACGAAGGATATTGGCGATTTCTTTTGGTGTCAGCGTTTCATCCTTCCAAAGACAGGCTAATACGCCGTATTGCCCTGGTGTAATGCCGAATTGCGAGAGGTTTTCTGAAAATATGAGAAAGACTTCGTGCTGGGCAATCGTTAATAAAAAGTTGATACATTTTGTGTACTCCACGATGATGCTTCCTTTCCATTATAATATTTCGCATTACAAATTATATGTACTTATAGTTTATCATATTATGAAGCATCTCGCTATACGAAGTCGGATAATTTGTGAAAAAAATATCAGACTTTCTTTTCCTATGCTGCTGCTGAGTCCTGAAATGAATAGTATATAAATACCTGCCTCCTTTTTTACAAGGAGACAGGCTGAGAGATAGACACAGTATGCTGCCAGTAGTGAAACATGTATCTTAACGGAAAAGACCGCCGGAGATAACCAGTTTTTGAATTTCATTGGTTCCTTCATAAATTTGGGTGATTTTGGCATCACGCATCATGCGTTCTACATGGTATTCTTTCATGTAGCCATTGCCGCCGAGCATCTGCACGCATTCTGTAGTCACTTTCATGGCTGCATCGGTGCAGGCTAATTTGGCAACAGCAGCTGCTGTAGTGAACGGTTTGCCAGCTTCTTTTAAGCAGGCTGCTTTATAAAGAACCAATTTGGCTTTTTCAATATCGGCATATAATTCGGCCATTTTGAAGGCTAAGTATTGTTGCTTAAAAATAGGTTTGCCAAATTGTTCACGTTCTTTCATATAATCCACAGCTATTTTGAAGGCGCCTTCGGCAATGCCGAGAGCCTGCGCGCCGACGCCGATTCTGCCGCCGTCCAATGTTTTCATAGCCAGTTTAAATCCTTCACCCGGTTTGGCAATCATGCGGTCAGCAGAAACGCGAACATTCGACAAGACCATTTCAGAAACTTGAGCAGAACGAATGCCCATTTTGTTTTCTATTTTTCCGACATGGAACCCTTCCATTCCTTTTTCTACGACAAAAGCACACATGCTTTTTGTTCCGATGGAAGGATCGGTTAACGCGTAGACGACGGTATAATCTGCCAGCGGTCCATTGGTGTTGAAAATCTTGGTGCCATTGAGAATATAGCTGTCACCGTCTTTTTCAGCAATCGTTTTTTGACCGGCTGCATCTGAACCGGCACTGTGTTCTGTCAGGCCAAAAGAACCGATAGCCTGGCCGCTGGCAATAGGAGATAAGAACCGTTTCTTTTGTTCTGCATCTGCGTTGGAGTACATAATACTGCCGCCATATAAAGATGTATTGACAGAAAAAGCAATGCCAAAGGAAGCATCTACTTTGGATACTTCTTCGACGGCTAAAATATATGGGACATATCCTAAACCAGTACCGCCAAATTCTTTGGGATAGCAAAGACCGTACATTCCCATGCTGCCGAACTCTTTGAATGCATCTATGGGAAACGTCGATGTTTCATCACGTTCAACGACGCCGGGAGCCAGGCGTTTAGCTGTAAATTCACGAGCTTGATTGACAATATGCTGCTGCTGTTCTGTTAATTCGAAATTCATGGTACAGTCACTCCTTTTAAATTTAAAAATAGCAAAACAAAAATTACAAATTAATATTTTTCAAAAGAATAATTTGTAATAAGAAATATTACACTTGCATAATATCACAGGCGACTAATAAAAGCAATAAAATACTAAAAATAGCATAATAAAATGATTTGCAATGCGAAAAATTCATAATATATATAAAATTACCGTTTTCTAAAAGAAAGGAAACGTGTGGATTTTATGTACTGAATGACGTATAATTTAAAATATATTATGAATATGTCAATATAAGAAAATACTAACTGGAGTAGGTCATGAAGCAGAAAAAAATATTTGGATTTGATTACACGGACAATGAATATATGAAGATATTTATGTATTTATTAGTCGGCGGTTCTGCGGCACTGCTGGAATGGGGACTGTTTTTTGTGTTTTTTAGTGTTTTGATGCATGCAGGTATGTTTTCGCTGCAGACGCAGAATGTTTTGGCGGCGACGACGCTGGCTTTTGGCACGTCTACGCTGTATCATTATTTTTTATGCAATCGCTTCGTTTTTGACAGCGGCAGCCGCTATCATAAGGGAACGGAAGTATCCTTGGTGTTTTTAGTCAGTGCCATCGGACTCGGCTGGAATTTGCTGCTGATGTGGGTTTTTACGTCTCCCATGCTGCTAGGGCTGAATCCGATGATTTCTAAAATCATGGCCAGTGCGATTGTCACGGTGTGGAATTATTTATCTCGCAAAAAATGGATTTTTAAGTGAGATGCGAAATGAGGTGCAGGGGTATGAAACGAAATGAAAGAGTATTGGAATTACTGCGTCAAATGATTGCTGTTGACAGTGAAACCAATACAGAAAAAGAAATTGCCATGGAAAAGTATTTGCAAAAGCTGCTGTCTCATATGCCGGGCGTAACAGGGGGAATGATCCACATACCCAATGATGCGCATGACCGCTCGGTTGTATACGGATTGATTTTGGGCAGCAGCAAGGATACGGTCATTTTCATGAATCATCATGATGTCGTTGACACAGAGACGTATGGAAGCATGCAGAGTCATGCCTTTGCGCCGGATGAACTGCTGCAGGATTTACTGCAATCGGAAAAACGTGAAGACGTGCTGGCTGATTTGCAAAGCGGTGACTGGCTGGTTGGACGAGGTGCCTGCGACATGAAAGGTGGAGCCGCTGCACAGCTGGCTGTATTTGAAGAATACGCAGCCCATCCGGGAAAAGCGAGCCTCCTGTATATATCCCTTCCTGATGAAGAATCGTATTCTGCCGGCATGCGTATGGCTGTATCCATCTTGCAGGATTTAAAAAAGGCCTATGGTTTGTCGTATCGGGTTTTGGTAGACAGCGAACCTAATGATAAAGAAAAAGGAAAGCTTATTTCGTATACCGGCTCTGTAGGCAAACTGCTTCCGGTCGTCGTCGTGCAGGGAAAATCGGTTCATATTGGCAATTATGGACAAGGCATCAATCCCTTGGGAGTTATAGCGCATTTAATTGCAGATACGGAAGGCGATATGTCAATGATTGATACCTGCGGCAGTGAAATGACGCCGCCGCCGGCATGGATTTATCTGCGGGACCGCAAAGAGCATTATGATGTGTCGCTTCCGCAGCGGGCAGCAGCTTGCGCCAACTTTATGATGTACGATAAGACGCCGGATGATGTCATGTATCTGTTGATGAAAGCGGCGCGCCACGCTGTGGATGAAACTTTGAAAAAAATGCACAGCCCATTGGTAATGCCGGTTATCAGCGGTGCAGAATTGCTAAAACAAGCCATGTCCTATCCGGGATTTGATGTATTTTATGAAAATGTCAAAAACAACAGTTTTATTGCCCTGCAAAAAGGGGACAGTACATATGCGCAGGAAACCATCCATTTGATTGAAAAAATCCTTCATTTTATTGGCATGACAGAACCTGTCGTAGTCATTGCCTTTGCTCCGCCGTATTATCCTGCCGCAGACAGCCGTTCATTGAATGACACACGGTTTGACGGCTTGATGCAGGCTGTACAAACTGCGGCGGATGTCCAGTTCCGCCATTATTTTAACGGTATTTCCGACTGCAGCTATTGCTGTGTATCACCGGATTTGAATGAAAAGATGCTGGAAAGCAACCTTTTATTATGGGG
>DJEN01000068.1 GCA_002431345.1 Megasphaera sp. UBA5897 | reverse complement strand
TTCGAATCCCTACCGGGTCACCACATGACAGCTCATACATTTTGTATGAGCTGTTTTTTTATAAATAAAGACGAAAAGTTTTACTTTTTTGCGTATTTCTATTAAAATATATTCATATTCAAAGTCTAATTAAGGAGATAGGCCCATGAAAATTTCTGACATTGGCGAATTTGGATTTATTGATGCGATAAAAAAGAATACGATTTTTAATCCTGATTCTATTGTTGTAGGCATCGGGGATGATGGTGCTGTTTACAAAACAACGCCTGGGATGGAGCAGATTGCTGTCATTGATACGATGGTAGAAAACAGTCATTTTATCATTGGAAAAACAGCGACTTGGTATGAAGCGGGCTATAAAGCGGTCGCTTCCAATTTGAGTGATATTGCGGCAATGGGGGGTATACCTACGCATATTGTCTTATCGACGGCGATTGCACCTCAAATGGAAATGGACGATTTACAATCGTTATATAAGGGCATTAAAGATATTTGTCAGCAATATCACGTCAACATCATTGGCGGCGACACGGTAATGGCAAAAGAATCGATGGTGATTACGGTTGCGGCTTTTGGTGAAATTGAAGCAGGCAGAGCAATCTGCCGCAGCGGCGCGAAGCCGGGAGATGTTATTGGCGTGTCCCATACCATTGGCGATTCAGCCGGCGGATTGGACGTGTTACTGCAGGGCATAGACGGATTTCCTATGTTAAAGAAGGCACATCAGCTGCCGGAACCGCAGATTTCATTAGGCCGTTTATTAGTGCAGTTTCATGGTCATAGCTTAAATGATATTAGCGACGGACTGGCCAGTGAATCCAATGAAATTGCTCAGGCTAGCCAAGCTGATTTAATCATTGACAGGGAAGCTGTTCCTTGCAGCGGCGAATTAAGGCAATGGGCTGCGAAGACGGGAAAAAATATATGGTCCTACGTCTTCAACGGAGGAGAAGACTATGAGCTGATTTTTACCATGGCACCTGCTGATTTTAAAATGCTGCAGCAGCAATGTCCATATATAACTCGCATTGGACATGTAGAAAAAGGTGAAGGAAAGGTACTTTTGCAGGATGACGGTGTACAAACCGTTTTGCCGAAAACTGGCTGGAATCACTTTCAGTAAGGAGATATAGTATGATTGATATAGCAACTCATTCAGAAACAGATACTATCGCTTTAGGCAGCGTAATTGGCCGCGTATTGAAGCCGGGAGATGTACTGGCTTTGCAGGGGGATTTGGGAGCCGGCAAGACCCATTTCGTTCAGGGCATTGCCCAGGGAATGGGGATTCAGGAACCGATTGTCAGTCCTACATTTACTATTCTGAACTATTATGAACATGACATTCCCTTGCAGCATTTTGATTTTTATCGATTAGAAGAAGACTATGAGTTAGATGACTTGGGGTTTGATGATTATATATCAAGCGGCGTTACGGTTATTGAATGGTCAGAAAAATTTCCAGACCGCCTTCCCCAGGATGCTGCTGTTATTACGATAGAAAAAACAAGTCCTACAGACCGTGTATTTCATATGGCATTGCAGGATGCACGGTGGGACGATGTAGAAAAAGAGGTAGAAAAATATGCTGTTAGCCATTGAAACATCCAGTTTGGTTTCTAGTGTAGCCTTGCTGCATGAGGATACATTGAAAGCAGAACTGACTATACAGGCCCGCTTGACGCATTCGGAACAATTAATGCCCCATATTGCGGATATGCTGGATAAAGCGTCTGTTCCCAAAACGAAGATTGACGGTGTTGCCGTTGCGATTGGACCGGGTTCATTTACAGGACTCCGCATCGGGCTGGCTACTGCCAAAGGGCTCGCCTTTGCTTGGAATGTTCCGATTATCGGCGTAGAAACACCGACCAGTTTGGCATGGAATTTTGTCGGCGTGTCGGATACCATTTGCCCATTGATTGATGCGCAAAAAGGCAACGTATATGCAGCTTCCTATCAATGGCAGCGCGATACACTGCAGCAGGTGGAAGATATCCACATTGCACCGCTGACAGACGTTTTGAATACGCTGGAAGCGCAGGGGAATCCCGTTGTTTTTTGTGGCGACGGCGCATTGCTGGGAAAGAAGGAAATCGTAGAAAAGAGCACGCTGTTCCGTATGGCTCCGCCGACTATGTGCATTCCTCGTGCCGGCAGTGTTGCGTTAGCGGCTCAAAAACGGCTGCTCACAGGAGATGTTGATGATTGTATGACACTGACACCAGCTTACAAACGGCGCAGTGAAGCGGAAGTGCTGTGGGAAAAACGGCATGGAGGACAGAAATGTCTATAACGGTCCGCAAGGCGCGTCCGGAAGATGCAGCGGGGATTTATGCCGTAGAGCAGGAATCTTTTTCTGTTCCTTGGTCTCTGCCGTCTATTCAGCGTGAATTGACGCATATTGAGCTGACGATGTATTATGTGCTGGAAGATCAGGGCACGATTGCCGGGTATGCCGGTTTATGGCATGTGCTGGATGAAGGACAAATCACGAATATTGCGTTGCTGCAGAAGTACCGCGGTCAAGGCTATGGAGAAACTCTTCTGCGGGTTTTGATGGAAGAAGCATGGAAACAGGACTGCAAGAATATTTTTTTGGAAGTACGGTTTTCCAATATGCCGGCGTTGTCTTTGTATCGAAAATTGGGTTATGAAGTAGTATCTGTGCGAAAAAAATATTATTCAGAACCTGTTGAGGACGCGTATGTCATGGATTGCAAAAAAGAAACGTATCAATGGGTTATTAAGTAAAAAGGATGAGTGAATTATGTATACCTTAGCATTGGAAACGAGCTGTGATGAAACATCAGCCGCAGTGTTGAAAGACGGACGGCAGATTCTTTCCAATATTATATCGACACAAGTACCGATTCATCGGAAGTTTGGCGGCGTAGTACCGGAAATTGCATCCCGCCAGCATATCGAATATGTTATGCCGATTATCAAAGAAGCCTTGGATACGGCGGGCCTTACGCTGCAGGACATCGATCATATCGGCGTTACGTATGGCCCCGGACTGGTTGGCGCGCTCTTAGTCGGCGTGGCAGCTGCCAAAGCCATTAGTTTTGCTTTGGATAAGCCGCTGGTCGGCGTCAATCATATGGAAGGCCATATTTTTGCCAACTTCTTGAGCCATCCGGAATTAGAACCGCCCTTTTTGGCATTAGTAGTTTCAGGAGGCCATACGCAGCTTGTAAAAATTGAAGGATATAATCAATTTACACTGCTGGGACAGACCCGGGATGATGCGGCTGGTGAAGCGTTTGATAAAATTGCCCGTGTGATGGGGTATCCGTATCCGGGAGGCCCGCAGATTGACGCGTTGGCAAAAAAAGGTAATCCCGACGCGATTGCTTTTCCGAAAGCGCTGCATGAAAAACATAACTTTGAATTTAGTTTCAGC
Source organism: Megasphaera sp. UBA5897 (assembly GCA_002431345.1). GTDB lineage: Bacteria > Bacillota > Negativicutes > Veillonellales > Megasphaeraceae > Megasphaera. Next base: position 20,433 of record DJEN01000068.1, on the reverse strand, counting down.
GGCTTAAAATCCGCAGTATTGAATTACCTGCATACGCAGGAACAGCGCGGTCAATCGTATTGCGCCGAAGATGTAGCAGCCAGCTTCCAAAAGACAGTTGTCGAAACGTTGGTGGAAAAGACCATGGATGCAGCGCAGTACTGCGGCATGAAAACGATTGTAGCAGCCGGCGGCGTATCGGCTAACAGCGGCTTGTCTGCTGCGATGGAAAACGCCTGTGCGGAACACGGCTATGCTTTTTATCGGCCGGCTCCCGTTTTGTGTACGGATAATGGTGCCATGATTGGCTGCCGAGCTTATTATATGGCGTTGGAGGGGCGTTTTGCTGATTTGACGCTGAATGCCAAACCAGCACTGGCAATTACATCTCAACAATAAGCAGAGGTGAAACAAGATGGCTTCAATGGAATCCATATGCCGCACACAGAGTGCCTTATCGGATGTACAGATTCATATATTGAAAAACAGTGAAGAATTGCTGCAGTTTGCCAGTGATTTATCGCATCGGGAACTGCTGGTTTTTGTGCCGGGACGGCAGCCGCATACATTGGTATTGGCTGCGCATTGTTCTCCCTTTTTGCAGCAGGCTGAAAATAAAGAACAGACCATGGTGCCGGGAAAAGTCTTTGCCGGTTATGAAGAGCCGATTGCTTTGGAAGTACTGCAGCGCGGCCAATTCGTTCAAGGATGTAAAGAAGTGGATTACGGCCGTATTGAACCTTTGTCTGCGTACCCTTTTGTCGATAACGGTGGTCTGACAATGGCTGTCATTGCCTTTGTCGGTAAGGTAGAAGCGAGCCGGGAAATTTTGACGGAAACGGCATTTCTTGCGCTGCAGGTTCCTATTACCAAGGACAGCCGCGCGTTGTACAGCCGCTTATCCGTACAGGACGGCGTAGTGCTGATTAACTGCAACGGCGTCATTATTTATGCTGATGAAATGGCTGAAAGCATTCTTCATATGCGGGGCTATGCCGGTTCCTTAACGGGATTTAATATTTACAACAGCCAAAATAACCTGACAGGCGCCAAGCAGGCATTGGCTACACGGGAAGGATTTATTGAAAATGTAACGGTCGGCGACGTCATATTTACGCGGCGGGTCATTCCGCTGCTGCGCCGGGGCCGGGTCCATCGCGTAATTGCTGTTTTGACGGAACGGACGGAGTTGTATCGAAAAGAAGAAGAATTGATGATAAAAACGTCTGTCATCAAGGAAATTCACCATCGCGTCAAAAATAATTTACAGACCATAGCCAGCCTGCTGCGCATGCAGATGCGGCGGACGGATAGTGAAGAAGCCAAAAATGTACTGAAAGAAAGCCTCAATCGTATTTTGAGTATTTCTTTGGTCCATGAAATTTTGTCGCACCATGATGAAGAATGGATTGATATTTCTGATGTAGCCAACAAACTGCTTGAATTATTGACGCACAGCATGGTCAGTGCCGATTGTCATGTCGAAACGCAGTTTACCGGTAAAACATTGTTGATGCCTTCTGATGCGGCTACGTCACTGGCGTTGGTGCTGAATGAATTGATTACCAATGCTATTCTTCATGGATTTGAGGGACTTCATGAAGGTGCCTTGTCTGTCAATGTGCAGCAAGATGGCAGCCAATGCGTCATTCATATACAAGACGACGGTGTAGGCATGAGTCACATGCCGGCGCCGGCACAGCCAAGTAAACGCAAGCATTTAGGCCTCGCGATTGTACGAACGCTGGTAGAAAAAGATTTAAAAGGAACATTAGAATTTAAAGATGCCAAACCAAAAGGAACAGAAGTTATTATTCAATTTCCGCAAATAGAAAGGAGATAAACAGATGGGGTATCGTGTAGTAATCGGGGATGATGAATCTATTATTCGCATGGATTTAAGCGAAATGTTGGAAGAAGCAGGCTATACGGTAGTAGGAGAAGCCGCAGACGGTGTAGAAGCATTGGAATTGGTACGGAAAGAAAAACCGGATATCGTCCTCTTGGATATCAAAATGCCGCGCCTTGACGGCATTCATGCAGCCAAAATGATTGGGCATGAACAAATCGCGCCGGTTTTGCTGCTGACGGCATACAGTCAGCAGGATGTAGTAAATAAAGCTAAAGATTCAGGCGTGTTGGGGTATCTGGTTAAACCGATTAGCCCTGTCAATCTGTTTCCAGCCATTGAAATAGCCATTTCCCAGTTTAAACGGCAGCAGGAAGTAGCACAGCAGCTGAATGAAATGAACGAAAAGATGGAAATACGCAAAGCTGTAGAGCGGGCCAAAGGCTATTTGATGGATTTGTACCATATTTCGGAAGATGAAGCATATCACCGGCTGCAGCAGTACAGCATGAAGAACCGCAGGTCTTTAAAAGATGTAGCAGAAGCGGTCATCAGCAGTGCGGAAAAATTAAAAAAACAAAAAAAATAAGAATGCCTACGAAAATCGAGTCAAAAGTCTTGACTTTTTTACCTTTCGTAGGTAATATATATATTGTAGTTAGCACTCATACATAGTGAGTGCTAATAAATAAAAAAAGATTGCATCATTGAGGAGGAATATAAAATGTTAAAACCCTTAGGAGATCGCGTAGTTATCCGTGTATTAGAACAAGAAGAAAAAACCGCTAGTGGTATCTTTTTGCCGGATACAGCTAAAGAAAAACCAAGTCAAGGTGAAGTTATTGCTGTAGGCCCGGGTAAAGTACAGGATGATGGCAAACGCGTTGCTTTGGATGTCAAAGTTGGCGACAAAATTATTTTCTCCAAATATGCCGGTACAGAAGTTAAATTCGAAGGCGTACAGTACTTAATCGTCAGCGAACGTGATATTTTGGCTATTATCTAACTCGTAAATCATACGTAACATATAATTTATATACAGGAGAGTGTTTTATTATGGCAAAACAGATTTTGTTTAACGAAGATGCACGTCGTGCTCTTGGTAAAGGCGTAGATGCGTTGGCTAATGCAGTAAAAGTTACATTGGGACCTAAAGGCCGCAACGTAGTATTGGATAAAAAATTCGGTGCTCCGACTATCACTAACGATGGCGTAACCATTGCCCGTGACATTGAATTGGAAGATCCCTTTGAAAACATGGGCGCACAGCTCGTCAAAGAAGTTGCAACGAAAACAAACGATGTAGCCGGCGACGGCACGACAACAGCAACAATCTTAGCTCAGGCTATGATTCAGGAAGGCATGCGCAACGTAGCTGCCGGTGCTAACCCGATGATTTTGAAACGCGGCATTGAAAAAGCTGTTGCTAAATTGGTTGAAGAAATCAAAAAACGTTCTATTTCCGTTTCTGATAAAGCTTCTATCGCACAGGTTGCTTCTATTTCTGCCGGTGATGAAGAAGTTGGCGGCTTGATTGCTGATGCTATGGAAAAAGTTGGTAAAGACGGTGTTATTACTGTTGAAGAATCCAAAACAATGGGTACACAGCTTTCTGTTGTAGAAGGCATGCAGTTTGACCGCGGCTATATTTCCCCGTACATGGTAACAGATCCGGATAAAATGGAAGCTGTTATGGCTGAACCGTACATCCTTGTAACAGACCGCAAGATTGCTTCTATCCAGGAAATGCTCCCAGTACTTGAAAAAGTAGTTCAGGCTGGCAAAGAACTCCTCATTATTGCTGAAGATGTAGAAGGCGAAGCTTTGGCAACCTTAGTTGTTAACAAACTTCGTGGCACATTCAAAGCTGTTGCTGTAAAAGCTCCTGGCTTTGGTGACCGTCGTAAAGCAATGCTGCAGGATATTGCTATTTTGACAGGCGCAACAGTTATTTCTGAAGATGTTGGCCGTAAACTTGACAGCATTACCATGGAAGACCTCGGCACAGCTCGTCAGGTTCGCGTAACCAAAGATGAAACGACTATCGTTGAAGGCCACGGCGATCCGGCTGCTATCAAAGATCGTGTTGCTCAGATTAAAGCACAGATTGCTGATACTACATCTGATTTCGATAAAGAAAAATTACAGGAACGTTTGGCTAAAATGTCCGGCGGCGTAGCTGTTATCGAAGTTGGTGCAGCAACAGAAGTCGAATTGAAAGATAAAAAATATCGTTTGGAAGATGCCCTCAATGCAACACGCGCAGCTGTTGAAGAAGGTATCGTAGCAGGCGGCGGCACTACATTGATTGATATTCTTCCGTCCTTGGATGAATTCAATGAAGACGGCGACGTTCAGACAGGTATTAACCTTGTTAAACGCGCTATCGAAGCTCCGCTCCGTCAGATTGCTGAAAACGCAGGCTTAGAAGGTTCTGTTATCGTAGCTAAAGTAAAAGCTGCTGAAGACGGCGTTGGCTTTAATGCGTTGAAAGAAGAATACACCGATATGGTTAAAGCTGGTATTGTTGACCCGGCTAAAGTTACACGCTCAGCTCTCCAGAATGCTGCATCTATCGCTGCTTTGGTATTGACAACAGAAACGTTAGTAGCTGATAAACCAGAACCGGCTGCTCCAGCTGCACCGGCTGCTCCTGCAATGGGCGGCATGCCTGGCATGATGTAAATAAAAATTTAAAAGTGCCGTAAATACGATAACTAAGGCGTTTATAAGGCCTTGAAAATCGTACTTAGAGAACAAAACGAGAACAAAAAATAAGCCTCTTGTGAAATTAATCGCAAGAGGCTTATTTTTATGCCTTATTTAAAAGTTTGTCAAACTTTTCTGCTGTTTCTGTGGCCAGCGTTTTAGTGATGTGCAGATATATCTGCCGTGTCGTCGTATCGTCAGCATGGCCTAAACGCTTCATGATCTGTACTAAGTCTATACCAGCCTCTGCCAGCAGAGACGCATGCGTATGGCGAAAAATATGCGGATGTATATGAAGGCTCACCGGGGCATCCATAAGACGCTGAATACGGTCTATACGAGTTTGTACGAGCCGCTGTGTAAGAGGATGACCGGGATGAGCCGGGGCCGTAAAAACAAAGCCTGATTTACTGCCTTTAGGACAATGCCACATCTCTTTATATTCAAGTCGAATCTTAGATACTTGAAACTTGAATTCAGCGAGTATTTTTTCCAAGTGGGCCGGCATGGTGACAACTCGAACCGATGTTTTTGTTTTCGGAGGGAGAAGCTCATATTTTTCAGCGTTATTCGTCGGGTTGTAAAGTGTTTTTGATACCTTGACCACATTCTGTTTAAAATCTATGTCTTCCCAGGTGAGAGCCAAGGCTTCGCCAATCCGTAAGCCGGTATAAGCCAATAGCGTAAATAAAGGATAGTCGGGCGTAATTCCTTTTTCCTTCGCTGTTTGCAGAAAATCGATAAGTTGAGACTTTTCCAGATAGGCGGGCACATTTTCGTCTGGATCTACAATTTTCCGCTTCGGCCGCGGCACTGTGGCAAACTCCGTCGGGTCTGAATAAATAAGCTCGTATTCTATGGCACGTTTGAAAATCATTTTAGCCGTAGCATGGATACCTGAAATTGTATTAGGCGCAAGTGTCTTTGTAAGAGATAATAAGGCGTCCTGATATTGCTTCTTATGAATTTCTTGAACAGGGATTTTTTCAAAGTAGCGGTTAAGGTGCCCCAGCTGGTGCTTTCGAATCCGAACGGATGATACTTTGGCAACGGTCGCGTATGTCTTTAGCCACTCTTTGGCAAAATCTCCAAACGTCACAGCTTCCGGACGTGCGAATCCCTTATTCCGATATCGCTGCAGTGCTTCCTCGCCAGCTATCCTGGCGTCTTTTGCCCGCCTGAACCCACCTTTTTCCTTTTGTTGTCTTTTTCCCGTCTGTGGATTTTTGCCTATATCAATTTTATAGGCCCATAGCCCTGACGGCTTTTTGTAAACGTGCAATGATTTACCTCCTTCCTTTACAAACATATCCCGGTATCGTGTTCTAGTACGGTATCGAGATTTTTTTTTATTCTATTCTTTTTTCAATCCACTTTTTCAATTCTTCACTAGACATCTGACTATCAGCGACAGCGATAATCATTTCTTCTAACTCAAGCTGGGTATATTTCAATTCTATTCCGTTTATGTATAAGAAAACCAGCATACTGTGAACTGCAGATCGCTTATTGCCATCGCGAAAGGGGTGATTTTTGGCTAGACCATAACAGAGCCGGGCAGCTTTGTCGATAATAGATGGATATAGATCTTGCCCGCCGAATGTTTGAAACGGTGTACTTATAGCTGACTCCAGTAATCCCATGTTATGGATACCTTTATCCATGACGAAAGTTTTTTCCATATGTTCATGGAAAGCCAGTACATCGTCTAAAATAATAGCAATCGTATCTTTTTCTGCGCTCATTTGTTTTCCAAATCCTTATAGGCTTGATAGTTTCGCCGCATCATTAGCTCAGATGCCTGGCGGATTTTTTCTTTGATTTCAGGATTACTCTGACTAGTTAAAAATTTCTTTTCTTGTTGGTTTTGTTGTGTATTCATAATAAAACTCCTTTCTATGCACTCACATAACGATTCAATGTTACCATTTATTTTCTAAAAATTATTTTAAATTTGATTGAGTTTTCGAATTTACTTTATTATTTCCAAAGGTAATTATTACGTTTGAACCATCCGAATTAATCCAAGAAATTAAGCGCGAAGTTGTTCCAGCAATATTGGTTTGAGATTTAAGCAGTCCATCACGTTTTAATATTTCTTTTACTTGTTCATATGACATGCCTATTTGAATTTGATTAAATTCTGCTAATGTAATTTTATCTCCGCGCTGTTTATAGAAGGAAAGGCTATCCATTGCCTTGCTGGTAAGCATTCCTTTTTGGAACGTCATCATTGCTACTGCGGATCCTATTTTAAATTCATAGGCTTGTGTCTTAATTCCAGCAACCTCGTTTTCATGCTTTAATTCTCCATTTACTCCAAATGTATTTTTTACCGTGTCGTAATCACTTCCCATTGGCAAGGAAACGAATTTTTTATAAGCATCCATTTCTTTATTAGAAGATTGTTGCGACTTAGAATCTGACTTATGAGAGGATTGTTGTGTTTCTTGTTTTTGACTGGCGGGAGTAGTGGGCGGAACTGGGTTTACAATTATATTGATAAATCCACATAAGAATAAGGCGCATAAACAAATTAAACCTCTCTTTTTCTTATAAGGGGATTTAAGAAATTGCGCATATTTTTGAGGATTTTTTTTAGCTAATATATACCAACCAATAATTATTATTTCAATTATTCCAAATACTAAAGTAATATTCATATTTAATTACCTCCTCTTCTAATTTTGGTAACATTGAATCTCCATTAACTTGCAAAGTAAAAACTCTCCCGTTTTTGCTAGGTCTGGTGTAATTTCTTCGTGTTGGTGCATAGTGACGAAATTTTTTATCTATGCCGCTGTGTGGTAATCAAGGATAAAAATTTTGCTGGCAATATGTTCGATTTTATCTAGAATATCGTCAATGTTTTCCATCACAGAGGCTGAAAAATACTCTTCTCCGCACTGACTGCACTTTTTACAAGGAACATTTTCAATAATGACATAACAATTTGGTAATGGTGCAAAATAGGTCGTAGTAGTGTCAATCATGGTGTCAGATTTACAACTAAAGCATTTCATATATATCATCCTTCCTTTTTACGAATAGTAAAATTATTATCCCAAAGATTTGGATCCGGGAAATAACATGTAATAATACTGGAAGCCGAACCTTCGTCACTGACAACAACATGAAGTGCGTTTTCTGAAGTACTAGGGCCGCATATTAAACAGCTGGGAAATGGCGTATCATTTTCGTATTGTTCAATAATACGTCCACCTGCAATGGCTGTTTTTATATCTTTCATACGAATGCCGCGTTCACGAAATCGTTTAGCCGTATGCTGTGTCACATATACGGCATCAGCGGCGAAATAGCGGCGCAACGTTTCGATATTAATCAAAAAATTCACCACCTTTGTAATATATTGAGATAATAAAAATAAAACAATTTAAAATTTATGCACTCACATAATGGTAGAAAAAATTGAATTTGCCTACATCGCAGCTATCGGTGTTCCGGCGGACCATTTCTTCCAGCAGCGTTGCTTGGGTTTCGGCGGAGAAATCATTGCCTTCGATGTGTGTCAATTCGTGGACAATTTCCTTGATAGCTTCTTCACGGGATAAATGGTCATTTACGATAATTGTATAGGTGCCATCATCATTGGGTGTGGTCATGGCTTTTACGTGCGGCGTCAGGTGGGTTATGACGATATTTATATTCACTTATTGCGTCCCTTCATTTTTAAGTAATTTACATAATCAGCAGCCTGTTGCATTTCTTCAGGAGTTAAATCCTTAGCTGCCGAAAATAGTACTTTCATATCTGGGTCAATACGCAACTTTTCGGCCATTTCTGCCGTTTCCGGGTCGGTGTAGTAGCCTGTTGGAGATTGCGATAGATGCATCTTAGTAGTAGATTTTCCCAAAAGAAAATCTATTGAAACTGAAAAATATTGTGCTACCTTTTCAAGATTTGATACTTTAGGGCTTGATTTTTTCCATTTTGATATAGAGCCGTTTGAAAAACCGAGTTCAAGTTCAAGCTGCATTATGCTGATTTTTTTCTCTTCGCATAATTTTTTTATTCTATCAACAATATCCATAAAAACACCTCATTAGCATAGAAAATATTCTAAATAAATATTGACAAGTAGAAAGCTTTCTAATATAATAAGGCTGTAGAAAGTTTTCTATAGTATTCCTAACCTAATAATAGAATATTTTCTAAAAAATGTCAATTGACGGGAGATGAGAAAATGATATATGAAAATATAAAACGTATTTGCGATTCTAAAAAAATTTCTATTCGCAAACTAGAACAAACACTTGGCTTTGCTAATGGGACAATTGCCAAATGGCAACAATCAAGTCCTACCGTAGAGAATTTACAAAAAGTAGCCATTTTTTTTAATTTAAAGTTAGAATATTTTCTAAATAAAATAAAAGATAAATAGATAATTTTCTAAAAACAAAGCACAGGGCGTAACTGTAAATGGATTGGTAAATCATTTATTTTATGAGCTGGTAGAGAGGTACAAGCAGAAGGAAGCGAAGAGAGGGGGTGAAGCGAATGACGGACCTTAAGAAAAAGCTTGCAGATATAACGGAGTTATATACACAGACACGCAGGATGGAATCAAGGGCATATATTGTATTGGCGATTTCTATTGTAATTTTTTTGGTCAATGCATTCCTTGCCATAAAGAAGCTGATGCTATAGCGATAGATATTCCACCAATAATGATAGAAGTCCAATATGCCTTGTGAGCATATTGGACGCTTTCACGGGCTAATCGAAGCGATTCTTTAGCTATTTGTAAGTTGTTATTAGCCAGTTTTTGAGAAGATTCATCTTTCCGAAGATTGTACAGCCGATCTTTTCCGGACTCAGATAATTTAAATACATCAGTATCTTTTATCTGATAATGGAGAGAATAGTTTTTAGGTGGAACAGCAAATAACAAAACCTCATCCGGATGTTCTATAGGAAGTGCTGGGGTTAATTCCATACGAGTTAAAAAAGAAGGTTGACAAGAATCATTTAAATAATATCTCATTCTGCCACTAACCGCATTAAAAATGTCTTCTTTCGATATATTAGGAAATGCGGCTGAAATTTCAAGCATAGATTTAGAAGTAATGCCTATGAATTGAACTAATTTATTCAATTGTTCATTGGTCATAATTATCACGGCCTTTCATGGATATTATAGCATGAGCGGGTGGCAGAGTAGAAATATAAAGAAAGGAGCGATGATATGAATCAAGACATTTATAAGGGATTGCCACCAATCTTAACGGCAAAAGACGTGGCCAAATTCTTAAGAATTGGCATGAACCAGTCCTACTCGATTATCAACGATATCGGGTTCCGGTATGGGCGCACAGTCCGCTGTACAAAAAATCAGTTAATTAGTTTTGTGGAAGGAAGTGAAGAAACATGAGAAGAAGAAACGGCAGAGGTAAGCTGATTGCCGCAGCGTTTGCAGTTGCCGTGGCTCTCGGCGTGTACGTCGGGCAGGCAGACAAGCCGGAACCGGCAGTCACATACTACACCGTCGAAGAAGGCGATACGCTATGGGACATCGCCGGGCGATATACGTCCGATGAAGACGATGTCCGGCAGACGATAGCAAAAATTATAGAAGATAATCAGCTTAGCCAAGACGGCATTCAGCCAGGGATGCGGCTAAAAATCAGCAAATAAGGAGAGATACACATGATAGACAAGGATGATATAAATATCCTCAAGGAATATATGGATAAAATACAAAAATACATAGAACCGGAAGAAACAGACGCGGTTATTTTTACGGTTGTATCTAAAGCAGAAAAGAAACGCCTGACGCTGATTAAAGGAGATCCGATAGCAGTGCAGGCTACAGCAATGAGCATCCTGCGGGAAATATGCGAACGACTAGATAGCAGCGAAAAAGAAAATCTGAAAGCCGCAATAAACTATCTTATTTTTAAAGAATAATAGAAAAAAGCCGTTACCTGTTGGCGCAAGTAACGGCTAACACAAAAAATATATAACCATGGATATTGTATCACAAAGGAGCTTTATATGTCAGTAAAAATCAGAAGTTTAGAAGTAGAAAATGTAAAGCGAATCAAGGCAGTCACGTTGACGCCAACGGAAAACGGCTTGACTGTCATCGGCGGACGGAATGGGCAAGGAAAAACATCCGTGCTAGACGCTATTGCTTGGGCACTGGGCGGAAATAAGCTGAAACCGTCCGGCTCACAGCGTCAAGGCAGTGCTGCCCCGCCATCTATTCATATTGAATTGAGCAATGGCTTGATTGTGGAACGCAAAGGAAAATCTTCGGCTCTCCATGTCATCGACCCGTCCGGGCAGAAAGCCGGGCAACAGCTCTTAGACAGCTTTATTGAAAAACTGGCTCTTGACCTGCCGAAGTTTATGGAAGCCAGCACGAAAGAAAAAGCGGAAACGCTTTTGCAGATTATCGGTATTGGCGACCAACTAAGTACGTTGGATCGTGAAGAAAAATCGCTCTATAACCAGCGTTTAGAAGTAGGCCGTATTGCAGACCGCAAGAAAAAACACGCCGATGAATTGCCGTGGTATCCAGATACCCCAGCAGAACCAATCAGCGCAGCGGAACTGATCCAGAGACAGCAAGCTATTTTAGCGAAAAATATCGAAAATCAGCGCAATAGGCAAATGCTGGAACGCCTGAAAGAACATAAAGAAAAATTAAGCCAGGAGATTGATGAGCTGGAACTTAAAAAGAAAGCATTGGTTAATGAATTTACGGAAATAACGAACAATATCACTAAAGCTGAAATGGCAGCCGTCAACTGGCAAGATGAAAGTACGGCGGAACTCGAACAGGATATTGCCAACGTTGATGCCATCAATACGAAAATCCGGGCTAATGCTGAAAAGCAGCGTGTCCAGACTGAAGCCGATGAACTTGGCGGTCAGTATACTGATTTGTCCAGCCAAATACAGGAGGTCCAGAAAAACCGACTGGCATTGTTAGATGCCGCAGATATGCCGTTGCCGGAGCTGACTGTGACAGATGGAGAACTTGCATATAAAGGACAGAAATGGGACTGCATGAGCGGGTCTGAACAGCTGCAGGTGGCTACGGCTATTATTCGCAAACTCAATCCGGACTGCGGCTTTGTTCTTATGGACAAGCTGGAACAGATGGATGCAGAAACGCTGCGGGACTTCGGTACATGGCTGGAAAAAGAAGGACTGCAAGTCATTGCTACCCGCGTCGGCACAGACGATACCTGCAGCATCATTATTGAAGACGGCTATGTAAAACATGAATCACAACCGCAAGAAACGCAAGAAACAGAAGCGCCGGCACCGAAATGGACGCCTGGCACCTTCTAGAGAGGGGAAAGCATTATGAAGATTATTTCAGGAAAAATCGTCAAACCGCAAAAAGTCATCATCTACGGCCCGGAAGGAATCGGCAAGTCTACCTTTGCCTCCCAGTTCCCGCGTCCCTTATTCATCGATACGGAAGGAAGCACGGGTCATCTGGAAGTTGACCGCCTGCCACGGCCTACATCCTGGCAGATGCTGCGGCAATACATCAAAGAACTGAAAGCCGACCACATGGATTATCAGACACTGGTCATCGATACAGCTGACTGGGCCGAACGTCTCTGTGAAGAAGCTGTCTGCCAGGCAAATGGCAAAGCAAGTGTGGAAGATTTTGGGTATGGGAAAGGGTATACCTACGTTAAGGAAGAGTTCGGCCGGATGCTCGACGGACTTTCCGACCTAATTGATGCGGGTATGAACGTCGTCCTCACGGCGCATAGTATCATTCGCAAGTTCGAGCTTCCTGAAGAAACAGGGGCATATGATCGTTATGAGCTGAAACTTGGCAACAAAGCCGGAAACCAGTGTGCCGCATTGGCAAAAGAATGGGCGGATATGGTGCTCTTTGCTAACTACAAGGAAATTGTCATCACCTCGAAAGATGGCAAAAAGAAAGTCAGCGGCGGCCAGCGGGTCATGCATACGCTTCATAATCCCTGCTGGGATGCCAAGAATCGCCATGGACTTCCGGAAGAGCTGCCTTTTGACTACGGACAGATTGCTCATTGTATACCGGCAATTGGCTTATCTGAACCGCCGCAGCCAGCACCGACTAAGACTACGAAACAGGCAGAGTTTAAATCGGAATCTCAGAACCAAGAAACACCACAGCCTGCAGTAAAACCGGTACCGGCCGCGGATGATGGGATTCCCAAAGAATTAGCCGACCTGATGGCAGCCAATCATGTTACGGCACAGGATATCCAGCAGGCTGTAGCTCACAAAGGGTATTTCCCGGCAGATATGCCGCTGCAGGATTATCCTACAGATTTTATTATGGGATGCCTTGTGGCTGCTTTTCCGCAGATGTTGAAAGTTATCAAAGAATTGAAAGAAATACCATTTTAGGAGGTAAATATTATGGTAGAAGAACGCGCATTTAGTTGGGATGATGAATATACCGAAGTAGAGGACTCGTTTCAAACCGTCCCAGCGGGAGATTATGATTTTACAATTGTCGATTTTGAACGGGCTCGTTTTGAAGGCAGTGATAAAATGCCGGCATGCCCCATGGCAAAGATTACGTATGAAGTGCAAACCCCGGACGGCACTAAAGGACGTATCCGCCAAAACCTGTTTTTGCACTCTAAAAGCCAGTGGCAGCTGACTAATTTTGCCTGCGCACTCGGCATGATGAAGCGCGGTGATGGTCATTTCCGCATCGCCTGGGGGCAGCTTATCGGTGCTACGGGCCGGATGGAAGTAAGTATCCGCAAGTACAACAACAAAGACTACAATGACGTAAAACGCTTTTATGACAAAGATACAACACCTAAAGCACCGGCGCAATCAACACCGCGCCCGGCATATACACAGGGGGCGTTCTAAATGAGCAGCAGCCTTTCGCTGCGTCCCTATCAGCAGGCGGCTGAACAAGCCGTCCTGCATGAATGGGACAGCGGTCATACAAAAACACTCCTAGTCTTGCCGACAGGAACCGGCAAAACTATCGTCTTTGCCAAAATCGCAGAAGACCGGGTCCGCGTGGGAGAACGGGTCTTGATTATGGCGCACCGCGGAGAACTCTTAGAACAAGCCAGCGATAAGATTTTTAAAGCAACCGGCCTCAAAAGTGCCGTAGAAAAAGCGGAACAGACTTGTATTGGTTCTTGGCGGCGCATTGTTGTCGGCAGTGTACAGACACTGACAAGAGAAAAACGGCTGCATCAGTTTGCCAGCGACTATTTTGATACCATCATTATTGATGAAGCCCATCACAGTGTCTCAGACAGTTATCAGCACGTTTTACAGTACTTTGACAAAGCAAGAGTTTTAGGTGTTACTGCTACGCCGGATAGAACGGATATGCGCAATCTTGGCAGTTACTACGACAGTCTGGCCTATGAATACAGTTTGGTGCAGGCTATCAAAGACGGCTATCTTTGCCGTATTGTTGCGCAGACGATTCCCTTACAGATTGATATTTCCGGTGTTGGCTTTTCAGCAGGAGACTATAAGGCAGGTGAACTTGGCACGGCGTTAGATCCATATCTAGAATCTATTGCCAAAGAAATGGAAACGTACTGCCGTACTAGGAAAACCGTCGTTTTTCTGCCGTTAGTAAAAACCAGTCAAAAGTTTTGCCGTATCTTGAATGACGCCGGGTTTTGCGCTGCCGAAGTCAATGGCAGCAGTGACGACCGGGCACAGATATTAAAAGATTTTGATGATGGCGCATACAATGTTCTTTGCAATTCTATGCTTCTGACAGAAGGATGGGACTGCCCGTCAGTAGATTGTGTCATTATTCTCCGGGCGACCAAAAGCCGCAGTCTTTACAGCCAGATGGTAGGCCGCGGCACCCGGCTTTTCCCCGGTAAAAAAGAAGTGCTGCTCTTAGATTTCCTTTGGAATACAGAGCAACATGAATTATGCCGGCCCGCCTGCCTCATCGCAGAAACAGAAGATGTAGCCAAGAAGATGACAGAAAAGCTGAACGAATCCAATGAACCTGCTGACTTGGAAACATTAGCACAGGAAGCCGCCGATGATGTCGTTGCCGATCGGGAAGCCGCATTAGCGGATAAACTGGCTGCCATAAAGAAACGCAAGCGTAAACTGGTAGACCCGCTGCAGTTTGAATTATCCATCCAAGCGGAAGACCTGGCCAGCTATGTGCCATCATTTGGCTGGGAAATGATGCCGCCGACAGATAAACAGCTGCGGGCTTTGGAAAAATTCGGCATTTTTCCCGATGAAATAGACAATGCCGGCAAGGCTAAAATCATTTTGGATAAACTCATTAAACGAAAAGAACTGGGCCTGGCTACGGCACGGCAAATACGGCTGTTAGAGGCTCGCGGCTTTCAGCATGTAGGCACGTGGACGTTTAAAGCGGCCACCAAGCTCATTGCCCGCATTGCGGCATCTGGCTGGCGGATACCCAAAGGTATCATCCCGGCACAATATCAGCCTAAATAAAGAGGGGGCGGTGTAAATGGAAAATATCAATCTAATCCCGCTCCTAGACTACATCGACCCGTCTTTTTGCACCTATCAGGAGTGGGTGAATGTCGGCATGGCTTTAAAACTTGAAGGTTACAGTGCAGACGATTGGGACGCCTGGAGCCTTCGGGATGCCGGACGCTATCATGCCGGTGAATGCGAACGGAAATGGCGGACCTTTGGCAGCAATGCTGCTGAACTGGTAACCGGGGCAACGATTGTCGATATGGCTAAACGCGGCGGCTGGATGCCGTCTGCCGGGCCGGATGTCGTCTATGGTTGGGATGATGTCATTCCAGAACGGGATGAGCAGGTTGTCGTTGATAAAAACTGGGTTGAAGGAAAAGAATTGGTAGAGCCGGAAACCTGGAATCCTGCCAATGAACTGATTAAATATCTGTCTACGTTGTTTGATAGCACGGATTACGTTGGCTATGTTACGGAATCTTGGGAAAAAGACGGCAAATTTCTGCCCAGCAAGGGAAATTTTAAACGCACAGCCGGCGAACTCATTGAAGAACTGACGGTCTGCGACGGGGATATTGGCGCTGTTTTGGGTGATTATAAAGAAGAAGTCGGGGCTTGGATTCGTTTTAATCCGATGGACGGCAAAGGCGTCCGCAACGAAAATGTTACAGACTTTCGCTATGCACTGGTCGAATCGGACAGTATGGAACTGGAAAAGCAGAACGAAATCATTCGCCAGCTGGAACTCCCTGTCGCATGTCTCGTTTACAGCGGCGGCAAAAGCGTGCATGCTATCGTCCATATTGATGCCGGCAGCTATGACGAATATCGGAAACGTGTCGATTATTTATATGCGATTTGCCGTAAGAATGGCTTGGATATCGACCAGCAGAACCGCAATCCGTCACGGCTGTCCCGCATGCCCGGCGTCATGCGCAAAGGGAAAAAGCAGTATCTCATTGATACGAATATCGGCAAATCCAACTTCTTGGAATGGCGTGAATGGATTGAAGCGGTCAATGATGACTTGCCGGACCCGGAAAGCCTGCAGGCTGTATGGAACGACTTGCCGCCGTTATCGCCTTCACTCATTGACGGCGTACTGCGGAAAGGACACAAGATGATGCTTGCCGGGCCATCCAAGGCAGGAAAAAGCTTTGCTCTTATCGAACTGGCCATCGCCATTGCCGAAGGCCGTAAATGGCTCAACTGGTACTGCTCGCAAGGCCGTGTTCTCTATGTCAATCTCGAACTGGACCGGCCAAGCTGTCTGCACCGTTTCAAAGATGTATATGATGCGCTGGGCTATCCGGCGCACAATTTGGACAGCATCGATATTTGGGAGCTGCGCGGCAAATCCATTCCAATGGACAAACTGGCACCCAAGCTGATCCGCCGTGCCGCCAAGAAAAATTACACGGCCATTATCATTGACCCTATCTATAAAATCATTACAGGCGATGAAAACAGCGCCGACCAGATGGCGCACTTTTGCAATCAGTTTGACAAGGTATGCACCGAACTGAACTGCGCTGTCATCTACTGCCATCATCACAGCAAAGGGGCACAGGGAAGCAAGCGTTCTATGGATAGAGCCAGCGGCAGCGGTGTGTTTGCCCGTGATGCCGATGCTTTGCTGGATATGATTCAGCTCAATACGTCCGATCAAGTGGGGCTTCCCGGCACAGCTTGGCGCATCGAAGGGACGCTGCGGGAATTCAAACCGTTTCGCCCTTTGAATGTGTGGTTTGAGTATCCGATTCATAAACTGGATGACAGCGGCGAACTGGATAAGCTGACGCCGGACTGTGACAAAGCTCCCTGGCAAAAAGGTCAGGAAACGCAACGGAAGCGAAAAGAGGCGAAAAAAGCCCAGCTAGAAGATGCGTATAACGCTTGTCTGATAAACGGAAAGGTAACAGTTAGTGACCTAGCTGAGTATATGGAAATAACAGAAAGAAGTGTCCGGCGGTATTTAAAAGATGACGATGCTTTTGATTTTGTAAATGGAATTGTAACTAAACGGTAACAGCATCCGTACGGATGCCGGAATTGTCCCAAATTAATATCATTGTATAGAAATACGGACAGCCGTACAGATGCCGTTATATTTATGCGGACAAAATGGACGGCATCCGTTATATATATATAAATGTCCGTCCATGCATAAAACTGTGGGGTCCTTGGACAACAAATAGGGGAACAAGGGGGCTGAAAGTGCCCCTTGTCCCTATTCCTATTTGTCGTCCTGAACCAGGACTATGCGGCGGTGAAAGGAGAAGAAAAATGAAGAAGAAAAAATTATACAAAAAAGCACTGTGGCTTATGGCAGATAATATGGTAGACAGTTGTCTAAAATGCCCTGTGCGTAAAGACGGTAAGGCATGCGAACCATTTGAAGATTGTGATAAGATAATTGCCCAGTATTGGATTGATAAAGCTCGAAAGGGGATGTCGTAATGCATATTTTCATTCCACTGGAAAAAATCCCATCGGCGACACATCAGATGAAGAAAATCACCGTACAACATGGCAAGCCTCATACATATGAGCCGCCTGCCGTCCGGGAAACACGGGCGCGCTTTATGGCATATTTTATAAGGTACCGTCCCGAAAAGCCACTGGAAGGGCCCGTCTGTTTGGTAACGAAATGGATATATCCGCCGACAAAGCGGCACCCAGCGCAGACTTGGAAAACAACAAAGCCTGATACAGACAATCTGGTCAAGATGCTGAAAGATGTTCTGACAGTGCTTGGCTTTTGGAAAGATGATGCCCAGGTGGCGTCTGAAACGATTCAAAAATTTTATGCCCAGCGGTCAGGCATCTACGTACAAATTGATAATCTGTAGAATGGGAGGCTATTATGGGACGTAAGAAAATGATTGAACGAGCTCGGTCCGCTTTCCGTGAAGTCTTGGAAGCAATGGAAACGCCGCATACCCAACTGTTACAGCGCGACCCAGATATAAAAGGCTTGGTAGAAAATATCGTGCAGCACGTTGAAAATGCCCGCAAACCGGAAAACTGGCCTGTTGAAGAATATCCGGATGATTTTGAAAAGTATCATCCGGCTGACCGTTGGCAATGGGCATGGCTGTTATTGCAAGCGGCTATTCTTGATAGTGATTTGGCAACGATTCTCTGCGCATTGCGTGCCAATGGCTGTGAGTTGGTGCAAGACGCTGTATATGGCTATGTTATTCGTCCCATTATCGGCGGCCATGGCTGGCGCGATATGCAGCAGTACAACGAAACGAAAGAACCGCTGAATGATTATGTAGATATATTATTGCCCCTGCTGAAGCGGCTGCGGGATGCAGAGCAAAAAGGACTCGTCGTACCGCAGCGGGAAAAACAGCAGGGAAAACTGGGGGAGGTGATACCGTGAGCAAACGAATCGCATGGTGGATTTTAAAAATTTACATTGTTTTATTTTGGATAACATTTGCTTTTTGGGCGGCATCTTGCTTAACAGAAAAAGTATAACTAATACGTTTTAGTTTCCCGTATAAGCAAGTTTTGCCATTGAAACGATAAATTACACATTTAAACAAATAGCAAAGGAGAGAAAGGAAATGGGACGCAAAAACAGGCGTTGGAAAAATAAGAAGCCCCTTCCGCCATGGACGACCGAACCGGCTCCGCCTAAAATCCGGATCCGCTGTGCATATTGCGGGCGGCTTTTGGATGATGGGGCGTATTATTGGTTTCCTGACGAGTTTGGCCAATGGGTACGGAAATGTAAAAATGAGCGATATTGTTCAGCGCATCGAAAATATACGGCAGAACGAAGTTTTCGCCGCGCCATAAAAAGGGGGTAGTATAATGCCAGTACGTATGATTCATGAACATAACGATTATGTCTTGATTATAAAAGAATATCTATTGCATTACGCAGCATTTATACAGTATATCCATGATACAGAAATGCGCATTCAAGATATAGATTTTATCTTGGCAGAAAAACCAGTTCCGCGGGTGCCTGCTCTTTCAGGTGCCGGCGGTTGCGGCGGCAGTGATGGAACCAGCCCGCAGGAACAGGACTATCTCCGGCATGAACAGTTAAAAGAAGAGCAGAAACGGCTAAAACGAAATTTAAAAGATGTCAAAACGCGAATGAATCGATTGACAAGATGTCTGCATGAACTGGATGATACGGACAGGAGAATTTTGGAAAACTATTACATTGACGGGGTAAAGAGCTGGGAATGCACAGCTAAAATCGTTAATGCCAGTACGACATTTTGTTTCAAGCACGGTAAGGCAGCCCTACAGGAGTTAGCGAACCGTTATTTTGGCTTGCGGGCTATGCCTATTCAAACGCAATTTGTTTTTGTTGAGTAAAAATGTGTATACATTGTGGATAACCTCGTGCTTGGGAAATATTTCGCGAATGAAAAAGGCGGAAAGATGCGATATAATAAAAACATGAAAGAAGGAACCAAGGAACACAGGCTGTATACACTATGCGCCTGTATTCCTGTTCTATATATTTGTTATAAAGAGACTTTGCTGAGGGTCTATTTTTGAAATAGACTTGTTGGCGGGTCTCTTTTTGCTTTCATGAAAGCAGGTGAAACCATGAAACAGTATGCTGTACGGAACTGTAAAAATCATCACAAGCGTCGCACTGCCCACAAAGAACTCCCAGGGAGAGAACGTGCATGGCAGCCGCCTAAACAAGAGGCAGATAACCGCACGGCGTTGGTTCATGGACCTGTAAAATCTGGAAATCGACGCAGATTTTTTAAATAATTATGGGTGCATAGTGTAATGGCAGCACGGCAGTCTCCAAAACTGCAGATGAAGGTTCGAACCCTTCTGTACCTGCCAAGTACAAAATAGACGAACAGGATGGTGGTGAATATGTAGTGAAACTGACGGAAAAACAAAAGCGGTTTATTGATTATTTTATCGAAACCGGAAATGCTGCAGAAGCTGCTCGAAAAGCTGGGTACAGTAAGCGTATAGCAAACCGGATCGGCACAGAGAACCTGTCAAAACCTGTCATAAAGCTGGCCATAGAAAAACGCCTGCAGGAACTGAAAAGCAGCCGTACAGCGACGCTCAGTGAGATTTTGGAGTTTATGACCGCTGTCATGCGCGGGGAAGTAGCGGAAGATGTTATTGTCACAGAAGGTACTGGCGATGGATGCAGCGAGGCACGAATCATGCAGAAACAGGCATCAGCGCGGGACCGCCTGGAAGCGGCTAAGGCCCTGGAAAAACGATTAGGCCGTTTTGTTGATTTAGAAAAAGAAGAACAGCAGCTACGTATTGAAAAGCTTAAAACCGATGTGGCGGAACGGCATACAGACACGCAAGCAGAAACAGTAACATTTACATTTGACAGGAAGGAGGAGCATACCGATGAAAGTTAATGTGGCATCGCTGGTATCACCGGCATTTGATGATGCTTTTTGGGATATACAGCAGCATGG
>DJEN01000070.1:10841-11626 GCA_002431345.1 Megasphaera sp. UBA5897 | reverse complement strand
GGGTCACCAAACTTGCTGGGTGTGAATCCCGCAATTGTACAGAAGGGACTGCAACAAAAGGTATCATTTTGTTGCAGTCCCTTTGTTATACAGTTTTACGCACAGCGTTTGCGGTATGATGACGCAGTTTCTTCAAACGAAGAAACTTTTAGGGAGAACAGCGTGCAGATAGCATATTGGCTTAAACCAGGGGATAAGGTTGCCAAATAAGCAGTAAGCACGGTATAATAAGCACATGGATATAAAAAATAAAAGTAAGATACATGAACAACATGATGAACCCTGTATGGGACAAGAAGAGGCAGCTCGTAAAGGCCTATGGAAGAAGGTTATTGGGGGAGCTGTTTTTTGTGTACTGGTTTTGGCGGGTATAGCCGTTGCCGGATATACGGCAACGAATCTGTTTTTGCCGTCTAAAAGCGGTTATGTCCATGTCCACAGCGATATGACGGCTAGTGATGTCGCAGAAGAAATGTATGATGGAGGATATATTGCCAGCCCGGTATGGTTTCGGGCTGTGGCCCAGGTGACAGGACAGGCAGCGCAGCTGAAAGAAGGAGAGTACAGCATTGATTCAACTATGAGCCTGCAGCAAATGCTGGCTAAATTGACAAGCGGTGAATCAGAAGCAGCCCGTTTGGTAATTCCAGAAGGATATACAGTATGGCAGACGGCCCAACGAGTGGCTGCGATGGGACATATTTCAGAAGAAGAATTTTTGACTGCGGCTAATGATGCATCACTGCTCTATCCGTATATGAAGGGCAATCGGGATGTTACCTTTG
>DJEN01000070.1:9646-10715 GCA_002431345.1 Megasphaera sp. UBA5897 | reverse complement strand
AAGATATCGTCCGTATGATGCTGAAAAATTTTGATGACCATCTCAGCGCGGATATGAAACAACAGATTGCCGCTAAAAATATGTCTATTTATCAGTTTGTGACGCTGGCTTCCCTGGTTGAAAAAGAAGCCAAGTATGAAGAGGACAGACCGCTTATTTCTTCGGTATTTCTCAATCGGCTGGCACAGCATATGAAACTGCAGTCTGATGCCAGTATTTCGTATGCCATGGGTTCGCACAAAGCAGCGTACAGTATTGCAGAAACACAGTATGACTCCCCATACAATACATATATGTATGAGGGACTGCCGCCGGGACCGATTGCCAATCCCGGTATGGCTTGCATGAATGCTATTTTGCAGGCTCCGCAGACATCGTACTTGTATTTTGTAGCTGACGGTGACGGGCATAATTATTTTGCCGCTACCTATGAAGAACATATGCAAAACGTACAGGAGCATATGCCATGATGGATGCCTTGTGGAAAAAAATGAAAGACTATGCGCTGCAATATGAAGTTCCCATCCTGCGTGATGCAGAACTGCCGCTTTTTTGCGGCTTAGTGCGCCAAGCCGCGCCCAGCCATGTATTGGAAATCGGCACGGCTATTGGCTACTCGACGTTGCGTATCGCATCGTGCTTGGCTGCGTCGAGCACGATTACGACGCTGGAGCTGGATCATAAGCGGGTCCTGGCTGCGCGGTCATTTATTGCCCAATCGCCGTATGAACGACAGATTGAGCTGCTGGAAGGCGATGGGACACGACTTTTGGATCAGCTGGACGGCCCGTGGGATTTTGCCTTTTTGGATGGGCCAAAGGGACAATATTCCCGGCAGCTGCAAAAGATAATGCCGAAACTGCTTCCGGGAGCAATCATCGCAGCCGATAATATCCGTTACCATGATATGATCTATATTGGCGGAACGCTGCCGCACAAACACCGTACAGCCGTAAGCCGCCTGCGGGAGTTTTTGGCGATGATTGAAGATAAAACCCAATTTGAGTCTGTGTTTTTGGAAAATGGAGACGGCATGACTGTTTCCCGATGGAAAGGATAAAAACGAACA
>DJEN01000070.1:515-9613 GCA_002431345.1 Megasphaera sp. UBA5897 | reverse complement strand
AAAAACGAACATGCAAAAGATGGAACTGCTGGCACCGGCCGGTAATATGGATAAAATGAAATTGGCTTTTTTATATGGGGCTGACGCCGTTTATTTAGGTGGTAAATCCTTTGGGCTGCGGGCTTTCAGCGATAATTTTTCGGAAGAAGAATTAAAAGAGGCTGTTGCCTATGCCCATTCGCTGGGAAAACGAGTCCACGTCACCGTGAATATTTTCCCGCACAATGCAGATTTAAAAGGACTGCCTGATTATTTGAGGTATTTGTATGATATTCATGCGGATGCCATCTTAATTGCTGACCCGGGAATTTTCAGCATTGCCCGGCAAGTCGTACCGGATTTGCCGATTCATATTTCGACGCAGGCCAACACGACAAACTGGGCGTCGGCTAAATTTTGGTATGATAATGGAGCCAAACGGGTCGTCATGGCCAGAGAAGTGAGTCTGAAAGATATAAAAGAAATTCATGATGCAGTGCCTGTTGAATTGGAAGGTTTTGTTCATGGTGCAATGTGTATTTCCTATTCAGGCCGCTGCCTTCTCAGCAACTATTTTACGCAGAACCGGGATTCCAACCGCGGCCAGTGCGTGCAGTGCTGCCGCTTTAAATACAATGTCGTCGAAGAAAAACGGCCGGGACAGTATTTTCCTGTCGTAGAAGATGAACGGGGAACGTACATCTTCAATTCCAAGGATTTGTGCCTGCTGCCGTATATTCCTGATTTATATCAGGCAGGCCTTAGCAGTTTGAAAATTGAAGGCCGGATGAAGAGCGCACACTATGTTGCCACAGTCGTTAAAGTATACAGACAGGCACTGGATGCCTATGAAAGAGATCCCCAGCATTTCCGTGTACTGCCGGAATGGGTCGCCGAGCTGGAAAAAATTTCGCACCGTCCTTATACGCGCGGCTTTTCCGTATCGCGCCCGACTGAAGCTGACCAGGTGTACAGCCATTCCAGCAATACGCAGACTCATGAATTTATCGGCATGGTTCGGTCTTATGATGCAGAGCGGCATATTGCCTGGATAGAACAGCGCAACTATTTTAAACTGGGGCAGACCGTAGAATTTTTGCAGCCTAAAGGCACGCTGGTTCAGCATACGATTCAGCGAATTGTCGATGACAACGGGCAGGACTTGGATGCAGCACGTCATCCCCAGCAGCTGGTAGGCATATATATGGATACGCCGCTGGAACCTTACAGCATGATGCGCCGGGAGGTGGCCCGCCATGCTTGATCCGGAATGGGTGTATTTTCGCATTCCGCCCAGTGAAATGACGTTTGTCACACGCATTATAGAAGGCTATGAATACTTGGGCGTCGTTACGGCACTGGACGGCAAAGCCGGCGTAGGCTTTGTACGGACTACGGCGGATACGGCAGCGATGACACGAGATATCCTGCAGTCCTTGCCGTTTTCAGTTGCCATCCTGCCCTATGATGAAGCCGTGCAGTACCGCGCAGATTGCTGCTAAACCATTTCCGTACAGGGCGTATGAGTTGCATTATGATGCAATATGTACTATAATGGACATAAAGAGAATATAAAGCTAGGGGCGCTGTATGGCTGAGATAGTGTTTGGATTGGCACTGGTCCCTTTTTTACCTGATTCGGATAATGCCGACGTAGGGAAGCTGACAGTGCATGAAGCTTGCCTGTGAGGGTGAGCTTTTTTTTATGTTCTTTTTGTTGCTATGTTGTTTTTATGGTTAGGAGGATTTTACTCATGGATTACACAACACAAATGGATGCTGCCCGTAAGGGGATTGTTACGCTGCAGATGAAAATTGTCGCAGAAAAAGAAAAAATGCCGATGGAAAAATTGATGCAGCTTATTGCAGAAGGCAAAGTAGCTATTCCTGCCAACAAACTGCACACGAGCTTGTCTCCGGAAGCTGTCGGCCAGGACTGCCGCACCAAAATCAACGTCAACCTCGGCGTTTCTCCGGAACACAACAACCACGAAGAAGAATTGGAAAAAGTACAGAATGCAATCAACATGAAAGCCGAAGCTATCATGGATTTGAGTAACTTTGGCAAAACACGGGAATTCCGCCGCAAACTCGTAGGTATGTCTACGGCTATGATTGGCACGGTTCCGATGTATGATGCTGTTGGTATGCTGGATAAAGACTTGAAAGATATTACGGCTGATGAATTTTTCTCTGTTGTCGAACAGCATGCAGAAGACGGCGTAGATTTCATGACCATTCACTGCGGCATGAACCGCAAGACTGCAGAACGCATCAAACGCAACCCGCGTCTGACCAATGTCGTATCCCGCGGCGGTTCGCTGCTGTTTGCCTGGATGGAAATGAACAACCAGGAAAACCCGTTCTATGAACAGTACGACCGTTTGCTGGATATTTGTGAAAAATATGACGTTACGCTGAGCCTTGGCGATGCCTGCCGTCCTGGCTGTACACATGACTCGACAGACGCTGCTCAGATTGAAGAATTGATTACGCTCGGCGAATTGACGAAACGGGCTTGGGAACACAATGTACAAGTCATGATTGAAGGCCCGGGCCATATGGTATTGACAGAAATCGCTGCCAACATGAAGATTGAAAAACGCCTTTGCCACGGCGCACCGTTCTATGTATTAGGACCATTGGTTACGGATATTGCACCGGGCTATGACCATATTACCAGTGCTATTGGCGGTGCGATTGCCGGTTCCTGCGGTGCCGATTTCCTTTGCTATGTTACACCGGCTGAACATCTCCGTCTCCCTGATGTAGATGATGTTAAAGAAGGGATTATTGCTGCCCGCATTGCTGCCCATGCTGCTGACTTGGCAAAAGGTATTCCGGGGGCACAGGAATGGGATGACGCTATGAGCAAAGCCCGTGTCGATGTAGATTTTGACAAAATGATTTCCTTGTCTATTGACCCGGAAAAAGCACGCCGTTACTATGAATCCAGCAAACCGGAATGTGAAGGTACCTGCACGATGTGCGGTAAAATGTGTCCGGCACGGACGATGAAAAAAATCCTCGCTGGGGAAGACGTATCTATTCGCTAATACATTATATTCACGCGATGCAGACTGCCGTACGTATATGGTGCGGCAGTTTTTGCTGTACAGAAATACGTCACATATGGTGTCATACAATAACAAAAAAAAGATTGTCCTCCTTGATGCATATGAAGGAGAACAATCTTTTTTTGTTATAATACAACCATTATGTTTCGTCTATATCGTCTAGTGCCAGTTCATCCGGCGTGGTGCAGAATGTGAAATCCGGATTGCGTTCGATAATCCAGTTGGTTTGCCATTCGTTGGCAATCAAGAGGACGACGCGTTGTTTATGGTCTTTGACAATCATAGCACTGTCAATATTTTTCAGTTCTTTGTAATCATGGCCGTTGTCTTGAATCCAGCGGGCGACGGTATAAGGAAGAGTATTGATTTCCAAGTCAACGCCGTATTCGTGTTTGAGACGGTATTCCAATACTTCAAACTGCAGTTGGCCGACGGCACCGACGATGTAGCTTTCCATAGAGCCGCCAACATTTTCATAAATTTGGACAGCTCCTTCTTGGGCGAGCTGGGTCATGCCCTTGAGAAATTGTTTCCGCTTCATAGAATCTTTGGCACGAATGCGGGCAAAGAGTTCCGGCGGGAAGGTCGGGAAGTCTTTGAAAGTGACTTTCTTTTTCCCGGAGAACAGTGTATCGCCGACACCCATGGTACCGTTGTCAAAAACGCCGATGATGTCGCCGGGATATGCATCTTCGACGATTGTGCGTTCTGTTGCCAAAAACTGCTGCGGCTGCATGAGACGCAATGTTTTGCCGGACTGCCGGTGTGTAACGGTCATGCCTTTTTCGAATTTACCGGAGCAGATACGCATGAAGACGACGCGGTCGTGATGCTGGGGATTCATGTTGGCCTGAATCTTGAAGACAAAGGACGTAAATTGTTCTGACGTCGGGTCGATGACGCCTTCCAAGCAGCGGCGCGGCTGCGGCTTAGGTGCCATGCGCAAAAATTCTTCCAAAAACGGTTTGACGCCAAAATTGGTCATGGCAGAGCCGAAGAACATCGGCGTCAATTCACCACGTTTGACTTTTTCCATGTCAAATTCATCGCCAGCCATATCGAGCAGCTCGATATCATCAATCAAAGACTGATGCACGTCATCGTCAAGGAGTTCTTTAAAAGCCGGATCATCGGCAGACCCTTTGGTAGAAGCCAGTTTGCGCTGGCCGTGTGACGTATCTTTTTCAAACAGCTCGATAGATGCTGCCGTGCGGTCATAAATACCTTGGTAATTGCCGTTGATGCCGATAGGCCAGTTCATCGGATAGGCGTGAATGCCCAGCACGTGTTCGATTTCATCCATCAAATCGAAGGGATTGCGGCCGAAGTGGTCGATTTTATTGACAAACGTGAAAATAGGAATACCCCTGTCTTTACAAACTTTGAATAATTTTTTCGTCTGCGCTTCGACACCTTTGGCTACGTCAATCAGCATGACGGCACTGTCTGCTGCCATCAGCGTGCGGTACGTATCTTCACTGAAGTCCTGATGGCCCGGCGTGTCGAGGATGTTGATATGATGCCCTTCATAGTCAAACTGGAGAACGGAGCTTGTTACAGAAATACCACGCTGCTTTTCAATTTCCATCCAGTCAGAAACGGCGTGTTTGGCTGTTTTTCTGGCCTTTACAGAACCAGCTAGATGAATGGCACCGCCGTATAGCAATAATTTTTCTGTTAATGTCGTTTTACCAGCATCCGGATGGGAAATGATGGCAAAGGTGCGACGATTATTTACTTCATCAACTAAAGACATATTCCACCTCATTTATATTCAAACCTAGTACATACAAGTATTAATTATATAAGCTTTTTCAGTGTCATGCAAGAGTGGGCATTTAAAATGGTACGGGAAAAGGCGCAGAAAAAAGAGAAGGACGGCAGAGTCTTTTGAATAAGCGAATCTAGAGAAAACTATAAGAAAACGAAATGAAGATATGGACTGAGAAGGGAAAATATAAGTTGTCAAGATTAAAAATTCAAAAAGGTTTACAATATTTGCAAAAAAAGATGGAAAATAATTAGAGATTGTGTATAATAGTAAATAGATAATATTACTGCAAAACATGAAACAGAAAGAAGGCGAGAACAGTTTTTTTGTACATGTAAACCAACTATATGGATGTTAGGGACGTACAGGGACAATAATTACAGTTAAAGGGGATTTATCGTGATTATTACAAGAGAAACAGACTATGCTATTCGTATTTTGCGTTCACTGCTGAACCTGCGGCTAAAAAATATTCGGGAAATCAGCGATGAACAGTCGATTCCGCGCCAGTTTGCATATAAAATATCTAAAAAACTGGAACGTGCCGGCTATATTGAAATTATTCGCGGCGCACAGGGCGGTTGTCGGCTAATCAGTGATTTACATCAAATTACATTGATGGATTTGATTCATGTCATGGATAGGGAAAACATGATGAGCAGCTGTCTTGATGGAGATTATGCTTGTCCGTATCGTGAAAAGATGAAAGACTGCAGCATTCACACGTCGTTGAAGTATGTGCAAGATCATTTGGCCGCGTAC
Source organism: Megasphaera sp. UBA5897 (assembly GCA_002431345.1). Lineage (GTDB taxonomy): Bacteria > Bacillota > Negativicutes > Veillonellales > Megasphaeraceae > Megasphaera. Next base: position 4,024 of record DJEN01000070.1, on the reverse strand, counting down.
TTTTCTACGATTACATTACATGATTTGATTTTTGGAACTATCGCACAAGAAAATTAATACTGCCAAGAGGGCTGTTGTATACAAGAATGTTTTGTATACACAGTCCTTTTTATGCTGCGTGGAAAAATCGTTTTTTTTATGATTATGCAAAAAGCATGTCTGCCAGCAGGGCGGCGTTTAGCATCGTGACGAGGATGCCGATGCCGATTAAAATACATTTCATGCGAAATGTGTTGGCGAATTTTCCCATGACAGTCCGGGACGACGTGAGATAAATCAACAGGGAAATGGTGATGGGAAGCTGTACGCTGAGAAGCATTTGCGAATATACTAGCCCCATAAACGGATCGGTAATAAAACATATGATGACAACAGCTAAAAAATACGTAAGAAGCACGCCGTGCCACGAGTGATAGTCTTGGATATCATACATTTCGCCAAACATCCCGGAAAAAATACTGCCGCTGGCAATGCCGCAGGTCGCCGTGGACGAAACGCCTGATATAAGCAGAGCGACAGCAAACACGATAGCAGCGCTGTCCCCCAATAATGGCCGCAGCAGCTCGGCGGCTTGTGCTAAATCGGTAATTTCTATTTGGTGCGTAAAAAAGACTGTAGCGGCTATCAAGATCATGGCACTGTTGATGGCCCAGCCGATGCCCATAGAAAAAATGGTATCCAAAAATTCAATATTCAGCTGTTTTTGTATTGTTTTTTCGTCTGTCATATGCCATTGCCGGGACTGAATAATTTCGGAATGCAGAAATAAATTGTGCGGCATGACAACGGCACCGAGAACGCTCATGATGATAACTAACGATCCTTGGGGGACGGATGGCACGATCCAGCCGGCTGCAGCTTGCCCCCAGTCAATAGGGACGATGCTGAGTTCAAATAAAAAGGAAAACCCGATAATAGACACAAAGCCGATAATTATTTTTTCTGTTTTGTGGTAAGAATGGGTGCGAAGCAAAAACGCACACAGTACTGCTGTCAGTACGGCACCCAGCCACAGCGGAAGACCAAACAGAATTTGCAGGGCAATGGCACCGCCTAAGAGTTCTGCCAGTGCCGTGGCAATAGACGCAGCCATCGCTGAAGCCAAAATGGGTCGTGACAGCCAGCGGGGCAAATAGGCAGTAGCTGCTTCTGAAAGGCAGCACCCAGTGACAATTCCTAAATGAGCCGCATTGTGCTGCAGCAAAATCAGCATGATAGTAGACAAGGTAACCATCCATAACAATACGCTGCCGTATTCGGCACCGGCAGCCAGATTGGCAGCCCAGTTTCCCGGATCAATAAAACCGACAGTGATTAAAATACCCGGCCCAAGATAACGCAGAATTTCACGGGCTCGTATATTGACTGCATGGGGTTTTCCATAAGACGCAAATCGCAACATTGTATACACCTCTGTTTTTTTGAAAACTATTATCTATTGTATCATACCATGCGGGTAGTGAATATACAACCCCTTGCCGCCTTTCTTTTTTGTTGTATAGTGTGTAAGAATACGATATAATGAACGTATATTTTTTGTAAAGTAAGTTCGTGATATCACCTTCAGTAAGAATATGCAATTTTAGTTGAAGCCAATGCTATCCAGCATTCGACGCATATTTCAATGCGGATAAATCAATCGAAGCGTTACTAAATGAATACATTAGGCTGCTGCCCAATACATGAAGAATTTACTTACTGCAGCCAGTAGCAGCATAGCCTGAATAATTTATAGGCTTTGATTTTATCGCAAAAATGCCATTTTTAGGGGTGGAAAGTTTGAATTATCAATAAAATATAACAGTTACATTATAAGACTACAGGGAGAGAAGGAATGGGTATGGCTGGAAAAATCAAAATACAGATTGTCAGTAAGTGGAGTACCATTATTACCATTGTGCTGTTTGTTACCTCTATCGGAATGGCAGTTTGGGGACATCAACAATACAACGTGCTGCGGTCTTCCATGCAGGATTATATCGATTGTCGCTATGCGGTGCAGGAACTGCAGCAGGGATCGGATATCCTGACCAAACAGGTGCGGTTGGCTGCCGCCACGGGAGATCGGAAATATATCGCAGCCTATTTTGAAGAAGCCAATGTAACCAAAACCAGAGAAAAGGCATTGCAGGACCTAGCGAAGTTGGATGACCATTCGGAATCGCTGCAGGCACTGCGTCATGCGCTGTCCACTTCCAAGGATTTGATGAATTTAGAATATTATGCTATGCGGCTTATTGAAGAAAGTGAAGGCATAGATAGCTCCACTTGGCCGGAAGAAATACAAAAGGTCAATCTGCAGCCGGAAGATGCCCGTTTGTCATCTGCAGAAAAACTAGCGAAAGCGCGGACTTTGGTGATCAGTCCGGCTTATGAAACTGCAAAAGCGGAAATTTCCGGCCAGATCGGCGAGGCGGCTTCGGCTTTCAGTGAAAAAGTTTATGAACGGCAAAATCGGGCTTCGGATTTATTTACTCGGATTTTTCTGCTGATTCTGGTTGGCATGATGGCCTTTGCTTTGATGATGCTTTCCCTTTGTCTGGTCATGCGCCATTGGATTGTAAAGCCCCTGCTCCGTTACAATCAGGACATAGAACACGATGCCCTGCTGTCTGTAGGCGGTGCTTATGAGTTAGAGAAATTGGGTAAGACCTACAATCGGATTTATAAGGAAAACGAAGAACGGCAGAGACTCATCAAACACCAGGCAGAGCATGATCCGCTGACAGATTTGTTGAATCGTGGCTCTTACAATCAGATTATCAACTTATATGAAAAGGATCAGAGAGATTTTGCATTAATTTTAATCGATATAGATATTTTCAAATCTGTCAATGATAACAACGGCCATGCAGTGGGCGATGAAATCCTAAAGAAGGTAGCGCGCCTGTTGCTGGAAACGTTCCGTGATATCGACTACATCTGTCGTATCGGCGGCGATGAATTTGCGGTCATCATGGTAGAAATGACAAGCGATTTGACCTATACAGTGGTGGACCGCATCAATGCCATCAATGAAAAACTGTCTCACCCGACAGACGGACTGCCGGCGATTTCTCTGAGTGTCGGCGTAGCTTTTACAGACCGGAAAAATCCAGGAAAGAGCCAGTTTGTCGATGCTGATAAAGCATTGTACTATACGAAAGAGCATGACAAGAATGGAGTGACATTCTATCCGGTACCTGAAGAGAAAAGATAAGGATGCTATCGACTTATTTTTTATTGCGCAGTGTGGAGGAATACGATATAATAAACATATAGTTTTTCCTTGTCGAGTAAATCCGCGCCGTTAGCGTATATATGCTGAATATGACGGTTTTTGAAAATATTTCTTACCGTAGAAATGGCAAGAAGGTATTCTGCGCCGCAAAATGGTATAGGAGATAAGATAATAAGCGGGATTGCAGCGACAAGGAAAATGAACATAATCCCCGTAAGGGGACGGAAATTACCATCTTCATTTACCTGAATATTACCGGCCGCTTTTGAAAATGAACATAATCCCCGTA
>DJEN01000070.1:0-437 GCA_002431345.1 Megasphaera sp. UBA5897 | reverse complement strand
ATCCCCGTAAGGGGACGGAAACCTTGAAATTTTTTCTAATGTGATTTTCATATTCTGAAAATGAACATAATCCCCGTAAGGGGACGGAAACCACATCGTTTTTACACCGTATCTTGAATATCTTGCATAAGAAATGAATATAATCCCCGTAAGGGGACGGAAAATAAAAACATGCGGTATCATACAAAAAGGGGGATGCGTATGAGTTTTGTTTATATAACAGAAGAAGGCGCACGTATTCAAAAGAAAGGCGGCAAATTTCTTGTAGGACGGAATTTGGAGATTTTATTTGAGATCCCGGAAGAGGTACTGGAAGGATTGGTACTGATCGGAAGCGTACAAGTTTCGTCCCAAGCTATGGTGGAATTGCTGCGATTAGGTATTCCTGTTACATGGATTTCGGGCACCGGAAAATTTTGGTTCTATAATAAATGTTG
>DJEN01000054.1 GCA_002431345.1 Megasphaera sp. UBA5897 | reverse complement strand
GCGGCGACTTCTTTCTTTTTGGTCGTACAGAAAGAAAAAGTATATAGGAGATGTAGACAGTACATTTAGAGAATCATATGAGAGTATTAGAAAACTGATCGCCTATTTTTCCAACTGTGATGAGAAAGAAATGGAGGTGCTAGCCATGAACAACACAGTCATGAAAGATGTAGAAAAAGCAGAACATGCCTTTACAAGCGACGAAGCCATGCGTTACCAATACATGCTGCGGGAAAAAGCTATCCGTGATTACTATTCCGGCTTGGATGAAGCCAAACAAGAAGGTATCGCAATAGGAGAAAAACGCGGCGAAGAACGCGGACACAAGTTGGGAATAGCCGAAGGCAAAGAATTGGGATTAGCCCAAGGGCGAGAACAAGGATTGGCGCAAGGACGAGAATAAGGGTTAGCACAAGGACGTGAGCTGGGCGTGCAACAGGAAAAAAAAGCAAATATACTTGGTATGATGCGGGAAGGAATAGACATTTCCGTTATCGCTAAGATTACGTCTTGCTCGGTAGCAGAAATTCAACGGATTGCCAATGAACAATTATAATCACAATTAAATAGGATGCATTTGATTGGCTGACAGAATGCCAGTAACCATATATCATGTAATGACAGGGAAGCGACTGACTGCAAGGTCGCTTTCCTGTTGTTTTTTTTGCGCCGTATTTGATTTACGAGTTAACACAGAACCATACGAACGACGAATTTTCAATGCTTTTATTTTTGGTAGGGCTGTTTTCCCTAATTTATCAGAATTTAGGCTGTGTTTAGGGATGTTTTACTTGATAAAACGTTTAAAGTTGCTTACAATAAGGCTATAAAAAATTTACAATGAAAAGGAAGAGGATAAGGAGACGTAGACATGAAACATTTAAAGATAGCGTACAGTTTTGATGTACAGTATTATTTTGTAGACAGCGATAGAGAAATTGTACCGGTAGAGCAAACGGATTTTACAGATGTTGCCGTTGCCGTATTGTCAGATCAAGATTTTTCGTATATTGATAAAATTGATGCGACTGGTTTTGGCATTCCGATTATGGTTATTATGCCTGGCGGGGAGAAGCTTCCGCCGCAGTATGTTGGCAAAGTAGACGCTGTAATTACAGAAGAAATGGTTAATAAAAGCCGATGCATTGCAACGGCAGAACGGTTGGCCAGCAATTACGAACAATTTGTCCTGCCCCCGTTTTTTGCGGATTTGGTAGAATATGTAAGTGAAAAAAATAACCCCTTTGATTGTCCGGGACATCAAGACGGGCTGTTTTTCAAGAAACATCCGGCTGGACGTTATCTTTATGATTTCTATGGACCTCATATTTTTCAATCGGATATTTGCAATGCCGACGTTACGCTTGGTGATTTACTGATTCATGAAGGACCGGCATTGGATGCGCAGGATTTTGCAGCTGAAGTCTTTCATGCGGATAAGACGTATTTTGTACTAAATGGGTCTTCATCTTCCAATAAAGTCGTTACCAATGCGTTGCTTACGCCTGGCGATTTGGTACTGTATGACCGCAATAATCACAAGTCTGTGGCCTTGGGTGCGTTGATTCAGGCCGGTGCTACGCCGGTTTACTTGGAAACGGCCCGCAACCCTTATGGATTTATTGGCGGCATTGATGCCCATTGCTTTGATGAAGCGTATTTGCGGAAATTGGCAGCTGAACGAGATCCGGAAAAAGCCAAGGCGAAGCGGCCGTTTCGGTTAGCTGTCATTCAGTTGGATACGTATGACGGCACATTGTATAATGCACGGTATGTTGTCGATAAAATCGGCCATCTTTGCGATTATATTTTGTTTGATTCGGCATGGGCCGGATATGAACAGTTTATTCCTATGTTGAAAGATTGCTCGCCGCTGCTGCTGGATTTGCATGCAGATGACCCTGGGATTATGGTGACGCAGTCTGTTCACAAACAGCAGGCTGGATTTTCGCAGGCATCACAGATTCATAAGAAGGATAACCATATTCATGGACAGGCCCGCTACTGCAACCATAAGACGTTTAACAACGCGTTTATGGCCAATGCTTCGACAAGCCCGTTTTATCCTATGTTTGCTACGATTGCCGTCAATGCCAAAATCCATGCCGGCGATGCCGGACGGCGAATGTGGCGTGACTGCGTGAAATTGGGTATTGATGCCCGCAAGAGCATCCTCAAGCGGTGTAAGTATATCAAGCCGTTTGTGGCACCGACAGTGCATGGAAAACCATGGCAGGACGGCGATACCGATGCTATGGCTGACGATATTGCGTACTTCACGTTTGAGCCGGGAGCCAAATGGCATGCTTTTGAAGGATATGGACCGGAACAATACCGTGTAGATCCCTGCAAGCTGCTGCTCACGACGCCGGGCATTCAGGCAGAAACGGGAGAGTATGAAGACTTCGGTATTCATGCCAATATTTTGGCAACGTATTTGCGCGGCAATGGCGTTATTCCGGAAAAGTGCGATCTCAACTCCATCTTGTTTTTGCTGACACCGGCAGAAAACCGCAATAAGCTGCGCTTTTTGACATCCCAGCTCGTGCGGTTTGAACGCTTTGTCGATAATGACGTCCCTATGCAGGAAGTTTTGCTGGGAGTATATAACTCTCATCCGGCACGGTATGCTGGTTATACAATCCGGCAGCTTTGCCAGGAAATGCATGATTTTTACAAAGACCGCAATGTCAAAGACTTGCAGAAAAAGCTCTTTCGCCGTGAATATTTTCCCGAATATGTTATGAAACCGCAAGATGCGCAGTATGCGTTTATTCGCGGGCAGCGGGAGCTGGTGCCTCTGGATGAAATTGAAGGACGAATTGCCTTGGAAGGAGCACTGCCGTATCCGCCCGGTGTCTTGTGCGTCGTGCCGGGAGAACGGTGGTCTCATACGGCAGTGCAGTATTTTAAAGCGTTGGAAGAAAGCTTGAATGAACTGCCCGGCTTTGCATCGGAAATCCAGGGAGTATATTTGGAAAAAGAAGAGGATGGACGTATTCGTGCGTATGGCTATGTATTAAAAGAATAATGATGTTCTAAAAATAAAATCAATCCTGCCTTATGGAAACAGCCCAAAGGCAGGATTTTTAGTATATAAACAAGATAAAACTTTGATTTTTTTAGGGAAAACATTAAACGTTTAAATTATTCCAATGCGATATAGTAAAAATAACTATGACCAACTTTTTGGAATAACAAGTATTGACATTGAACTAAAAATCTCTATAATAAGGACATGCAGCGAAAGTTGATAAATTATCCCCATATATAAAGACTAAGAACGAGATAAAAAAAGATACAGATTCCTTTTTCAGAGAGTCAGCGGTTGGTGTGAGCTGATAAAGCCTGTGTTTGTATGTCACTCGTGAGTTCTCTTCGTGAATTGAGTAAGGAAGAGCGGAAGTCCCGTTATCGACAGTATAAGCAATGAGTATAATGCAGGGTGGTACCGCGTGACGACGCCCCTGTTTCCGAAGTAGGAAGCAGGAGCGATTTTTTATATAGGGGAAAGGTCACTGCAAGTTTTTATATCATATAAGGAGTGGAACAAAATGAACAAAAAATGGATGGTTCGTTGCGTAGCAGCCGGTTTGGCTGTTATGATGACTGCAGCATTAGCCGGCTGCAGCGGAAGTAAGGATAGTAATAGTGCCGGTGGAAAAACTGTTAAATTAGGCTTTATTACAGCATATACGGGTCCTGGTGCTGCATATGGTCAAGCTATGAAAGAAGGCGTTGATTTAGCTGTTGAAGAAATCAATAAAGATCCGAATACAAAGGTTAAAATTGATTTAAAAACGTATGATACGAAATTAGATAAAACAGAAGCTATTAATGCGACCAAGAAGGCTATTGAACAAGATAAAGTATTAGCTATTGAAGGTCCGATGACAACAGGTGAAGTTATGGCTGCCGGTCCGATTGCGCAGCAGGATAAAGTCGTTGCATTTACAACAGGTGGTACAGGTCCGGATGTAACGAATATTGGCGATTATATTTTCCGTAATGCTATTCCTGGTAAATTAGCTATTCCGCAAACCGTAGAAAAAGCACAGAAAAAATTAGGCTTTAAGAAAGTAGCACTTTTATATTCCAATAATAATGATCAGATGGTAGGCGAAAGTAAAATCTATCAGCAAGTATTTGCTGAAAAAGGCATTGAAGTAGTTGCAACGGAAACATTTGCTGATAAAGATACGGATTTCTCTGCACAGTTGACAAAGATTCAGGCAGCTAACCCGGATGTTATTGCTGTTGCCGGTTTGTATCAGGAAGGTGCCTTGATTGCCAAGAAAGCACGTGAAATGGGTATGAATCAGCCGATTATTGGCAATAATGGCTTTAACAGTCCGGAATATATTAAACAGGCTGGTGCTGCTGCGGATGGTACGATGGTTGCTACACCGTGGAATCCGGAACGCCAGAGCGAAAAAGCCCAGAATTTCCGTAAGGCATTTGTGGCTAAATATGGTCATGAACCGGATCAGTTCGCGGCTCAGGCGTATGATGCTATGTATGTTCTTCATGAAGCTGTTGAACAGTCCGGTACGACAACAGATCGTAAGAAATTCCGTGATACCTTGGCTAAGATTAAAGACTTTGAAGGAGCTACTGGTAAATTCTCCTTTGACGATCATCGTGATCCTTCGATGGATTTGGATGTATTGGTTATTAAAAATGGTAAATGGACACCGCTTTCGTAATATAAGTACGGCGTATTCGTTTTAGAAAGGAACATCATCGTGTTTTTTCAGCAGCTTATAAATGGTTTAAACTTGGGAAGTGCCTATGCGGTCATTGCCATTGGATATACATTGGTATTTGGCGTGCTGAATATTATCAACATGGCTCATGGTGAAGTTTTCATGTTTGGCGCGTTTATTGGCTTAATGCTGGTAACACATGCAGGCTGCAATATTATTGTAGCTCTTATTGGTGCAATGGTTGGCGGTGCTATTTTAGGATTTTTCCTGGAATATTTAGCACTGCGCCCGCTGCGCCGACGCAAAGTTACGCATTTGGCACCGCTAATCAGTACGATTGGCGTATCTATTTTTTTGGAAAGTTTGGCTCTGCAAATTTGGGGGCCGCAAACACAGTCTTTTCCTGCACAGTTTGAAGGCGCTATTTTAGATGCGGGATTATTTAAAGTATCTACGATTCAAATTATCGGATTTGGTACAGCAGTTATTTTAATGATTCTCTTAACCCTTCTTTTGGAAAAGACAAAGATTGGCAAAGCAATTCAGGCTACATCTGAAAATATTGAAACAGCAGGGCTTCTCGGTATTAATACAAGCCGTATCATTTCGTTTACTGTGATGATTGCATCGGCATTGGGGGCAGCAGCTGGAGTACTTGTAGGACTTTCGTTTAATGCGATTGAACCGACTATGGGTATGACTATGGGGTTCAAAGGCTTGGCAGTTCTTATCATGGGCGGCTTAGGTAACATTCGCGGTGCTATGGCCGGCGGATTTATCTTAGGTATTGCTGAAGTATTCAGTGTTGCCTATGGGGCGTCATCATATCGAGATGCTGTTGCGTTTGGTATTATTATCCTTATCCTGTTTTTACGCCCTGAAGGGCTGTTTTCCAAAAAAGGAAAAGGAGGCAGACCGTAATGGACGAATTGTTAAATGGATATGTCCTGCAGGTGTTTGTCTTTGTCTGCATTAACTGTATTTTGGCATTATCCGTTTATATGACATTAAGTACAGGACAATTATCCTTAGGTAATGCTGGTTTCATGAGTTTTGGTGCGTATACCTCTGCGATTTTGACCATGCAGGCTGGTGTACCCATGCCGATTAGTATTGTTATTGGCGGTCTTGTCGCTGCCGTTGTTGGTTTGATTATCGGCATTCCGACGACACGGCTTCGTGGTATGTACTTAGCGATTGCCACATTGGGATTTGGCGAAGTTGTCCGTGTCTTGGCATTGAATTTAAAAATCACCAACGGTGCATTGGGCTTATCCGGTATTCCGTCTATGACCGGTTCTCTTGGTGATATTGCCAGTGATTTAGGATTGCTTGATGCATTGGAAATGGATACACAGACAGCTGGTCAGTTGGGTATGTGTATTGTATTACTGATTATTGTACTCGTTATTTTAGTATTTTGGCATCGGTTGGAACAATCTCGTATCGGCCGCGCCTTTGCCGCTATTAAAGCAGATGAACATGCTGCTGAATTGTCTGGCATTCACGTTGTGTATTATAAAATGGCCGCCTTTTTATTTAGTGCATTTTTTGCCGGTCTTGCCGGTGCCTTATTTGCACATACGGCTAACTTTATCAGCCCGACTGATTTTTCGTGGCATAAAGTCGTAGATGCTTTGCTGTATTGCGTATTTGGCGGCAGCAATGTCATGTGGGGTTCTCCGTTGGGGGCTGTTATTTTGACCATCTTGCCGGAAGTGTTGCGAGATTTGGCTGAATACCGTGATATTATGTACGGTATTATGCTGGTTGCCTTGATGGCGTTCAGACCCGATGGTATTTTATCGTATGATGTTATGCGGCGGTTAGCGCAGCGACATCACCGCAGCCATGGGAAGGACGGTGTATAGTATGCTATTGGAAGTACAGCATGTCATCAAACGATTTGGTGGTGTTACCGCTTCTTCTGATATTTCTTTTTCTGTGGATGAAGGGCAGATTTATGGTGTGATTGGACCGAATGGCGCAGGAAAAACGACGTTGTTCAATTTAATCACGGGTGTATACCAAGTCACTGAAGGGGATATTCTATTTCAAGGACAATCGATTGAAAAGAAAAAGCCTCATCAAATTACGGCATTGGGTATTGCGCGGACATTCCAAAATATCCGCTTGTTCCCGCAAATGACTGTATTGGAAAACTGTTTGGTTGGCTGTCATACACAGCTGCATGCCGGCATTTGGGCGAGTGTATTCCATACACCAGCTCAACGGGAAGAAGAACGCAAAGCCCGTGAAGAAGCAAAAAAATTATTGCATTTTGTAGGACTTGATGAAGATTTAGATAGTATTGCTTCCTCCCTGCCCTATGGTAAACAGCGAAAATTAGAAATAGCCCGTGCTATGTCCACGCATCCTAAATTATTATTGTTGGATGAACCGGCGGCCGGGATGAATGATAGTGAAACAGCAGGACTTAGTACATTAATTCGCGGATTGCGGGACACATTCCATGTCAGCATTATTTTGATTGAACACGACATGAATTTGGTTATGCATTTGTGTGACCGCCTTTTGGTTGTTAATTTTGGTCAAAAGCTGGCAGAAGGAACGCCAAAAGAAATTCAGAACAATCCAGCTGTTATTGAAGCTTATCTAGGCAAGGAGGATGCGTAATGCTGCTTGAATTACAACATATCGTTGCCGGATATGGGAATATTATCGCATTAAAAGATATTAGCTTATCTGTACCGGAAGGTGCGATTGTATCCCTCATTGGTGCCAATGGTGCCGGAAAATCGACGACGATGAAATCGATTATGGGCATTATCAAACCCAAAGAGGGAACGGTTATGTTTCAAGGAAAAAGTTTGGGACATAAAAAATCCTATCAGGTTGTTCATGAAGGCATTTCATTGGTTCCTGAAGGCCGGCAAGTTTTGCAGAATATGAGTGTAGAAGATAATCTGTATTTAGGTGCGTATCAACGAAGTGATCGTCAAGGCATCGAAGAGGATATACAGAAAGTATATAAGAAATTCCCGCGATTGCTAGAACGGAAAACACAATATAGTGGTACCTTATCCGGTGGGGAACAACAAATGCTGGCTATCGGACGAGCTATGATGGCACGGCCTAAGCTTCTCTTGTTGGATGAACCATCTATGGGGTTGGCACCGATTGTCGTACAAGAAATTTTTGATGTTATTCAAGACATTAATAAAGAAGGCACGACAATTTTATTGGTAGAACAAAATGCCAAAAAGGCATTACAGATTGCTGATTATGCCTATGTCATGGAAACAGGACGTATTGTGTTGAATGGTAAAGCAGCAGACGTTGCGGCCAATCCACAAGTTACAGCAGCCTATTTGGGCGGTAAATAATCGAATAGAAATACAAAAACCTCTTTGCTTGTCCGTAAGACAGCAAAGAGGTTTTTTGATAGGATGTATATTAGAGTAAATTTTTAACGGCTTCCGTAATTTTTTTAGCAATATAGGGATTATTCATGGTATACACATGAATGCCGTCTACGCCATTGGACAACAGGTCGGCAATTTGGTCGATAGCATAGGCAATGCCGATATCGAGCATGGCTTCTTTATTATCGCCGTATTTAGCAATGGCTTTTTGGAATTTTACAGGCAACGTAGCCCCGCAAAGGGATACCATGCGTTCAATTTGTTTTTTGTTGGTAACGGGCATGATACCAGCTTCGATAGGTACATTAATACCGGCAATTTCACACCGTTCCAAAAAACGGTAAAACATGGCATTGTCAAAGAAAAGCTGTGAAATCAATTCACTGGCACCGGCATCGACTTTTGTTTTGAGATGACGAATATCTGCAGCCGGTGTTTTGGCTTCCGTATGTGTTTCGGGATAGCAGGCGCCGATGACGTTGAATTCAGGCGCATTTTTTTTGATGAAGGCAACGAGATCACTGGCGTGTTCAAAAATATGAGCACGTTCTTTGCCTGGTGTTTCATCGCCACGCAAAGCTAAAATATTATCAATTCCTTCTTCTTTTAATTCCTGCAGTGTATGCAAGGCTTCTTCTTCTGTCAAATAAATGCACGGCATATGAGCAGCCGTTTCGCAGCCATAGGTATGTTTGATAGCAGAAGCGACTTCGACAGTACGATTGCCCCCTTGACCGTTGGCACCGCATGTAACGCTAATAAAATCAGGGTGCAGTTGGCTGAGTTCATCTAACGTGTTGTAAATGGTATCCAAGGGCATATCGCGCTTGGGCGGGAAAACTTCAAAAGAAAAAACTGTTTTTTTTGCAAATAGCGTATTGGTATGCATATATAAAAACTCTCCTTGTAATCGTAATAATGCAGAAATAGGTTCATTTCTGTCATATATGCAGTGTTTCAGTAAAGCAATGAAATCTGCAATATACATGTATTATATCATGAATACCTGCTAGGGAAAATGAAAACCCAGTGAAAAAGATATACATATCTTTTTTCACTGGGCTTTGGGCTAAAAATTAGAAGCTTGGCAAGATGGCACCGGCATATTTATCTTCGATAAATTTTTTGACTTCCGGAGACTGCAAGGCTTTGACTAATTTTTGAATTTCCGGTCGGTTTTCATCGCCTTCACGGATTACCAATACATTGGCGTAAGGTGAATCTTTCGCTTCTAGGAAGAGCGCATCTTTTAATGGATTGAATCCGGCTTCCATGCCGAAGTTGGTGTTGATGAGAGCAATATCGACATCATCGACAGAACGGGGAACTTGTGCGGCTTCTAATTCAACAAATTGCAGATGCTTGTCGTTTTTTTCGATATCCTGTACGGTAGAGGTAATGGAGCCGCCGTCTTTAAGACCAATGAGTCCGGCACTCTGCAGTACGAGAAGGGCGCGGCCGCCATTTGTCGGGTCGTTAGGAATGGCAACTTTGGCACCATCAGGAACGTCTTTTAAATCTTTGATTTTATGGGAATAAATGCCCATCGGTTCGACATGTACTTTGCAGATGGCTTTGAGTTTGGTGCCGCGTTCCGCATTGAATTTGTCTAAATACGGCGTATGCTGGAAGAAGTTGGCATCCAATTCTTTATCGTTTAATGCCAAGTTTGGCTTTACATAGTCTGTAAATTCGACAACTTTTAAATCAACGCCTTCTTTGGCCAGCAGTGGTTTTATTTCATTTAAAATTTCACTGTGAGGAACTGGCGTGGCCCCGACAGTAATAGTCGTATTTTTGGATACTTCTTTGCCGCCGGTTGGTGCATTGCTGCCGCAGCCAGCTGCTAATACAGTAACAGCCAGCAAGGCAGATGCAGCTAAGATGCTTAATTTTTTGAAATGATTCATAATACCTATGACCTCCTAAAAATAAAAAATCCTCTTTTCATCCGAGAAAAGAGGTATACAGCATATCTTTATCTCTCGGAACAACTCCGCAGGAATTAGCACCGGATAGATACCGGTTGCCGGGTTTCATAGGGCCAGTCCCTCCACCACTCTGGATAAAAATAATATAAATTTGTCTTGCAAAAAGTATAGCATAAAAACGTATTCTATCCAAATAACGAATTCATATAACTAATGCAGTAGTATGTGTTTTACGTATACGATAGAAACGGCAGCAGCGACGGCAAAAAAATGTATGCCGTATTAAATATGGTATAATAAAATAACAAAAGACATTTTAGAGGAGGGTATACGATGAAAGAAATTCAAGAATTAGCGCACCAGTATCAACAACAGGGCAATAACTGCGCAGAAACAGTCGTCAAAGTATGTAATGACTATTTGGATTTACAGCTGCCGGAAGAAGTATTTCGCATGGTTTCTGTTATGGGCGGCGGTGTAGCCGGAAGCGGCTGTATTTGCGGTGCCTTGAATGGAGCCTGTCTCGTATTGGGAGCTTTGGTCGGACGGGTTGAACCGCAGGAAAAGACCAAGCCGGAAATGAATGGTCCCGTGAAAGCATTTTATCAACAATGGATGAACCGTTTTCACGTATCATGTTGCCGCGTCTTGAAAAGCCCTGCCAACGGCGGCCCTGTATCTTGCGCAGAACTTATGACCGTAACGGCAGAAATGGTAATTCGGTATATAGAAGAAAATAGATTAAAAAAATAAAATTTATTGACAAGAAGCATAAAGGCGTGTATGATTTTGTTCATAAAAGTGAATTGCTTTTATCCATCATCGAGAGCAGCTGAGGGACTGGCCCTATGAAGCTGCGGCAACCTTCTGCATGCAGAAAGGTGCCAATTCCAACAGGGTTACCTGGCAGATGAATTATGGATACACGTATTGTTTCCATTGTGCGTCATCCGTCCAGGGCGGATGGCGTTTTTTTGTGCGGCAGAAGGGTATTTTTGTATAAGGGGGATATTATATGAAGTTAAAAAAGTATATCATGCTGCTGGCATTGGCAAGTGTGCTGGTGCTGAGCTTGGCAGGGTGCGGCAGTCAAAGCGGCAGTCAGTCTGCTGCCAAACCGGACAAAGAAATCAAAATCGGCGCGACAGCAGGTCCGCATGCTGAAGTTGTAGAAGCAGTTGCCAAGGAAGCGGAAAAACAGGGGATTAAAATTAAAGTTGTAGAATTTTCTGACTATATTACACCGGATAAAGCATTAGCAGACGGTGATGTCGATTTGGTAAGTTATCAGCATAAACCGTTTTTGGATAATTTCAACAAACAAAACGGCACGGACTTGACGGCCATCGGCAATACGATTTTGATGCGCATGGGCGTATACAGCAATAAAGTAAAAGGTATAGACCAGCTGCAGGACGGTGCTGTCGTAGCAATACCTAACGATCCTACAAACGGCGGCCGCGGCTTGGCATTGCTGCAGCGTGCTGGCGTTATCAAACTGAAAGACGGCGTAGGATTTAAAGCAACGCCTGCTGATGTAGTAGACAATCCGAAACACTTACAGTTTAAAGAAATTGAAGCAGCTCAGCTGCCCCGCAGTTTGGACGATGTAGATGCAGCGGTTATTACGATGAATTATGTCATGAGCGCAGGCTTGAACGTCAAAGAACAGGGCATTTACTTAGAACCTAAGGATGAACCGCTGGCCGTTATGATTCTTGCTGCGCGCAGCAAAGACAAAGACAATGAAACGTATAAGAAAATTGCTGAATTATTCCATTCGGATGGTGTAAAACAGTTTATTGATGAAAAATACAAAGGTACGATCGTACCGGCTGAATAAGTGAAAAAATAAACAGGGATGATGCATCATGGTGAAAAAACTGTGCATCATCCTTGTTTTTTACAAATTGGAAGTGGAATTTAAGATTTTTGTTGTTTTTAATGAATCTTCTGCTTTTACGATTTGCTGTGTTTCCAATAATTGTTGAATTTTTTTTCGCTTTTTGACGGCGTCTGCATAGGTCGGAGCTTTAAAAGAAAGTTCGGCAATGTACTCTGAGGTATTAGGGACTGGCCAAACTTCGATATCAACAGCCTGCCCGGCAAGCGTTCCGGCATACTTTTGATATGTTAACGGGCCGTAGACAGTTCCTTCTTTTGCTAACGATACGGTTTGCAATTCTTCTGCCGGCATGCGGGCAGCTGCTAGTTTCCTGGCTTGTGCAGCAGAAGGCAGTGCGGTGAAGCCGGGAATTTTTTGCGTATAGCTCAGACTCAGTGTCATATTGCGGTATCCCCAGTCAATTTGTGCTTTATAGGGTGTATCTGTTTGGGAAAAGCCATCTTGTGCGGCTTGCTGTAACGCACTGGCTATGTCACCATTGGCAATGGGATACCGTTTTTTGTATGTGATTTCCAGTTTGTTTTTTCCTTCTTTATGACGCATGCGCTGTGTCCAGCCTGCTTGAGAAAAATCATGCTGCTGTGTGTCTATATACTGCACCTGTACGTCAGACGGTTCTTCCAGTACATGAAAGAAAGTCTGGCTTTGTACATTGAGAGAATGGAAAGCGTCTAATACACGTTGGGAATCCAGTAAAAACTTGACTTCATAGTCCGGTGTAATGGCAGCTTGTACAGGTATTGCTGTCATACAGCTCCACAGCAATGTCAATATGGCAAGTACATACAATATTGATTTTTTCATAAATACATCTCCTATTCTGCAATATGATAATATATGGGAAGTGTATCATAAAATGGCAAGAGAAAATATACAAAAAATTGCTTTTTATACCAAAATAAGGCTGGCATATAAGCGGAACCCGTTTATATGCCAGCCTGCTGCTGTTATTTTTTTAACGATTTTAAATTTTCCAACCTATTCAATACTTCATTGAGCATATCTTCGCTTTTGGCAAAATGCAGTCGAATGAGGTTGTTGACTGGTTCACGGAAGAATGAGGAACCGGGAACGGCAGCCACGCCGATTTTACGGGTCATTTCTTCACAAAATGCCGTGTCATCATCCCAGCCGAATTCCGAAATATCGACCAGTACATAGTAGGCGCCCTGCGGTTTTGTGTGGCGGATTCCCAAACGAGTCAGGCCGTCGCAGAACAGGTTGCGTTTTTTGGTATATAGTTCTTGTAAATCGTCGTAATAAGACTGCGGGAATTTGAGCCCGACAATCGCTGCTTCCTGCAGGGGACTGGCAGCGCCGACTGTCAAGAAATCATGCACTTTTTTAACACAGTCAATGATGTTGGGCGGAGCAAGAACATAGCCAAGGCGCCAGCCGGTAATAGAATAGGTTTTGGAAAGGGAATTGCAGCTGACTGTTCGTTCAAACATGCCGGGCAGCGTAGAAAAATAGGTATGCACGTTTGGCTTATAGAGGATATATTCATATACTTCATCCGTAATGACATAGGTATCATACTTTTTAGCGAGTGTGGCAATAAATTCCAATTCACTGCGCGTAAATACTTTGCCGCACGGGTTGGACGGATTGCAGATAATAATGGCTTTTGGATTTTGTTTGAATGCATCTTCCAGCACTGCCGGATCAAAATTAAATTCCGGTGGTACTAACGGCACGTAAATAGGTTCGGCACCGGAAAGAATCGCATCGGCACTGTAGTTTTCATAAAACGGTGAGAAGACGATTACTTTTTCTCCGGGATTGACGATAGCCATTACAGAGGCCATCATGGCTTCGGTGCTGCCGCAGGTAACGACGATATTTTCGTTGGGATTAATGGGTATGCCCAACTGATGCGTGCGGTTTTCTGCAATTGCCTGACGCAGGTTTTCAGCGCCCCAAGTGACAGAATATTGATGAGGCCCTTCATAAGCTACTTGGGCCAGCCGATCTAAAATCGGTTTGGGTGGGTCGAAGTCTGGAAATCCCTGGGATAAATTGATTGCGCCGCATTCATCGGAGATACGGGTCATATGGCGAATGACCGATTCCGTAAAAAGCGGCATTTTTCTGGATAATTCTTTCATAAGAAAGTCCTCCTTGCTGATTCGTACAATAAAAAATAGTGAACATACTTATCCTACGCATTCCACTTATAGTTGTCAATGGACAATGTCGTTAATTAGCAATGATTAATAATAGTTTGAATAGTGCCAAAAGGATTGACGGTCCTTAGGTACCATTCTATAATGAAAATAATTATAGGTGTAACACCATGAGGGGGAGATTATAATGGATATTAAAAAATATGTAGAAGCGGAAGTGCCTGAGCTGATTGCAGCGCGTCGTCATTTCCATGAATATCCGGAAGGTTCGCAGCAAGAATTTAAGACGATGGATTATATCGAAGACAAATTGACGCAGATGGGGCTATCCTGCGTTCGCGTGCCTCGCGGCGGGATTTTGGCAACGATTGACAGCGGCAAGCCGGGGTATACGGTACTTATGCGTGCCGATATAGATGCCTTGCCTGTACAGGAAGATACTGTCAATTTATCCAAACCCAAAGTTGCCGTATCTAAAAATGAGGGGTACAGTCATGCCTGCGGCCATGACGGTCATATAGCTATGCTGCTTACGGAAGGTAAAATTTTGGCAGAACATACGGATGAATGGGAAGGCAAAGTGATTCTCATGTTTGAACAGGCCGAAGAATTTGGCGAACGGGGCGGCAAACATTTACTGCAGTATATACAGGACCAGGGGATTCATGTGGATACTTGTTATGCTACGCATGTTCGCTGGGATATCCCGGTGGGAAAAATGGCTGTGCTCGATGATGGCGTTATGTCCGGCGCGTTTTTCTTCCGCGTCCGGCTGAACGGTAAGGGCGGTCATGGTTCGCGTCCGGATTTGTCTATCAATCCGATTGATGCCTTTATTGCCTTTGGGGCAGCACTGCAGTCTTTGCGCATGCGTGCTGTATCGCCGGATCACTGCCTGACCTATTCTTTTGGCTCACTGCAGGCTGGGCAGGAACCGAATATTATTCCGCCGTTCTTGACCTTTGCCGGTTCATGCCGTTTCTTTGACAACAACGACGGCGAATTTTTCAGTAAAAAATTCCATCAGATATTGGATCATGTATGCGAAGAATACGGCGTTACTGCAGAAATAAAAGAAGAACAGTTTCTGCCAGTTACGATGAATGATAGAACATGTGCTGCATTGGCTAGAAATACTATTGCAAAGACGTTGGGCGAAGATGTTCTGTACCCGACAGCACATTGGATGGCTTCAGAAACGTTTGGCGCAGCACTGGCAATATATCCCGGCATCTTGGCATTTACCGGCATTAATGACCCGGAAGTCGGCAGCGGTGCCAATCATCACAACGCCAAATTTGATATTGGCGAAAAGGGCTTGGTGACAGGCGTAGAAAGCGCTTTGGCGTACGTACTGGCCGTATTAAAAGAAAAACCGGATTTTTCCGATTTTAAAACGGCTGATTTGAAAGAACTGATTGCAAGATTATAATATAATACATTAAATATGATGCAGATAAAACGAACAGCAGTTGGCCCGCAAAGACTAACTGCTGTTCGTTTTATATATCTGCTTTTCAGCCATAAAAAATGCCGCATCGCTTTATTTGATGCGGCATCATACTGCGTATCCCATGATAGTTGAGAGATACACGTTGTTTTTTGCATGAATCTCAGCACCATTCTTTATGCAATCTTAATGGCCGGCAACCGGTGCAGGCTGCATTTCTTTTTGAGCAGCAGCTTGTTGTTTGGCTTCATAGGCATCCATATGACGGGCAAAAATGCCTGCAAGCAAAGAGCCAGTGATTTGATGGATAGCCGCACCGACAGCAGCCGGGATGGCAACAGCCGGAGCGAAATATACGGAAGCGATGGATAATGCCAAGGCATCGTTTTGCATGCCGACTTCCAACGTAACAGAATGCTGCTGTTTTTTGCCCATACCCAATTTTCCGGTAACGAAATAGCCCAGTGCAAAGCCGAAAAGATTGTGTGCCAAAACGAGGAGTACCATGAAGATGCCAAGCGAAACGATTTTGGCACCGTTGACAGCAACTACGCCGCCGAGAATAGAAAGAACGGCAAACGCAGATACCAAAACGAGAACTTTCTGCATCTGTGCCAAATAGGTTTCACCGATCAGGCGATGAACCAACAGACCTAAAAATAACGGAACTAAGATAACTTTCATAACAGTCATTGCCATGGCTACGAAGGAAACAGTGACCCATTGACCGGCCAATGCCCAGACTAAGAAAGGCATCATGATAGGGGCAAGCAGCGTGGAAACGGTGGTGATGGAAACGGATAAAGGCACATCGGCTTTAGCTAAAAAGCCCATGACGTTAGACGCCGTGCCGCTGGGGCAGGAGCCTAATAAAACCATGCCGACGGCGAGTTCCGGTGACAAACCGAATCCCAATACCAAAGCGTAGGCGACGATAGGCATGATAGTATAGTGGCATACGGTGCCGATGAGGACTTCTTTGGGACGCTGCAGGACAAGACGAAAATCAGACGCATGCAGTGTCATGCCCATGCCGAACATGACAACGCCAAGAAGGGGCACGGTGTTTTTTACAGACCAGGTAAATGCTGAAGGCAGAAAATAGCCTGCAACAATATCAAGCAGCACAAGCCAAGTTAGATTTTTTCCGACAAAAGCACTCAGTTTCGTTACAAATTTCATCATAATAGTAAACCTCCAGTAAAATAAAGATAATACAAGATACCAAATAACAAACGTCTTGATTCTGGAGTAATAAAAAAAAGCTTTGCCTCTTCATTGAAGAGACAAAGCGTAAACTCTGCGGTACCACTCTTATTGCCGGTATTATCCGACCTCTTTATAGACATCACCGCAACAACGCTGCGTTCAATGCCTGACAAGATAACGATTGTCACACGGCCACGCTTACTTACTATCTGTTCAGCAGGCAGTTCCTGGGTGATATTCATAACGCGCGTTCATCCTGCTTCGCACCAAATCAGCAGGTTCTCTGTAATGTTCGCTGCAGCTATTACTTTTCCCAATCAACACTGTTTTGTTATTTGCAAAGCAAATTATACACAGGTGCAGACAGTCTGTCAAGGGCTGTGTTGTCAATTCAGTACAGTTTTTTTACCAAGACGTATTTGCATGAAGTATGCAGACGTGGATAACACAGGGATACAGCAGCGGCGGCAAGCAGGAACCGTGTGGTTTGTGGTATAATAAAGCGTTGAAAAAATTAGCAATGATACATGGATAAGAGAGGAATTTTTCATGGGAAGTATAAAAGTACAAAAGCTCGCCAAATCGTTTGGCGTACATACCGTATTCAAAGATGTGACGTTTGAAATCCGCCGCGGTGAACGGATTGGCCTGATTGGCGCCAACGGCGCCGGTAAATCGACGCTCCTCAAATGCTTGATGGGGGAAGAAGAATATGATGCCGGCGTGTTTGCCGTATCAGAAGGGGAAACTATTGGCTATCTGCAGCAGGACATTACCTTTGCAGATGATGTTACGCTGCGGCAGACTGTAACGAATGCATGGAAAGATGTCATGCGTTTGGAAGAACAGCTGAAACAAGTAGAAAAAGATATGCAGGTTCATCCTGAGGATGAAACGCTGATGAACCGCTACGCGCGCATGCAGGAACGGTTTGAATGGCTCGGCGGCTATGAATATGAGTCCATGTCACGAAAAATTATTCATGGGCTGGGATTTACAGAAGAAGATATGGATCGGCCGGTACAGCAGTTTTCCGGCGGACAAAAGACGCGGATCAATTTGGCCAAGGCATTGGTACGGCGGCCGGATTATTTGTTTTTGGATGAACCGACCAACCATTTGGACATGGATATGCTGGAATGGCTGGAAGGGTATTTGCTGTCTTATGGCGGCGGCATCCTGATTGTGTCGCATGACCGTTATTTTTTAGACAGAGTTGCGACGGGAATTTTGGAATTAGATCACGGCAAAGTGACCAAATATAAAGGCAACTATTCCCGCTATATTGCCCAAAGCCGGGAACGGCGCAAAGCACTGGAAAGTGCATACCGCAAACAGCAGGAACATATTCATGAAACAGAAGAATATATCCGCAAGTATAAAGCCGGCATTAAAGCGAAACAGGCGCGGGGACGGCAGTCTCAATTAAATCGATTGGAACGCATTGAACTTTCACCGGAAACTGCTTCTCTTCACTTTCAGTTTGCACCGGCTGAAGAATGCGGCCAAAAAGTATTGGTCTTGGATGATATTTGCGGCGGCTTTGCCAACCGGCAGCTGTTCGATCATTTGTCACTGCTGCTGCGGCGTGGTGAATCGGTTTCGCTGATTGGCCCCAACGGTGCCGGCAAAACGACGCTGATTCGCATGATTATGGGTGAAATAAAAGCCGACAGTGGTCATATTACGCTGGGAAGCCGTGTGCATATTGGCTATTTTGCCCAGGAACATACGGATTTGCACGGGGCATGGACTATTTTGGAAGAAATTATGAATGACTTCTCTTTTAGTGAAGACGAAGCACGGGCCGTATTGGGTCGTTTCCTGTTCCGGGGCGATGACGTATTCAAAGTGATTGACAGTCTGAGCGGCGGAGAACAAGCGCGTGTCGCCCTGTTGAAATTATTCTTACAAGGTGCCAATTTCCTGATTCTGGACGAACCGACGAACCACTTGGATATTCCTACACGTGAAGTATTGGAACAAGCACTGCAGGAATTTGGCGGCACGTATCTGGTAGTATCGCATGACCGTTATTTTTTGGATAAAATCACGAAGCGGACATTAGTGTTAGAACATAAAAAATTAAAAGAATTTTTGGGTAATTATACCTATTACCGCGAAAAAGAAAAAGAAGCGGCAGATTTGGCGGCCCAGGAGCTGGCTGAAAGGGAAGCAGAACAAGTAGCTGCGCCGCATACTGATAAAAAAGCGCAGACGACTGTGTCGGCGAAGTCCATTTCTAAGACCGAAATGAGCGCACCGTTTCCTAAAAAGAAGGAATCTTCGTATGGAAAAGCAGCCAAATTGGAAAAGATTGAAATGAAGATTGCTGAGTTGGAAGCTACGCTGAAAATGTATGAAGTGCAGATGAATCAAGCCGAAAACCAAACAGATGCCGATAAGATGGTAGAACTAACGCAGTCATACGAAAATACGCAGCAAAAACTGGATGAGTACTACGAAAAATGGGAAGAACTTGCTGACGAATAACGTATGGGCATATTAAAATATGCTAAAGAAATATATGCCATTTTGACATGAAGAATCGTAAAACGTAAAACTGTTAGGAATTATCACGCTTGCCCCTGGGTCTGCCTGTTTAGCCCTTTTGCCTATGGAAGCAGAAAAGCCTGCAACGGCTCTTTACAAGCTTTTTTTTAGTGTTATACTGTCTTCATCGCTAGTGAGAGAAAATCTATAGACAATGGCTATACTAAAACGTTATAGGCAGATAGAGGAAGGAAGCGTGTATCCATGGCAAAAAAATATAATCCGGTTACACCGGAATTACTGGATGATTTACGAAACGTAGTAGGCAAAAAATATGTCAAAACAGATGACGATTATTTGACAGCCTATCAGACAGATGAAGAAGGAAACTCTCATTATTTTCATAAACCGGAAGTCGTAGTTTTTCCGGGTTCAACAGAAGAAGTTGCAGAAATCGTTAAATTAGCAAATAAATACTTGGTTCCGATTACACCGCGGTCTGCAGGTTCCGGCGTTGCCTGCGGGGCTATTCCGGTATACCACGGCATCGTTGTGGAATTGGAACGGATGAATAAAATCCTTACGTTAGATGCCGACAATATGTATGCGGTTTGCCAGACAGGTGTTATTACCGGTGATTTACAGCGGGAAGCAGCTAAACACGGCTTGTTGTATGCAGGGGATCCGTCCAGTGCTGACAGCAGCATGATTGGCGGCAATGTAGCCAATAATGCCGGCGGCAATAAAGCTGTCAAATACGGTACAACCCGTCATCAGATTTACAGCTTGAAAGTCGTTACGCCGACCGGCGATATTTTGACTGCTGGTGCGCGCCTCAAAAAGAGTTCTACCGGTCTTTGCTTAGAACAACTTTTTGCCGGTTCTGAAGGCACATTGGGAATTATTACAGAAGTTACAGTCAAACTCCGTCCGATGCCTCCGTACAATTTCAATATGGTTTGTGTCTTTAAGACGGATGAAGAAGCCTTTGCGCTGCCAAATAAAATTTTAAAAGCCGGCATTGACCCGACCAGTATCGAATTCATGGACAACGAAGCGTTGAAAATGACCTGCAAATTCCTTGACATGACGATGCCGCATGTAGATGATGGCTGCGATTATGTTATCGTTACTGTAGAATCCTTCAGTGAAGATGATTCGGACCGCAAAATGGAACAGCTCTGCGATTTGGCAGAAGCCAATGGTTCCATTGATGAATTTGAAGCGGATAAACGTATTTGGAAACTGCGCAAACAGTTTGCCGAAGCAGCCCGTGACGTCGATAAAATGTTCCAGACAGAAGATTTTGTCGTACCTCTCGATAAAATTCCGGATATTACAAAACAGATTCCGGAACTGCGTGAAAAATATGACCTGTACTGTGTTACAGTTGCCCATATTGGCGACGGCAACATCCATGTACTGCCGTTGAATGCCAAAGGATTGACGCCGGAAGAATGGTTTGAAAAGATTAAAGCATTCCATCGCGATCTCTTTCCGCGGGTATATGCACTGGGCGGCAAGATGTCCGGTGAACACGGCATTGGCTTCAAGAAGTTAGAAGAATTTGCGCTTTGCACGCCGGAAGCAGAATTGAATGTTATTAAGGCCATTAAGAAAGCGTTGGACCCGAACGATATTATGAATCCGGGAAAATTAGTTGATATAGACTAATGTATTATCCAAAAACAGCAATGCGAAAAGTAACGGCATTGCTGTTTTTTTGTGTCTTCTTATCTTTTTTAGGTATACGATATAGCGAAAAAGAAAAAAATATTGTAAAATATAAAGACTGGATTAGGTGACTTGTAGAAAAAACGAAATAGGTGATGCAATGAAATTTTACAGTCGATTGAAGCCCCTTCGTCAGGAAGCCAAATTGTCACAGGCTGATGTAGCGAAGATATTGCGATGCTCGCAAGTTGGATATGGCATGTATGAACTGGGAAAACGAAAAATATCGATAGAAAAAATGATTGTCTTAGCTAAGATGTATCATGTTTCTATGGATTATATTGTAGGTGTATCGGATAAAAGAAATCCAAATCAAGACGAAGAAACGGAATAATCGTGTACATTACAAAAAGAGCCTGGCATGAATGGTTTTAACAACATGCCAGACTCTCTTTTTTGTATTTTTTGTATTACAGGTAATTCAAATTATACGTTGAAACGGAAATACGTGACGTCGCCGTCCTGCATGATATAATCTTTGCCTTCCAAACGGACAAGTCCTTTTTCCTTGGCGGCTTGTTCACTGCCGCAGGCAATTAAATCTTCATAAGAGACAATTTCGGCACGAATAAAGCCGCGTTCAATATCCGTATGGATTTTGCCAGCAGCTTTCTGGGCTTTGGTACCATTGACAATCGTCCAGGCACGGACTTCATCAGCACCGGCTGTGAAGAAATTAATCAGCCCCAACAGAGAATAGCTGGCTTTAATCAGACGGTCCAAACCGGATTCAGAAAGGCCTAATTCTTCCAAGAAGACAGCTGCTTCATCGTCAGGGAGTTCGGCGATTTCTGCTTCGATTTTAGCAGAAACAGCAACGACCTGTGCGCCTTCTTTAGACGCATATTCTTCAACCCGTTTGACATTGGTATTCGCATGCGGGTCACCGGCTTCATCTTCTGAAACATTTGCAATGTAGATGATGGGCTTCAAGGTTAGCAGATTGAGTTCTTTGATGAGCGGCAGTTCATCTTTTGTCAGTCCTACTTTACGGGCTGGTTCGCCGTCTTCCAACGCTGTCAGTACTTTTTTAATGACAGCATATTCTGCTTTTGCTGCTTTATCACCGCACTGTGCCACTTTGGCAATGCGGTCGGCGCGTTTTTGCGTCGTTTCCAAGTCAGCCAGGCAGAGTTCCGTGTTGATGGTTTCTATATCGCGAATCGGGTCAATAGAGCCGTCTACGTGTGTGATGTTGGAATCTTCAAAGCAGCGTACTACTTCGGCAATAGCATCGGTTTCACGAATGTGGCTGAGAAATTTGTTGCCTAAGCCTTCACCTTTAGAGGCGCCGGCTACTAAGCCTGCAATATCGACAAAACGCATGACAGCAGGAATAGTCTTTTTAGGATGATACATATCCGTCAGTATTTGGATACGTTTGTCTGGGACTTCAACGACCCCAACATTTGGTTCGATGGTGCAGAAAGGGTAATTGGCAGCTTCTGCACCTGCTTTGGTAATGGCATTGAACAAAGTACTCTTGCCGACGTTCGGCAAGCCGACAATGCCGACTTCCAGATTGGTACTCAATGGTTAAACCACCTTTTATTTTAATAATTTTAAATCAGCAATACGTTTTACAGCTTCGATTGTATTTTCTTTGGTACCGAAAGCGGTCAGACGCAAATACCCTTCACCGTGCGGGCCAAAGCCGACACCCGGCGTTGTAACAACGTTTGCTTTTTCAAGAAGCAAATCAAAGAAATCCCAGCTCTTCATGCCGTTAGGTGTCTGTACCCAAGCATACGGAGAATTGGTAGCACCGTATACGGTATAGCCTGCTTTGGTCAAACCGTCGCGGATGATATGTGCATTTTCCATATAGTAGTTGACATCAGCCAGGCATTGTTTCTGACCTTCCGGGCTGTAATATGCTTCTGCAGCGCGCTGTACAACATACGGAGTGCCGTTGAAGAACGTGCACTGGCGGCGGTTCCAAAGCGGATTTAATTCTACAGCTGTGCCGTCTTTTTTATAGGCTACGCAAACTTTAGGAACGACGACGTACGAGCAGCGCGTACCTGTAAAACCGGCGCATTTGGAGTAAGAGCGAAGTTCGATAGCGACTTCCTTAGCCCCTTCAATTTCAAAAATGCTGTGCGGAACGTTGGGTTCTGTAATATATGTTTCATATGCAGAATCATAAATGATAATGAAGTTGTTTTCTTTAGCTGCTTTGACCCAGTTTGTCAATTCTTCAGTAGTCATTGCCGTGCCCGTAGGGTTAGACGGGTTGCAGAGGTATACGATATCCACTTTTTCTGTCGGCGGTTCTGCTTTAAAGCCGTTTTCCGGAGAGCAGGGAAGGTATACGACACCGTCATAGATGCCTTTTTCTTCGTTCCAGTCACCCGTGTGGCCGCTCATTACGTTGGAATCGAGATATACCGGATATACAGGATCTGCAACAGCAAATTTCAAATCACTGCCGAAAATTTCCTGAATGCAGGCAACGTCTGTTTTAGCGCCGTCGCCAACGAATACTTCATCTGTATCGAGGTGAATGCCGCGTGTTTCGTAATCGCCTTTGATAATAGCTTCGCGCAGGAAATCATATCCTTGTTCCGGGCCATAGCCGCGGAATGTTTCCGCTTTGCCCATTTCATCGACTGCCTTATGCATTGCATCGATAATAGCCGGAGCCAGCGGACGCGTAACGTCGCCAATGCCGAGACGAATGATATTTGCATCAGGATGTGCTTTAGAAAATTCGGCAACTTTTTTTGCAATGGTAGCAAATAAATAATTGCCTGGGAGTTTCAAATAGTTTTCATTTACATGAGCCATAATGGGTGTGTCCTCCTTATATAACATCTGATTATGTTAACACTATCTATTGTACTACAATACAGATATATTGAAAAGATACACCAATTACCCAGCATGATGACAAAATAAAATGGTATCCATCTGCAGGACGAATTACGGCAGATACGGTGGTTACTTCTGAGATATATACTGCGTTAAAGCCGTGCGGTTGGTAATACCTAATTTTTTATATAAGCGGCTTAATGTCTTTTTAATCGTGATTTCTGCGACATGAAGCATGGCTGCGACTTCTTTGTTTGTTCGGCCTTCTGCCACCAACTTGGCAACGGCTAGCTCGCGCGGTGACAGCGGCGTTTGCCGATGATGCAGCCAGTTAAAATTGCGGCTGCCGTAGTCGACGGCAAATAACTCGTTCTCTTTTAACGGATTAAATGATAACGATGTATAGAGATAAGCCAGCTCCCATCCCGTATGATTGCGGGCTGCCGGGTTGCGGCGGAAAATAAAGACGCAGCGCTGATGTTCATTCAAATAGAGCGCAGTAGAGGATTTCGTTTTTATTTCCGATGTATACTGGCAAAGCCAATAATCTGCCCCCAAGGACCGAATCAGATGCCGTTCATATTGAATAACGCAGGGCACGAGCTGTTCTTTTCCCTCGGCAAAGGCATTGAATACGGCGGCGTAGCCTGTCAGGCACATGTGCTTTCCCGTACCTATCCAAACGACGTCTTCTGCTAGTGATGACAGAAGCGGTTCCAAATCATTTTTTTCAAAGTAAGAATATAAAATATGATGACTTAATTGCAGCAAGAGCGTTTTTTCATTATTCATAGTACAATTCCCCCTTTCGTCATACAGTATAAAGCCTGTTTGATGACTAAAATCCCCCCATTCTATCTGTCTATACATATATTTTATCATATTATTTGAAATAACATCAATAAATTAAGGAAAAAACAGAAAAAACATTACATGTATTAAGGTATTGATAAAATAATGCATCTGTGATATGATAAATGTCATGAAAAGCAGTACATATATCATGGGGGTATAGCTCAGCTGGGAGAGCGCTTGCATGGCATGCAAGAGGTCAGGAGTTCGATCCTCCTTATCTCCACCATACGGATAGGATTATCGCATGAAGTGTTTCATCATCATGCAATAATCCTTTTTTAGTTTTAATTTTGAAGTTTGCAGAAAAAAATCGTAATGCTGTCAACTAAGCGCTTTACAATGCCATAATAAAAAGGCTGCAGCAAAATGGACAAATGAATTTCCTTTTGATGCAGCCCTGTAAATTTTTTTTGAAAGATAAAGAGTTATAGTCGTATCGTTTCTTAATTAGAACCAAACAGCGGTATCTAAGGCATGAATTGTACCTTCGGCAGCCATATGGACTGTTTTTATTTTCTCTGTGTCGGTAAAAAGACACAGGCAGGCATTGGAGGCAGCGTGTGTTTTGACAAATTCGTTGTCAAATTCCAGGAGTTTGTCGCCTTTTTTTACCTGTTGACCGTCTGTTACAAATATAGTGAATCCCTGTCCCTGCAGCTTTACGGTATCGATACCGATATGCAGCATGTATTCTGTGCCGTCAGCGGCAGTCAGTCCTACGGCATGCTTAGTATCAAAAACAAAGGTTACTTTGCCGTCAGCAGGAGCGTATACTGTGCCGTCTGTCGGGTATACCATAAAGCCGTCGCCGGTCATTTTGCTGGCAAATGTTTCATCCGGGGCATCGGTAATAGGATGCAGTTCTCCTGTGAAGGGTGAAGCAAAATATGTTTTTTTATGAGTGTCATTTTTTTTAAATAAATTGAACATAGTGCATAAATCCTCCTTGATGTCCTTATTCTAGCATATTTTATTGTACAGGGCATGCCTAAAATAGAAAAGAGCAACGATTGGCAGAATAATCGTTGCTCTTTCTTATATTTTAGAGAGGTATGAATGAACTGAAAAGGGGAATTTCAGTTAAGCTTGTGCAGCTGCTTTGCCAAGTGCTGCGCATTCTTCAGAATTATTAGGTGTTTCATTGACAATGGCAGTGCCGATGACTGTTGCGCCGGCTTCTTCTGTACGTTGTTTCCACGTATCCATCCAATCACCGGTACCCCAGCCGTAAGAGCCAAACAAACCAACTTTTTTGCCGTTTAACTTGGGAGCTAATGCCGTGAAGAACGGTTCAACAACGCTGTCTTCCAATTCTTCAGCACCCATTGCCGGGCAGCCAAGCAGGATAACGTCTTTGCCAGCTACGGCATCTACGCTTGTATCTTCAAAACGAACAGATTCAACGTCAGCACCTGCATCTTTTGCAGCTGCTTCAATTTCCTGTGCCATAGCTTCTGTATTGCCTGTGCCACTCCAATATACAATTTCTACCATGATTAAATTCCTCCTTATGCTACAATGAGCGATTCTAGGGCTGTCCCAACAGTGAACCGGTTGATATAATCCTGCCGACAGCATTCATATTGATGAAATAGATGAGATGCTTTGGCAGCGTCTCCGTATACTTTCCATTCGCCACATAGTTTGGCATGGTTTCCTCTGTTGACGATGAAACCATAGACATCTTCCAAGGGATAGCCCAGAAAAATTCCGGATTCATGAGGAAAACATCCTCCTTGGCGAAACCGATAGGATAAGTATGCCAGCATGGTGTTGAGAGAACATGATTCTTCATAGCCAAACCGTCTTAAGAATTTTTGAATCCTAGGTTGGTTGACATACGCTTCTACCATGGCTGGTCGATATATATACAGCAGTGTACGCTGGGGACAACAATATAAAATGCGAAAATGAAGCCCTTTTGAATTATACTTATGATTATAATTATCAAGTAAGTTTTGGTATTCTACGAGGGATTCTTGACGGGGGAGGCAAAGAAGCGCGCCCATTTTTAATCCGGCTAATGTAGGAGAACAGTGATTTACTAATATGGCATCGATATTCATATGCATCCTCCGTTCCTTTCCGTTTATGGTAACACTATACCAAGAATGCAAATCAATGTCAATATATAAACGAGATATTTTTTCAATTATTGCTAAAAATTATATGATGCGGTACTCTATTCTAGAGATTAAATTTGATGTATAATAATCAAAATGCCAAAAAAAAGGAGTGTTGTCGCATGAATGCAAATGAAGATACAGCGAGAGAAACAAATTGGTGTTTTGGCTGCGGTAAGGATAATCCGATTGGGTTAAAGCTGGATATGAAAATAGAGGGCGACATATGCTGTGCATATTTTACAGCGCGCAAAGACTTAGAAAGCTATGGAGACAGGATGCATGGTGGCATTACCAGTACGCTGCTGGATGAAGTCATGGGTGATTATGTATTTCATGCTGCAGGCATCCCGGCTTATACAGCTAAATTAGATATTCGTTTTCGCAGTGCCGTACGCATTGGTGAAACCGTCAAGGTAGAAGGCTGGATTGTTTTACATCGCGGCCGCTTGTATGTTACAAAAGGAAGGGTACTCCATGAAGATGGGACAATTGCTGCTGAAGCAGAAGCTAAAATGATGGTGGCTGCATCCCATACAAGTGATTAAAAATGCAGCGTAAAATATAAATGATTTTAAATGGACTGCTATATAAAAAAGGTTCATCGTGTTATAAGTGATATAACCGGTGAACCTTTTTCATTGTTGTCTTATTGTTCTGCCAGTGCCTGCTTCAGTGCTTTGGCAAACTGATCTGGACAGGATGTCAATTTGCCGCCGCAACGAATGCCTTCGAGTCGGGAAATTGCATCCTTGGGAGTCATGCCTTCTACCAAACGGCTGATGCCCTGTAAATTTCCGGGACAGCCGCCAATAAAGGAGACGTTTTTGATGACGCCGTTTTGAATGTCGAAATGGATTGCTTTGGAACAAACGCCTTCGGGCTGATATGTGTACATATAAATACCTTCTTTCTATACGAGTGCAGCAAGAATCGTGCTTTTAGGCTGAACGCCGATTAGTTGCTGAACGACCTTGCCTTTTTTGAAAATGAGAAGCGTAGGAATTGCATTGACGGCAAAAGTCTGTGCCAGCTGAGGCTGTTCATCGACATTAATCTTGCAGACTTTTATTTCCGGATGAGAGGATGCAATTTCATCCACGACGGGCGAGAGAATCTGACAGGGACCGCACCAAGCTGCCCAAAAATCGACAAGAACAGGAACCATGGATTCTATAACTTCCGATTGAAAATTTTCGTTTGTAATGGTAATTGCCATCGTATGTCACTCCTTTATATCTCAGCTATTAGTCCGTTGGGACACTTATAGTATAACAGAAACTGTCAAGAAAATCTCTCCGCTGCTGCTAAAATACACCTATTCAGTATAAATAAAGTGGGGTATAATAAAAGAAATATCATATGTCGTATAGGGTGACAGAAGGAGAAGAACGATGAGAACTGGAACAGGAATTGTAGAAACGGTATATGAAAACGGGCTGGCCAAAGTACAGACCAACCGCAATAATTTATATACACCCTGCAGTGACAGCATGTGTGACAACAATGTCGTTATCGATGCAGTCAATACGATTGGGGCAAAAAAAGGGCAGTTTGTTAAATTTAATATACCGGAAGATAAAGTGGCTGTTGGCGGTATCATGTGTTTTGGCATGCCGCTGGCATTTATCATCATTTGGGGAATTTTTGGCTATTGGTTTGGCAGCAGCTATGGATATACCAGCGAATTAACTGCGTTTGCAGGAATGATTGTTGGCGGGTTGATAGGCGCGTTTTTGCTAAAACGATATGAAAAAAAAATCAACAGCAATACGACAAAAGTAGATATTATAGAAATTATCAGCGGTTAGCATAAAAAAGATTGGCGCGTATTTCATCAGCATGCACCAATCTTTTTTTATTATGCAGATATCTTTTTTTGATACAGGAGAATTGCCCCGATAAAACACATGGGCAGCAGATAGTCTGCCCATGGAAGGGGCTGCAGCAGCGAGCCAATTATTTTGTCGTGCAGTATCATGGACGCAGAAGTATAGGCTAATAGAGAAGCCCCAAGTGTGGCGAGCCAAGGAAAACGATCCATGAGGCGGGCGATGAGCTGACTGCCCCAAACGACAATGGGAATACTGATGACCAGTCCTATGAAGACGAGGAGGATATTGCCGTGGGAAGCCCCGGCAATGGCTAATACATTGTCGATTCCCATGGCGGCATCAGCAATGATGATCGTCTTTATGGCACTGGCAAATGAAGCAGAAGCCGGTGTGGCAGGGGATATATCTTTGGTTGGTTTGAGCAATTTAAAGGCAATAGGCAGTAAAATCAAACCGCCCAGTGCTTGCAAATACGGAACGGCAAGAAGATAGGCAGCCATAAGTGTCATGAGGACGCGGATGATAATGGCTCCGGCTGTGCCGAGATAAATTGCTTTTTTTCGCATTTCGACGGGCAGGCGGCGAGAAGCCATCCCGATGACGACAGCATTATCGCCGCCTAAGACAATGTCAAGTAAAATAATAGAAGCCAGAGAAAATAAAAAATAATTAGAATTCATATCCATGGTGCTATCTCCTTTGTATGTGGAATAAAAAAAGACTTTTAACGCATCCGTTAGATGCATTAAAAGTCTCACTTAACGAAATATATTTCGTCGATATTGCCAGCAGGGATTACTGCAGTGATTGTTGACAATATCTCTAGAAAGTTACTCCCTTTTAATCGGTAAGATTATTGTACAGGATATACAATCAATTTGTCAAATACGTTTTGGGTATTACCAAAGGTTGTCTTCTTCATTAAACGTCCATGTATAGGGAGCCGAACAAATTTCCATATCATCGTGCTTTTTGATTTCTTCGATACAGCTG
Source organism: Megasphaera sp. UBA5897 (assembly GCA_002431345.1). Taxonomy (GTDB): domain Bacteria; phylum Bacillota; class Negativicutes; order Veillonellales; family Megasphaeraceae; genus Megasphaera. The sequence continues at coordinate 10,594 of DJEN01000054.1, read as the reverse complement.
ACAGAACATTCAATATCTTCTAACGCCAGCGTATTTTTTATGCGGACAATTTTGGCGTCGTTGGGAACCGGAAGAAACGAATGCGCCATGGCCATTTCAATGGCGTCTTTATCGCTGTTGGCATATAAAGGCATGGCACCCATGCGGAATGATTTTGCTGTAATAATGTTGGTGTACGTAGAGGCAAAATCGATTTTGTTGGCAAAGCGATAGCTGATAATATCGGCTACACCGGCACCGGCTGCGTTGCCGTGGGCTGCCTGTGTAATATCGAGGAGAACTATTTTTTCAATATCCGGCGCTAATGCACGAAATGCGGCTTCTTGACTGAAGCGTTCTGTTCGTCCTGTGACGTTGGGATCCATGCCGGCTCCGCTGATTTCTTTGCCGACTTCATCGATAATCAATACGTCAATGCGCGGCAGCTTGAGACGGGGCATTTCTTGTTTGGCGCGTACCTGCAGGGCAGCATCGCGTTCTAAAATGTGTTGTTTGGGGATAACTTCAAGGCAAGCGATGTCGTCACTGGGGCTTTGGACGAGGCCAACGGCAAAAACAACATTTACGTGCTGCATAAATGCACTGGCTACGCGTTCCAGGTTGGGACCAAAATGGTCATAGCCGTGAGCGTGGAAGGTAGCAGCACCTTTGTGTTTGCCGACACCAATGCAAATCATTTTTAATAATCCAGATTCATGGTCGTATTTGAAATGGGTGTGCGGCTTAATTTTGTTGAAAAGAATGATGCCGTCTGCTTCATAGGCGTTTTTATCGCAGTATACAGGAAAGCCGTCATCCAAAGAAGCGACTTGAACTACGTCCATGGTGGAGAGGACGGGAACGCCTAAGTATTCTTCATGAATGCCGAATTGAGCCAAATGGGCTTTTTGTCCTTCTGCAGTCGCACCGGCATGACTGCCCATGGCCGGAAATACAAAAGGATGGGCACCCCAGATTTTTAATTGGTCACAGAGTGTTTTTAGCAGTTCTTTATAATGCGGAAGGCCGCGGCTGCCGGCTGTAATGCCGATGCGTTTGCCTTTTAAGGCTGCAACAGCGGCAGCGTCCAGGGTTTGCAGCTGTTGTTTTAGTGTTGCAGCAGGATCTGCCAGGTCTGTATGGGGAAATGTTTGATGTACTTTTACCATTTGCGGAATGATGATACCGTCCGTTAACGATTTTTTATCTAATTTAGGGAAAAACAAGAAAATAGCCTCCTTTAGCTGGGGTAAGCAGCGTAAGTATAAAAAATCCTGCCATAAAATGCAGTGTATATTTTATGGCAGGTGTCGTATTGTTTAGAATGCAGGAAGAATAGTTCCTTGGAAGTGATCGGCAATGAATTTTTTGATAGGTTCGGATTGGTAGATTGCCAATACTTTTTGATAGGTTGCATTGTCTTTATCTTCGTCGCGGACAACCATTACATTGGCATATGGAGAATCTTTGCTTTCTACGAGGATAGAATCTTTTTGCGGATTTAAGCCTGCCGGAATAGCGTAGTTTGTATTGACGCAAGCTAAGTCGGTGTCATCCAAAGAGCGGGGAATCTGTGCGGCATCCAATTCAACAAACTGGAGGTTTTTCGGGTTTTCTGTAATATCCGGTACGGAAGCATCGACAGAATTGCCGTTTTTCAATGTAATCAAACCAGCCTGCTGCAAGAGAAGCAGTGCGCGGGCACCGTTGGTTGGGTCGTTCGGAATAGTGACTTTAGCGCCGTCAGCGACTTCTTTGATGTCTTTATATTTGTGAGAATATACGGCCATAGGAAGAATAATTGTTTTGCCGATGGAGGTCAATTTTAATCCCTGTTTTTTGACGACATTGTCGAGATACGGCTGATGCTGCATGGAGTTCATATCCAAATCTTTTTCAGCCAAGGCTTTATTCGGCTGTACATAGTCGTTAAATTCTACGATTTTGATGGTAATGCCTTGTTTGGCAGCTTCTTTAGCGACTTCTTCCATGACTTCTGCGTGAGGACCGGCCGTTACGCCCATTTTAATTTCTTTTTTGTCAGAGCTGGCACTGTTATTGTCAGAACCGCCGCAGCCAGCGGCAAAGATGCAGGTCGTAGCAATTAGGACAGCGGAGAGAAGCTTTTTAATAGATGAATTCATGAATAATCAAATCCTTTCTTGAAGTTATGTATTGACTTAACAAAAAGAAAAGCCGTCAACAGATGACGGCTTGATTGTTCATGCGTTCATCTGCCGGTATATACCGTTGGACTTGGCACCTATCCCGTATGGGGGTTGCCGCAGCGTCATCGGGCCAATCCCTCGACTGCTCTTGATGAAAGACAATGTTGTGTTGTTGATGTACATGTTATCATTGATTGTACGGCATGTCAATATCGATGATAAAAAATTTAGATTTGAAAATGGTTACGCATCGATGAGTTTACCCGGGTTGAGAATCAGCTTGGGGTCCATGGCCCGCTTGATGGTTTTCATGACAGCCAATTCACCATTGGGCGTAAATTCTTCCATGTATTTAAGTTTTTTGGCACCGATGCCGTGTTCACCGGCCAGACGGCCGCCGACACTGTACGCATAGGCATAGACTTGCTGATGAAATTCTTCGACGTTTTTATTCCATTCTTCGTCGCTCATGTCCATTTTGCAAAGGACGATGTGCAGATTGCCGTCGCCAATATGGGCGTTGATTTTGACTTGGAAGGGATAATTTTCTCCGATTTCCATGATTTTTTCGATAGTAGAAGCGATTTTGTGGACAGGAACGACGACATCATCTGTGAGGAATACTTTGCTGACCATTTCGCAGGATGTCTGCACATTGCGGCGCATATTCCAAATACGGTCATCGGCTTCCAAGACATCTACGGCGCCGGAATCTTCGCAAATCGTGCAGACAGAATCCATTTTTGCGTCCAGTTCGTCTTCGCGGAATGTTTCTACCGTAATGATGACATAAATGCCGTCTTCATAGTGCGGCATATCGGAATATTTGCAGTAATCGGCTGTATCACGGACGTAGGAATTATCCATGTATTCTACACTAGTCGGGTCGATGCCGGCTTTCAGCAGTTTGGGGACCATGTACAGTGCTTTTTTTGGGTCTGTATAAATGGCCAGTACGTCAAAGCGGTACGGCGGCAACGGAATCAATTTGACTGTGACTTTGGTAATAATGCCCAGCGTGCCTTCACTGCCGATAATGAGCTGTTCCAAATCATAGCCTGTAGAGCATTTTTTGAGGATGCTGCCGCATTCGACAATATCGCCTGTCGGAGTGACCATTTCCAAAGAATATACTTGATGGCGCGTAACTCCGTAACGGACAGCACGCAGACCGCCGGCGTTGGTAGCCAGGTTGCCGCCGATTAAGCAGCTTTCTGCGCTGGAAGGATCGCCGGCATAGAGGAGTCCCGCTTTTTTAGCGGCATTTTGCAAATCAACAGTACGGACGCCTGCTTCTACTGTCATATACATGCCGTCTTCATTGAGTTCGATGATTTTGTTGAGTCGATCCATGCAGAGAACCAGCCCGCCGCAGACAGGAATGGCACCGTCTGCCAGACTGGTGCCGCCGCCGCGGACTGTAATGGGAAAATCGTATTCATTGGCAAGTTTTACAATTTGGGAAATTTCTTCAGCAGTGGCAGGAAGAACGGCGGCTTCCGGTACATGGAACATCGCTGGATTTGTTTCATAGTCTGTCTGATACTGAAGCAGCATATCACGGTCGGTTTTTACATAAGACGGACCGGTAATGTCTTTTAATTTTTCAATGATTTCCGGTGTAATCGGTTGATACGTTTTCAAAAAAATACCCCCTTTGTTACGTTGGTATTATTCTACCACGCAAAGGGGGATTCGTGAAGGTATTAGAATTTTAAGTCAATCATGGCAGATACGCCGACGCCTTGTACCCGGTTGAGATTGGTTACATCTTTAGTGGCCAGCGGAATCAATGCCTTAGCTCTGGCAATATTGTTAAAGCTTCCTTCTAACTGGCCGACGGCCTGCACTTTGTCAACTTGGCCTTTGGGCCCGACGACTTGAACTGCCCCGACGTATTTGCCGCTGCCGACGCTGATAATCGGGACGACTTTTGTGGCATAATCCGTTCCTACGCCGTTTTTCATGAGCAGTTTGTTGAGAAAATCGTTGATTTGCGAACCAAATTTATCGACGAGAACGGACACGCCGCCGACCTTTAAAACAGACCCCAAGTTGAATGCTTGTGTTGTAGCGATGCCGCCGCCAAAGCCTAATAAAGAGGCGGCAATCATACCGATGACGAGTTGTTTTTTCATGTTGTAAAACCTCCTTGAAAAGGATGTATCCTTTCTATACGTATTATATCTTATTTTTTCGTGTTCCTCTAGCTAAGGATGCAAATATAGCCAGAAAGCATACTGCGGCAAAAAGCAAGAATATGCCGTGGATGGCTGTCTGGATAAAGGATGCATACGAAGTATAGACAGCAGGCTGCATCGATAAAATCAGCGTGACGAAGGCCATGCTGAAAGCCTGTCCCAGGTTGCGTGCCAACGCAAGCATACTGGAAGCAATGCCGTGATAGGCAGGTTTGACGGCACTCATGATGGCGCTGTTGTTAGGTGCGCCAAAGAGAGCGGCACCGATGCCAATCAGCAGCAGTACGCCGATGAACAGCCAAAGGGAGATGGTATCGCTGATGGCAAATACCAGCAGGCCCAGCGTCGTTAATCCCAATCCTAATGATGCGATGTAACGGGCACCACAGCGGTCTGACAGTGTACCGGCTCGTGGAGAAAAAAGGGCCATCATGATGGGCTGTGCCAAGAGAATACAGCCGGATACGGCAGGAGAAACGCCTAAAATAACCTGCAGATATAAAGACAATAAAAACGAAATGGCATAGGTGGCACTGTATTGAATCAAGGCTGCCAAATTAGACATGGAAAATGTAATATTGCGGAAGATAAAGAGAGGCAGCAGGGGATGGTACGAGCGGCTTTCATGAAAAACAAAGAGGATAAGCAGTATCAGACCGAGCCATAGAAAAAAACGGTTCGTTTCATATGAAGACAGTCCCCAAAGAAAGAAGATAATGCCGCTGACAGATAAGGCTGAACTGACCATATTTACAAAAGGGGCGCCTTTGGCATACCATTCTTCCTGAACCGGATGCATGAGATAATATGCGGCAAACGTCAACATTGCCGGAATCACAAAGATACATCGCCAGCCGGCAAATTGACTCAGTATGCCGCCGAGAACCGGTCCCAAGGAAAGTCCTAAATAGGTGAGGGAAACGGTGACGCCTAAAATCCGGCCTTGGCAGGTTTCATCTGTTGTCGTCAGCAGCAGGGGCATATACGATACATAGATGGCAGCCAAGAACATTCCTTGGATGATGCGGAGAATTAAAAGCATGGGCAGTGTCGGCGCCAATGCAGTAAGCAGGGTAGAGATGCCAAAACCGGCAAGGGCTGTCATATACGTGCGCCTGCGTCCGTAAATATCGGAAACTTTGCCAAACGGCAGGAGAAACGCAACCGAAGCGATAAGAAATACTGTAACTACCCACGTTAATTTATCCGGCATGACGTCAAAATCCGCAGCCATGCTGGGAATGGCAATGTTAAGCGCTGTAGAGAGAAATGACCCCGTAAAACTGATTAAGCAGATAGAATAAAAAATACGTTTCTTGCTAGACATAACAACCCCTTCTTCCCGGAAATTAGCGATATGTATTGTTGCTAGTACGTCTTGTGTGTTATGTATAGTATACCAAAAATAAAGGAAAGAGAGGATGTGCTGCCGAAAAAATCACGGGAGAAAATGGCAACTACGCACGGTGCGGCAGAATAAAAATTCGTAAATTATCGTATCTGCATGCAAAAAAATACAAGATAAAATTCTAAAAAAAGCCTTGACAAAATAATGCGAAAAGAGTACCATATGCGTAAACATTTGAAATGCGATGACCAAACTAAGTACACAAAAATGAAGCGTTCAGAGAGTGCGGGCTGTGAGCTGAAAGCCTGTGCCGCAGTACATTTTTGTTGGAATGCCTTTGCGAGCAGAACGGCGGAATTTTCAGTATGCCGTTACGTATTCCCCACGTTACAGGGGCTAGAGATACAGTTTGCCGTGTCTAAAGCAAGCTGTAAACAGAGTGGAACCGCGAGCCATCGTCTCTGTCAGGGAGAGGATGGTTTTTTTTGTATATTTTTGTATACAAAGAATAAAACACAAGAGTGATATTATTTATTAGTATACCGATTTAGTATACTAATAAACGGAGATGGGGGAATTTTGACGTGGATGAACAATGCATAAAAGAAAAGATTACCAATGAGTTTTATTGGTTTCACAAACATCCGGAACTTTCATTTAAAGAATACAATACGACCAGCCGGATTCGACAGGATTTGGAAGAAGCCGGGATTCGCATCTTACATCTGCCGCTGGAAACGGGGTTAGTAGCAGAATTTGGTTCCGGCAGCCATCCGATTACGGCTATTCGCTGTGATATAGATGCCTTGCCGGTTACAGAAGAAGCCGATGTAGCCTATCGGTCGGAACAGCCAGGCTGCATGCACGCCTGCGGACATGATTTTCATATTTCCGCTATTCTGGGAGCTGCCTATCTGCTCAAGCAGCGGGAACAGGAAATCCATGGTACCATTCGCGTAATTTTCCAGCCGGGAGAAGAAGGACCCAGCGGGGCTTTGAAAATTATAGAAACAGGCATTATTGATGATGTAGACGCCATATTTGGCATGCACTGCACACCGCTTTTGGAAGTAGGCAAGATGGGATTTATTGATGGACCGGCCATGGCAGCCGTCGATGCGTTTCAGATTGTGTTTGAAGGCAAAGGCGTGCATGCAGCACATCCTAATAAAGGGGTTGATTCCATTGTTGCTGCGTCAGCTTTTGTAGGAGCAGTACAGACGGTTGTCAGCCGTAATATGGATCCCTTTGCGGCGAACTTGGTTAGCGTGACGCATATTGAAGGCGGTCATAATTGGAACGTTATCCCGAAGAGTACATTGGTGGAAGGTACGACGCGGACGATGACAAAACAAGAACGCATCGTGATTAAGAACCGAGTAGAAGATATAGCGCAGTCTATTGCGCAAACTTATGGGGCGCACGCGGCGATTACTTGGAAACCAGGTCCGCCGGCCTTAGCGAATGATGCATCTTGGGGTGTTTTGGCAAAACAAGTTGCGCAAGAACATCGTTTTGAAACAGCACCTATGGAACCGTCTTTGGGCGGAGAAGATTTTGCCTTTTATTTCGAAAAGGTAAAAGGATATTTTGTTCAAGTAGGCACAGGATTATCATATCCCAACCATAATCCAAAATTTAAAGTAGATCCGGCGGCATTATATCCGGCAGCCTCGTATATGGCTGATTTGGCAGTACAGGCCGTGCAGAAACTGCAGAATGATAAGGAGCAGGCATAATGATTCAATTCATGGATATTAGCAAGACATTTCAAACGAAAAAAGACACGATACATGCGCTGAACCATGTTTCTCTGACGATTGACGACGGTGACGTATTCGGCATTATCGGCTTTAGCGGTGCCGGAAAATCGACCTTGCTGCGAATGGTTAATGCTTTGGAAGTACCGACAACAGGCCATGTGGAAATTGATGGAAAAAATATAGATACCCTTTCTCATAAGGAACTGCGCGGCGTACGCAAAAAAATCGGCATGGTCTTCCAACAGTTTAACTTGCTGGAATCAAAGTCCGTGTACGATAATATAGCCATTCCGCTGCGGCTGAACAAGGCAGATGCAGTACAAATTCGCAATACTGTCATGAAGCTGCTGCAGTTTGTCAATTTGGAAGACAAAGCGGATGTCTATCCGGGACAGTTGTCAGGGGGACAAAAGCAGCGCGTCGGCATTGCCAGAGCGTTGGCAACCAATCCATCGATTCTGTTGTGTGATGAAGCGACGAGTGCGTTAGATCCAGAAACAACGGACAATATTTTGCAGTTGCTGGAACGAATCAATAAAGAATTACATATTACCATCTTGATTGTTACACATGAAATTCAAGTTATTCAGCGCATTTGCAATAAAGTAGCCGTTATGGAACATGGACAGGTTGTAGAACACGGTTCCGTGCTGGATGTATTCAGCAATCCGCAGCAGGATATTACAAAACGGTTTATTCAGTCTGTTATTCCCGATACGATTCCCAATACGGTCATAGAAAAAATACGTGCGCAAAAAGAAAATTATAAAATCGTCAAAGTACGGTTCTTGGGAGATAAAGCAACGGACAATGTGTTGTATGAAATCAATCAAACCTTTGATGTACAAACGAATGTATTGTTTGCTTCTGTCAATGAACTGCAAAAACATGTGCTTGGTATTTTTATCATACAGATTATTGGCACGGATACGGCGATTCAGCACGTCATGGATTATATCGACAGTAAAGGATTGCAATGGCAGGAGGTAATGATTTGATGGAAGCTACGTTAGGAGTGCCAATGTCACAAATTATATTGGCAGCAGAACAAACTGTATATATGGTGTTTGTATCGTTGTGTATCGGCACGGTGCTGGCGATTATTATGTCTGTTGTATTGGTCCTGACCAATTCAGACGGTATTTTAAAAAACAAGCCGATATTTATGGCACTGAATACAGTAATAAACATTATCCGCAGCGTGCCGTTTATTATCTTGATGGTGTTTATTTTGCCGCTGACAAAAATGATTGTCGGTACGCGGATTGGAACGACAGCTGCTTTAGTGCCGCTGGTCATTTTTATCGCGCCGTACTTAACGCGTCTTTTTGAAAATTCCATATTGGAAGTCAGCAAGGGCATTATTGAAGCGGCGCAGTCGATGGGGGCTTCCTATTTTGAAATTATTTGGTATTTTCTGCTTCCAGAAGCCAAAGGTTCGCTTATCTTGTCGATTACGACAGGCACCATTGGATTGATTGGCGCAACAGCTATGGCTGGCGTCATTGGCGCCGGCGGTGTTGGTGATTTGGCGCTGACCTATGGGTATGAACGGCTAAATACGCCGCTGATGCTGTTTACGGTTATTATTTTAGTTATTTTTGTACAAATCATTCAATCTATTGGCAATTATTTTGCGTATAAAACGCGAAATCATTAAACTATATTACAATTAGGCAGGGGGATAAAACAATGAAGTTAGGAAAATGGAAAAAAGCAAGTGTATTGGCGTTGGCATTGATCGTAGGAGCTGTAGCATTGGTGGGATGCGGCAGCAACTCTGCAAATACTGGGGATAAAAAAGAATTGACCTACAGTAAATCGCAGGGACCGTATTCTGATTTGTTTGAAAAAGGTATTAAACCGATATTGGAAAAGAAAGGCTACAAAGTGACAGGCAAAGACATGTCTGAATTACTGCAGGCTGATGTAGCGTTAAACGAAGGCGAAGTAGATTTTAACGTTGAACAGCATACCGCTTACATGGAAAACTTTAACGAAAAACAAGGCGGCCATTTGGTAGCGCTGACACCAATACCGACAGTTCCGGCCGGCATATACGCTGGTTCTAAAACATCCTTGGATCAAGTAGCTGACGGCGACAGCGTAGCAGTTCCAAACGATGCAGCCAATACGGCGCGAGCCTATGCACTGCTGCAGAAAATTGGCTGGATTAAATTAAATCCGGATAAAGATTTGTCTACTGTAACACAGCAGGATATTGTAGAAAATCCGCATCATCTGAAATTTACGGAAATGAAATCGTTGACGATTCCAGGTGTACGCAACGATTTTGATTTTATCGTTATTACCGGTTCTATTGTATATAACGCCAAGATTGACCCGGCGACTGCTTTGGCTAAAGAAGATATTTTGCCGCATTTATTGCTGCAGCTTGTAGTAGAAGATAAAAATAAAGATGCACAATGGGCTAAAGATATTGTGGCCGCGTACCATTCTGACGAATTTAAAAAATACATGCAAGAAAACAATAACGGATTGTGGTTCGTACCGGAAGATAAATAATACCTGTGTACAGACAAGCAGCCTCTGCGACCCAAAATGGTTTGGGAGCGAGGCTGTTTTTTTGTATTTGTCAAAACCGACTTAAATAAGTACAATAAAGGAAAAGCATATACGAAGGCTGGGAACGAAATGGATAAAGAACATGTTTTTTTTGAAAATTATGCTCCAACGTGGGACCGGGACCGCAAAGAGAATAAAAAGGTGCTGCAGGCGTTGCTGCAGCTGATACAAATAAAGCCGGGAAGCCGTGTATTGGATGTTGGCTGCGGTACCGGCGTGCTGATTCCGTATGTACAGGAAGCTGTAGGGGAGACAGGTCATGTTGAGGCTCTAGACTATTCGCGGCAAATGCTGGATAAAGCGAAAGAAAAGTTTGCCCATTTGCAGCACGTTTCTTTTACGGAAGGCAATATTTTGAAATATGCGCTGCCGGAGAAATACTACGACGCCATTATCTGCCTTAATTTTTATCCGCATATCAGCCGGCACAGCCGTGATTTTATCAAAAAAATGAACAAGGCACTAAAGGATGACGGCATGCTCGTCATTATGCATGACATGCCGCGGCAAAAAGTAAATACCATTCATCAAGATGGCAAAGAAAACCAG
>DJEN01000102.1 GCA_002431345.1 Megasphaera sp. UBA5897 | reverse complement strand
TTGCCGACGTTTAAAGACAGCATCGCCGCAACGGGTAATTTGCCTAAATGGCTTACTTATTCTTTTGCAGCCTTGCTGGCATTTTACCGCACGACTCAGGAAGGGAACGGCTGCTTGATTGGAACACGCGGCACGAATACCTATGAAATCCACGATGATGCTGATAAATTGGCTGATATTAAAGAATATGCCGGCCGTTCGACTGCAGATTACGTGCAGGCTGTTATGAGCCGGGCTGACTGGTGGGGTGAAGACCTGACCCAAATAAATGGCTTTGCGGACGCTGTCACAGCGCATTTGGAACGAATCGCCGCAGTCGGCATCAAGGCACATATTGAAGAACTGGGTCAGGCATAAGGAGAACAACCATGGCAGTGTTTCAGATACATGATAAAGATAACGTTGCCGTAGCCGTAGACCGCGTTGCCAAAGGCGACACGGTCTTGGTTTGCGGCCAACAGATTGTTGCGCAGAATGATATACCGGCAGGACATAAAATAGCCGTCAAACCGATTGCTAAAGGGGAAGATGTCATTAAGTACGGTTTTCCCATCGGCACAGCAAAACAGGATATTCCTGTAGGCGCGTGGGTGCATACCCACAACGTGCAGAGCAAGCTGGGAGATTTGCTTCATTATACATATGAACCGCAGCAGGCAGAACGACCGGAACTGGCAGGCAGTAAACGGTATGAATTCTTAGGCTATAAGCGGGAAGACGGCAGCGCCGGCATTCGCAACGAAGTCTGGATTATTCCGACAGTCGGCTGCGTCAACAGCATCGCCAGAGCGATAGAAACGGCGGGACAGCAGTTCAAGACCGATCACATTGACGGCATCTATGCATACAGCCACCCGCACGGCTGCTCGCAGCTGGGCGACGACCAGGTTCATACGCAGAAAATCCTCAGTGGCTTGGTACACAGCCCCAATGCCGGCGCCGTATTGGTACTGAGCTTAGGCTGTGAAAACAACCAGGTAGACTTGATGAAACAGGTTATTGGCGACTATAATCCGGACCGGGTAAAATTCCTGGTATGCCAGGATGTAGAAGATGAAATAGAAGCCGGGACAGCGATTGTTAAAGAACTGTGTGCATATGCCGACCAGTTTTACCGGCAGCCCTGTGATGCTTCGTTATTGACCATTGGATTGAAATGCGGCGGCTCCGACGGATTTTCCGGCATTACTGCCAACCCGCTGGTCGGTGAAATATCCAACCGTCTGATAGCTGCAGGAGGCACATCTATTCTTACGGAAGTACCGGAAATGTTTGGCGCGGAAACGCTGCTGATGAACCGGGCACGGAATGAACACGTATTTGATAAAACAGTGGATTTAATCAATAACTTTAAAGAATATTTCATGAGCTACGGCGAAAAAGTCAATGAAAACCCCTCTCCGGGCAACAAAGCCGGCGGCATTACGACCTTGGAAGACAAATCCCTGGGATGTGTACAAAAAGGCGGCACGGCTATTGTAGAAGATGTCTTGAAATATGGAGACAGAGTGACGAAAAAAGGCTTAAATTTGCTGCAGGCCCCGGGCAATGATTTGGTAGCTTCCAATGCCTTGGCAGCAGCGGGAGCGCATATGGTACTGTTTACGACAGGCCGCGGGACACCGTTTGCCAGCCCGGTACCGACGATCAAGATTTCGAGCAACAGCCATTTGGCTCAGTATAAGAGCAACTGGATCGATTTTAACGCAGGAACGATAGCCGAAGGTGAAACGAAAGAAGCGGCGGCAGACCGGTTTTTCCAGTATATACTCGATGTAGCTTCAGGAAAAATCCATGCCAAATCGGAAAAACTGGACAAGCATGAACTGGCTATTTTTAAAAACGGCGTTACGTTGTAAGGAGGAAGAGCAATGAGTGAACAGCAGGCAAACGCAGCTGTAGAAACAGAGGCAGCGCAAAAAGGACACGTCAAATTATCTTGGCGTGAAAAGATTTGTTATGGCTTTGGCGATTTTGGCAACGGCTTTATGTTTGACTTAGGGCAGGCATATTTGACAAAATACTGGATTGATGTTTGTACGATTCCAGCCGCTGCCGTTGCAGGGATTTTTGCTTTCACCAAAATATTTGACGCATTTATGGATCCGATTGCCGGTTCTGCCATTGACAGCCGTAAAAATATTGGCAAACGCGGCAAGTTCCGTCCGGTCATGATGATTTCTGCTATTATTTTAGCTGTTTTGACGATTATCACCTTTACGATGCCGGAAATTTCGACGAGCGGCAAGATTATTTTTGCATATGGTGCATATATGGCGTGGGGCCTTGTTTATTCATTTACCAATATCCCCTATGCTTCGCTGGCCAGTGTTATGACCCGTGATGTAGAAGAACGAAGTCAAATGGCCACTACGCGTCAAGCCGGTTCCATTGGGGCGCAGCTGATTACAGGGATTGCTTTTGTGCCGATTGTCCTTTTGTTTGCATCGCCTCATCACGGCTTTTTTGTGGCATCCATTGTCATGGCTATTATCGGTGTTATTGGCTTTGCGATTTGCTATTTTAACTGCCATGAACATGTACCTGTCAAACGAAATACGCATGCAGAACAAAAAGCTAAATTTTCTGACTATATTAAAATTGTCTTTACAAACAAACCACTGCTGTGCATCATTTTGATGACTTTGTTTACGATTTCAGCAATGAACACCAACAACCAGATGATGATTTTCTTCTGCCAGTACAACTTGGGTCATATGGGCCTGCAGCCGATTGTCAATGGTATCATGATGGGCTGCTCCGTCGTTGGAATTTTACTGATTCCTAAGCTGGTAAAAATGTTCGGCAAAAAGAAAACAGCTATTGGCGGCTTGCTGATCGGCTGTGCCGCTGATATTTTAAACTTTGTCATTCCGACTAACTTATATTCCTTTATTATTCTCGTTACGATTGGGTATGTAGCCTTAGCGATCCCAAACGGCGTTACATGGGCCTTTGTTTCGGACGTTATTGACTATAGTGAATGGCATAACGGCATCCG
>DJEN01000103.1 GCA_002431345.1 Megasphaera sp. UBA5897 | reverse complement strand
CGGATGCCGTTATGCCATTCACTGTAGTCAATAACGTCAGAAACAAAGGCCCATGTAACGCCGTTTGGAATCGCTAAGGCTACATACCCAATCGTAACGAGAATAATAAAGGAATACAAGTTAGTTGGAATGACAAAGTTTAAAATATCTGCGGCACAACCAATCAGCAAGCCGCCAATAGCTGTTTTCTTTTTGCCGAACATTTTTACTAGCTTAGGAATTAGCAAGATACCTACAACGGAGCAGCCCATCATGATACCATTAACAATCGGCTGCAATCCCATGTGTCCCAAATTATATTGGCAGAAGAAAATCATCATCTGGTTATTCGTATTCATCGCAGAAATCGTAAATAAGGTCATTAAAATAATACATAAAAGCGGTTTATTGGTGAATACAATTTTAATATAATCAGAGAATTTAGCTTTCTGTTCAGCATGAGTATTTCGTTTGACAGGTACATGTTCATGGCAATTAAAGTAGCAAATAGCAAATCCAATAACGCCGATAACAGCCATGACAATAGATGCTGCAACGAATCCATGATGGGGCGATGCAAACATAAGTACAATCGGCACAAAGGCAATCCCTGTAATCAGCTGCGCCCCAATGGAACCGGCTTGACGCGTAGTGGCCATTTGACTTCGTTCTTCAACATCTCGCGTCATCACACTGGCCAAGGAAGCATAGGGAATGTTAGTAAACGAATAGACAAGGCCCCATGCCATATAGGCACCATAGGCAAAAATAATTTTACCGCTTGTTGAAATTTCTGGCATCGTAAACGTAATGACGGTCAGTATAGCCAAAATAATGGATGAAATCATCATAACCGGACGGAACTTGCCGCGTTTGCCAATATTTTTACGGCTATCAATGGCAGAACCGGCAATAGGATCCATAAACGCATCAAATATTTTGGTAAATGCAAAAATTCCTGCGACTGCAGCTGCCGGAATGGTACAAACATCAATCCAGTATTTCGTCAAATAGGCCTGGCCCAAGTCAAACATAAATCCATTACCAAAATCGCCAAAGCCATAACAAATCTTTTCACGCCACGACAATTTTACATGCCCATTTTTAGCAGCTTCTGCATTTGCAGGGGCTGTTGTTGTTTGCTCTCCCATGGAAATTCCTCCTTTACAATGTTACACCGTTTTTAAAAATAGCTAATTCATGTTTATCCAATGCTTCTGACTTGGCATGCACTTTTCCCGACGCTACGTCGAGTATATATTGGAAAAACCGATCGGCTGTTTGTTCCTTCGTTTCGCCTTCCGCTATCGTTCCAGCATTAAAATCTATCCAGTTCTTTTTATAGTTTGCTAAATGACTATTACTGGATATTTTTATCGTCGGCACTGGGCAGGCAAACGGCGTCCCCCGACCCGTTGTAAACAGTACCATATGCGCGCCTGATGCCGCCAAGGCATTCGAAGCTACTAAATCATTGCCCGGCGCCTGCAGCAAATTCAAGCCTTTTTTCGTCACTCTGTCTCCATATTTCAAGACATCTTCTACAATGGCCGTGCCGCCTTTTTGTACGCATCCCAACGATTTATCTTCCAGGGTCGTAATACCGCCGGCTTTGTTGCCTGGAGAGGGGTTTTCATTGATTTTTTCGCCGTAGCTCATGAAATATTCTTTAAAGTTGTTGATTAAATCCACTGTTTTATCAAATACGTTCTTATTCCGTGCACGATTCATAAGCAACGTTTCAGCACCAAACATTTCCGGTACTTCCGTAAGAATGGAGGTCCCTCCTGCAGCTATCAGACGGTTGGATATTTCCCCGACGAGCGGATTGGCCGTAATACCGGAAAATCCATCGGACCCACCGCATTTTAATCCAATCGTTAAAAGCGATGCATCACAAGGCTGACGATAAAATTGATCTGCATAAGAACAAAGCGTTTTTATTATGGCTACGCCTGCTTCAATTTCATCTTCTACCTCTTGGCAAACAAGAAATTTTACTCTGTCCGAGTCGTACTCGCCAATGACCTTTTTCATTAAGTCTACTTGATTGTTTTCACACCCCAAGCTAAGCACTAATACAGCACCCGCATTGGGACTATGTACAAGACCGCTCAGAATTTTTTGCGTATATGTCTGGTCATCGCCTAATTGGGAACAGCCATGGGGATGACTATAGGCATAAATGCCGTCAATGTGATCTGTTTTAAACTGCTGGGATTCTGCTTCAATGGCTCTGGCAATGCTGTTGACACAACCAACGGTTGGAATAATCCACACTTCATTGCGAATACCTGCACTGCCGTCTTTTCGTTTGTATCCTTGAAATTCGTAATGCGTCGTGCTTTTCAGTTCATGCCGTTCTGCTTTTTCCGGTTCATATGTATATTGCAGTACGTCGCCCAATTTGCTTTGTACATTATGGGTATGTACCCACGCCCCTACAGGAATTTCCGTCTTCGCCGTTCCAATAGGAAAACCGTATTTTACGACGTTCTCCCCTTTATGGATTTCTGTAATGGCTAATTTATGTCCTGCCGGTATATCATCCTGCACAGTGATGGTTTTACCATTGACCATGACCGTATCGCCTTTAGCGACACGGTCCATGGCAACGGCAACATTATCTTTTTCATGTATTTGAAACACTGCCATCGTTATTCTCCTTTATGCCTGACCTAATTCTTCAATGTGGGCTTTTACGCCAATTTCAGCCATACGGTCTATATGATTGATTACCGAATCTGCAAACCCGTCTATCTGTGTCAGGTCTTCGCCCCAGAAGTCGTCACGGCTCATCACAGCCTGTACATAGTCTGCTGTCAAACGACCGGCATACTTCTTGATAACAGCCAGTTTATCCGCGTCGTCGTGAATTTCATACGTGTTCGTACCACGCGTTCCAATGAGGCAGTCCGTTCCTTCTTGTGTAGTGCGGTAAAATGCCAGTAAGGCTGCAAAAGAATAGGTCAGCCATTTAGGCAGACTGCCCGTTGCGGCAATGCTGTCTTTAAACGTCGGCAA
>DJEN01000029.1 GCA_002431345.1 Megasphaera sp. UBA5897 | reverse complement strand
TGGTGACCCGGTAGGGATTCGAACCCTAGACCTACTGATTCGTAGTCAGTCACTCTATCCAGCTGAGCTACCGAGTCATATCTCTTGACGACTTTTATATTATACAAAATGCACTGTACTTTGTCAAGGACTTATGATAAAAAAAACAGCTCTGATGCATATCAGAGCTGTCGAAAGGGTCTATTAAAGTTTGCCTACTGATTTTAAAAGTTGTGTGCAAATTGCCTGTACTTCCGGTGTCGCTTCTACGAGCGGCAAACGCAATGGGCCTACAGGAAATCCCATTTGTTTGAGCATATTTTTAACAGGTACAGGGCTTACTGTGCAAAATACGCCTTTCATAAACGGCAGATATTTTTGATGCATCTTAGCCGCTTTTTTGGTGTCACCATCTTTAAAGGCCTGAATCATTTCATTCATTTCTTTGCCGATGACATGGCTGGATACAGAAATAACACCTTCTGCGCCGACTGCCAGAATAGGAACTGTCATGTTGTCATCGCCGCTGTAATGATGGAATCCTTCCGGTGTGCCAGCAATAACTTCTGTAGCAAAATCTACATCACCTGTTGCGTCTTTAATGCCAATAATGTTGGAAAATTCATTGGCTAATTTGCAAACCGTAGCCGCTTCAATCTTGCCGCCTGTCCGGCCCGGTACGTTATAAATAAAAATCGGCAGTTTCGTAGATTTGGCGATTGCTGCAAAATGTGCATAGCAGCCTTCCTGGTTTGGTTTATTATAGTACGGAACGATGCAGAGAATGGCATCTACGCCTGTTTTTTCTACGCGTTTAATAAATTCAATGGTCTGCGCTGTATCATTGGAGCCTGCATTGGCCATGACTAAGGTTTTGTCTTTTAAAGCATCTGCTGTCATTTGATACAACTTAATTTTTTCATCGGCAGTCATGGTGGCACCTTCACCAGTTGTAGCACCTACCAAAACGCCTTGTCCTTCATCAGTATATCTCGCTGCTAACTGCAGTGCTGCTTCATAGTTGACAGAGCCATCTTCATGAAACGGCGTGACCATAGCGACGATTACGTTTGGAAATGTTAACATAAAAAACCAACTCCACTCTTCAAGTATTATTTTATCATATCATGGGCAAGCATGTATTCTGCAATCTGCAGGGCATTCAATGCGGCGCCTTTTCGAATCTGGTCGCCGGATACCCAAAGATTAATGGCTTTGGGATTATACAAATCTTTGCGGATACGTCCTACATAGCAGTCATATTTTTCCGAAGTATACAGCGGCATCGGATATTCCATTTCTGCCAAATTATCCTGTACCTGGGCTCCTGGGAAAGCATCAATAGCTTTGCGTACGGCATCAACAGACAGTTCATCTGCTGTTTCTACATAAATAGATTCAGCATGGCTGCGGAATACAGGCACGCGGACCGTCGTTGCCGTAATAGCAATGTCATCGTCATGAAGCATTTTATGTGTTTCATTGACCATTTTCATTTCTTCCTTGCTGTAATCATTATCCAAGAATTTATCAATCTGCGGAATCAAATTAAAGGCAATCGGATAATGTTTCGGCAGGCTCTTGCTCGGCAAAATATGCGGAACCATTTCTTCCCCTTTGAGGTATGCCTGGGTTTCATCACGAAGTTCGTCAATACCTTCTTTGCCCGCACCGGATACAGCCTGATACGTGCTGACAATAATCTTTTTGATCGGAGACAGGTCATGAATTGGTTTTAATGCCATCAACATGATAATTGTCGAGCAGTTTGGATTCGCAATAATGCCTTTGTGCCATGCAATATCTTCCGGGTTGACTTCCGGAACTACCAGCGGCACGTTGGGATCCATACGGAACGTACTGGAATTGTCAATAACGACACAACCCCGTTTCGCCGCTTCAGGTCCCAAGGTTTTGCTGACAGAACCGCCAGCAAATAAGCCAATATCTACGCCATCGAAGGATTCTGGTTTCGCTTCTTCGATAGTATATTCTTCTCCATTGACAGTCATTTTCTTGCCTGCAGACCGAGAAGAAGCAAGCAGCTTCAATTTGCTGTATGGAAATTTGCGTTCTTCAATCAATCGAATAAATTCTTGTCCTACGGCACCTGTGGCACCTAAAATAGCTACTACCGGTTCTTTTGTCATGTCTAAATGTCCCTTCTATTATAAATAATTTTCCAATCCAAATGTAAGGCCAGGCCGTGAACTTACTTTTTTAACGGCTAAAACGACACCCGGCATAAAGGATTTCCGATCCATGGAATCATGACGAATTGTCAGCAACTCGCCATAGCCGCCGAATAATACTTGCTGATGCGCTACATAGCCCGGCAACCGTACGCTGTGAATCGGAATATCATCGACTTTGGCACCGCGGGCACCGTCCAGGCTTTCATGGGTTTTATCTTCAGCCGGTACAGCCTGTGCTTCTTTGCGGGCTGCCGCAATCTTATTGGCTGTCATAATCGCCGTACCGGAAGGAGCGTCCAGTTTATTGTTGTGATGCAGTTCAATAATTTCAACGTCCGGCAGATACGGAGCTACTTCTGTGGACAGCTTCATCATCAATACGGCCCCAATCGAAAAGTTCGGCGCGATAAAAATGCTCGTCTTATGGTCTCTTGCCATGGCATCGAGTTCGTCACGCTGCTGCGCAGTCAAGCCCGTCGTGCCAACAACCATGTTGACGCCATGGGCAATACACGTTTTGGCATTTTCAAAAATAACATGCGGTGTTGTAAAGTCTACGACAACATCCGGTTTAATATCTTCCAATGCCGCTGCCAATCCTTCACGAATCGGCAGATGCAGCGTGCCGACGCCGGCAATTTCCCCGGCATCTTCCCCTACATGCGTAATGCTGACGCCGCCAACAAATTCTAATTCTTTATCTTCATATACAGCTTTAACGACCTGGCTTCCCATACGGCCGTCTGCACCGTTTACAAGTACGCGAAGCATATAATTCACCATCCTATTTACTTTGTTAAAGATTAACCTTAATATATACCTATTATTCCATTGCGTCAAGGATATGCCCTTAAAACTTTATTTTTTTACCTGGCGAACTAACTGCCGGGCTGTTTCTAAGCTGGCCTGCGTTGTATCATTGCCAGCAAACATCCGGGCAATTTCCTGAATATGTTCTTTTTCTGACAACGTACGGACTTGCGAAATGGTTCGTCCATCACATTCTTTTTTATAAATAAAATAGTGATGGTCAGCAATTGATGCCGTCTGCGGCAAATGGGTAATGCAAAAGACCTGGCCGTACCGGCGAAGTCTCCGAATGTGATCTGCCACCTGCAGTCCTGTCTGGCCGCTGATGCCGACATCAATTTCATCAAATATCATCGTCTGTCCCGTACTTATGCTGCGGCTGCTTGTTTTCAGTGCCAGCGCAATACGGGATATTTCACCGCCAGAAGCAATTTTTGCCAAAGGCTTTTTATCTTCTCCAACGTTTGCTGAAAAATACAGTTCAATAGACGCCGCGCCATCCGGTT
This sequence comes from Megasphaera sp. UBA5897, assembly GCA_002431345.1. Lineage (GTDB taxonomy): Bacteria > Bacillota > Negativicutes > Veillonellales > Megasphaeraceae > Megasphaera. Next base: position 59,167 of record DJEN01000029.1, on the reverse strand, counting down.
CAATACGCTGCATCGGCTCCATATGAAACGTAATCGAGGCATGGGGCATTCCTAGTTCAGCCAGCGCAGCTTCCATTGCCTGGCGAAAGGTCTGATTCGCTTCACTGCGCAGGGCAAACAATATCTCTGCCTGCTGCCGCAGTGCCTTTTCTTTCTGCTTTATCTCTGCCTGCAGCGAAGCTAGCACGCTTTCGGACTGGTCTAATCGTGAAAAATCAGCCTTCGCTTTATCCAAAAACGCTAATATATCTGCAATAGTAAGACCGTATTTGCGCTTTAGTTTGTCAATGACAGCCAAACGGGACTGCATCGCATCCAATGCCTTTTCATCGAAATCAAAGGAATCTGCATAACGCAGCAGTCCGTCATGAATATCCTCCAGCTCATACGTCAGCGCTTCTACTTTGGCAGAAATTGCCTTAAAGGTTTCGTCATAAGCCGATGCTTTTTCCAAGCTGCGGTGCATCGATTCCACTTGTTCCAATATGCCTTTTTGGCGTTCTCCGCCTTCCAGGCTGAACAAGCTTTCTTTCAAATTATTTTTGATATGCTCTGCATGCGAAGACATACGGACTTTCTTTTCTAATTCGTCATCTTCCCCGGCACGCAGCTGCGCACTTTCAATTTCTTTAATTTGAAATTCCAAAATACTGAGCAGCCTTGCTTTTTCACTTTCGTCGCGCTGTAATTTTTTCACTTGCATGACCAACGCATGCCAGGCGGCATACAGTGCATCGTAGTCAGCCCGTGCTTTCTGCAGCTGCGGCGTCAAATGATCCAGGATTTGCACATGGTACGCCGGGTCAAAAATGAGACGATTGTCAAACTGTCCATGAATATCTAATAGATATTCACCCAAATGCCGCAGCACCGTCAAGGGGACAATCGTTCCGTTGACCAGCGTCGTGCCGCGTCCGCTGCGGTAAAACTGCCGCGAAATAACCAGCTGTCCTTCTTCATATTCAATGTGGTTTTCCTCAAGCAGCTGCTGCAACGGTACGGGAAGGGCTGCAAAAAAGAACGCGCCTTCAACCAAAAACGAATCCATGCCCTGACGCACGAATGCTGCTGAAGCGCGCTTACCTGCCAGCATGCCGATGGCATCCAGCAGAATCGATTTGCCGGCCCCGGTTTCGCCTGTAAAAATGGTAACGCCTTCACCGAAAGTCAGATGTAAATCTTCAATTAAAGCAAAATTATGGATATGCAGCGATTGCAGCATACAAACCTCATTCTTTCATCAACGAGACAATTAACTTAACCAGCTGCGGTACCGTTTCCGCATTGTTAGTAATGACAAGAATCGTATCATCGCCGGCCAGCGTGCCAATTACGCTTTCCCATTTTGCATGGTCAACAGCAGAAGCGACCATGCTGGCAGAGCCCGGCAGTGTATGAATCACAATTTGATTAAACGCTGCATCTACCCGGACAATGGAGTCCTGAAACAAGCGGGCCATGCGGTTTTTGGACATCAGCATATTTTGTTCCGGTGAAAGTGCATAGCGGTAATGGCCGTCACTGGTCGGGACTTTAATAAGCATCAATTCCTTAATATCGCGGGATACCGTAGCCTGCGTGACTTCAATGCCTTCTTCCTGCAGCGCTTTAGCTAATTCTTCTTGTGTTTCAATGGGACGTGACTGAACAATTTCTTTTATTTTCGTATAACGAAATCTTTTCATAATAGCTTACCCTCTTTTCTGTACAATATATAATCGAGGCGGACAATGAATCTGATTCACTGGCTGCCAAGAAGAAACGTCAAACTCCTTTTGCGGTACAGTCTGCAGGAACTGCCGCAGAGCCGCTTCTTCTTCAGCTCCTGCCGGCGTTCCCGGATATGCCGCTATCATAATTATCCCATTTATCGCAATTTTATTCAAGCATATTTTCACAGCTTTTACAGTAATTTCTGTTTTTGTATGAATCGCATGGTCTCCAGAAGGCAAATAGCCAAGATTAAACACAATAATATCGGGATTGCCGTCCACTTGTTCCAGCAGCACATCATGGGAACCCTGCCGGCAAATAATTTGTTTATGTGCTGCAAGCTGTTTCTGCAGTGTTTTCTTGGTAGCTTCTACAGCACATGCCTGAATGTCAAAGGCATACAGTACGGCTGTATCCGGCATGCAGTCTGCTAAAAAAGCCGTATCATGCCCGTTGCCGCAGGTCATGTCTACCATCAGTTTTGCCTGAGATGCATAGGGCTGCAAAAACATATGCGACATTGTCACGGCATTTTTAAACGGATATACCTTCATGTTAATCCTTCCCCATTAATTTCGTAAACAAATTCGTGTAAAAATAGTTTTGATTAAAGCGGATAATCTTTAATACGTAATCTGCCTTGCGGATATGCAGGGTCATCGACCGCAGCAGTTCCTGATCCATCATGCCGTCTACAGACACACGGACGCCGTTGCGGCTGTGCCCGATACTGAAGCTGATTTGGTCAGCATCACTGAGTACCAGCGGCACTTTCAGCAGTAAATGTGGGCATACCGGCGTAACCATAATGCATTTTACTTTGGGAGAAACAATCGGGCCGCCGCTGGAAAAAGTATATCCCGTACTCCCCGTCGCTGTCGAAACAATAATGCCGTCACCGGGATACTGCTGAATAAAATGTCCGTTGATGCTCATATCAATGCGGATTAATTTGCCGACGTTACCATGTGCAATGACAATATCATTTAAAGCCGGCGGCAGCGACTGCTCCACACCGTCTTCATCATAAATGACGCCTTGGAGCATCATTCGTTCTTCCGTAAAATAATGCCCCTGCATAATATCCAGCATGCGCTTTTCCAGGGTTTCTGTTTCTACTTCATAGAGAAATCCCAGTGAGCCTAAGTTCACACCGCAAATAGGAATACCCGTTTCAGCAAACTGTTTCGCCATTTTCAAAATTGTGCCGTCGCCGCCAAGCACGACAGCTACATCAATCGAACGATACATGGTCATGTGAGGACGCAAATGTTCGGTACCAATATGCTGATACAGCGGCTGACAGCTTTCACTGACATAGGCAGGCAAATAATACGCAATATGGTGTTTTTGACAAATTTCAATCAGCTGCTGAACAATGCCGGCACATTCCCGCTTGACTAAATTAGGAAAAATTCCGATTCGCATACAATTCACCTACATTTCATGAGAACGGCTGACAATATCCTCTACGATACCATCGGTAATATCATTATGACAGAGCGTATCTTTTTTACTGTACAGCAAATATTCAATATTGCCGTCTGCCCCTTTGATAGGAGAAAAAGTCAGTCCTACAGGTGATAAGCCGCAGGCTGCGATTCCATCCGTTACATGCTGTATGACATCACGATGGACTGTAATATCACGCACAATACCGCCTTTTCCCACATGTTCACGTCCTGCTTCAAACTGCGGCTTAATCAGCGTAACCATCGTGCCGTTTTCTTTCAAAAGCGGCGCCACAGCCGGCATGATTTTCAGTAGCGAAATAAATGACACATCGATGGAAATAAAATCAACAGGTTCTCCAATATCAGCCACAGTCACATTACGGATATTCGTCCGTTCCATATTGACAACTCTTTCATCTGTACGCAGTTTCCACGCCAGCTGTCCATAGCCGACATCCACGGCAAATACTTTTGCTGCACCGTTCTGCAGCGCACAATCTGTAAAGCCGCCTGTCGAGGCACCAATATCCATCATGGTTTTATTTGTCAAATCAATCGGAAACGTTTCCATGGCTTTTTCCAGTTTCAAGCCGCCGCGGCCTACGTAAGGAATCGGATTTCCCTTGACGGTAATTTCCACATCCAGAGGCAGTTTTGTACCTGCTTTATCGACACGTTGATTTTTAACAAATACCAGTCCAGCCATAATCGTAGCTTTTGCCTTTTCCCGGCTTTCTGATAAGCCCCGGTTGACTAATAATACATCCAGTCTTTCTTTTTGCTGCATTTCTTACTCCCCTCATTTTGTCCGAACCAGCATATAGGAAACCAAGTCCCGCAAAAACCATGCTTGTTCTCCCAACGGCGCGACGGCATCTATCGCCTTTTGGGCTGCCTCTTTCGCCATGTTTTGGGCTTCTTCTAATGAAAAAATGGTTACATACGTCGCTTTGTCATTTTTTTCATCACTGCCGACAGGTTTGCCAATAACGGCTTCATCACCGACAACATCCAATATATCATCTGTAATTTGAAACGTCAGTCCCATGTTGACTGCATAAGCGTCCAGCATCTGTTTTTCTTGGGCATCGGCGTCTCCCAACAGTGCGGCTAAATCAATGGCTGCTTTAAAAATAACACCTGTTTTTGCCTGATGAAGCAATTCCAGTCCTTCCCGCCCAATGTGAAGATTGCCTTCTGATTCCAAATCAAATGCCTGTCCGCCAACCATGCCGGCCGGTCCGGCAGCGTGTGCAAAAACGGCAATGCACTGCGCTAATTTTTCAGGTGCAATCTGCCGCTGTCTGGCCATTAATTCAAAGGCATATGTCAACAGTCCGTCACCTGCCAAAATAGCCGTGCCTTCGCCAAATACCACGTGATTGGTCGGTTTTCCCCGCCGCAGGTCATCATTATCCATGGCAGGCAGGTCATCATGTATCAGCGAATAGGAATGGACGCATTCCAAAGCGCATGCCAGTTCCAAATACGGCGTACTGTCTTTGCCCAGCGCTTCCAGCGTTGCCAGCAGCAAAATAGGGCGAATCCGTTTGCCGCCAGCTATCAGACTGTAATTCATGGCTTTGTACAATGTAGAAAACTGAGGCACATCGGTTTGCAGCAGCGTACCTAACCGGGCATCAATTTGACTTTTTTTCTCTTTCATATATTCTTTAAATTTCATATATCCAGCGTTCCTTCCTCTGTCAGAGAAGACATGTCCTCCTCTTGGTCAGCATGAATATCCGCCAACGCCTGGGCTTTCTGCTTTGCATATTCCAAAGCGCTGTCACAAGTTTCTGACAATTTAACAGCCTTTTCATATAAATCCAAAGATTCTTTCAACGTCAAATCCGGTGCTTCCATCGCAGCTACTACAGCAGCCAGTTTATCGTAATTCGCTTCAAAGTTTTTTAGTTTATCTGTTGCTCTTGCCATATATGTCAACCTCTTTTACATCCGTTTTTACGCGTCCGTCCACTAATTGAATATATAAAGCCTCATCGGTTTTGATTTGGGCAATCTGCGTGACAATCCGGCCGGACTGTTCCAATTGGCCGTATCCGCGCTGCACCAGCTTGCCGGGATTCATCGCTTCCAAAGAAGCCTGCACTTCCCGCAGCATGCCTTCTTTTTTCGCTATAGCCAAATTGATTCTCTGTACGGCAGCGTTTCTCAACTGACTAACCTGCCCTTGTTTGAGTGATAAAAATGCCGCATATCGCTGCGGTTGAATGCGGGCTTTTATCATGCTCATGTCTTTTCTGCATCTGTCCATACGGGCTTCCAGCAATTCATAGGCCCGCTGGCTGTATGCAGCTAAATCCATTTCTATATCCCGGATAGACGGAAAGGCAAGTTCTGCCGCATGTGTCGGCGTTGCCGCCCGTACATCTGCAGCATAATCTGCCAATGTCGTATCCGTTTCATGGCCAATAGCAGAAATAACAGGGATAGCCGACTGATAGATGGCCTGAACCACCTGCGGATCATTAAAACACCATAAATCCTCTAAGGAACCGCCGCCGCGGGCTAAAATAAGTACGTCCAGCTTTGAATTTTTACCCGCTTTTTCCAGTGCTGCCGCTATTTTTGCAGCAGCCCCTGCTCCCTGTACCGGAATCGGATAGAGATGAATACGTATATATGGATTTCGTTCTGCTGCAATCTTGTGAATATCATGAAGAACAGCCCCTGTTCGCGATGTCAGCACACCGACATGCCAAGGAAAACGGGGGATTTCTTTTTTATGGGCCGGAGAAAAAAATCCCTGTTCTTCTAATTCACGCTTGATTTTTTCATATTGTGCCTGCAGCGCGCCTATGCCCTGGGAAAAAAGCCGTTCAATAATAAAGGAAACGGTGCCGCCTTTTTCGTAAACATTGACAGCGCCTATGACAACAACATGATCTCCTTCCTGCACATGCTCCATAGTGCGGCCTGCCCGGTTGCGGAACAGTATCGCGCGAATAGAGCAGTTGGCATCGCATAATGTCATATAATAGTGGCCGTTGGAGGCTCGTTTCAGCCCCATGATATTGCCTTCCATCGCGATGCTTTGCAAGCGATAATCTTTTTCTATATCTGTTTTAATACGTCGTACTACATCCGTCACAGAAGCGTACTTCATTTATCCTTTTCCTTCCTGCCAGGCAGCCCAAAAGGCCGCACCGGAGCTGTTATCCGCACTATATCCATCGGGAGCCAAGTGCAGTTGCATATTGCGTTTGGTACAATACGCAGCTAGCTGCTGCCGCAAATACCGGTTGGACATCACACCGCCGGCAGCTACCAGATGGCTTGCTGCGGGAATTTTCTGATCCATCATGCGGCGAAGCCCGTCCCAAACCGTAGCCAGTGTCCACTGGCAGAGAGCCGGTATATCTGCATCTCCTTTGGCAATGAGGCGCTGCGCCTGGGATTCCGGGCCGGAATAGCTGACAGCCCCCTGCCGGCACCAAACATGTCCTGCTTTGACAGGAACGGCAACATCCTGAGCCATTTTATCTACATATATTCCTGCCGGAAATGGAAATCCCAATGCAACGCCAATTCTATCAATAAATTGGCCGGCACTGATATCACTCGTCCCGCCTATGCGTGTAATTTCCAGTCCTTGGGCATCCGGCACAGCCTGGAGCATATCTGTCGTACCGCCGGACAAATGCAGGCCATAAAAATCATGTTCCGGCATACTGCCTGTATCGCGCAGAGCCGCCAGCAAATGATTTTCCTGATGACTTATCGTATACAGCGGTACATGCAGCACAGCTGCCAACGAACGGCCATAGCCAAGACCAGCTAAAAACGCCGGCATATAGGAATCTTCCCGCCGCCGCGGCTTATCCGTCACGCCAATGGCGCAAATACGGGCATTGGCCAAATACGGCACCAACCGCTCAAACAAAACAGGCAGATTGCGCATATGCTGATATACCATATTGGACTGTGACAATCCCCGGCTGCCTTTTTTGACTGATAAAATAAGGCGTTCATCGGCTGCTACATGGTATGATGAATCGACAAGACACAACGACGTCGTATAACAGCTCGTATCAATTCCTAAAAATACGTTCATTAAGACCGCGACCTTACATATGCGCCCAACACGCCGTTAATAAAGCGGGCTGACGTTTCACCGCTGTATTCTTTTGCCAATACAATCGCTTCGTTTAAAATAATCGACGGCGCCATTTCTTCTTTTGGGTATACCAGTTCACACAATGCCAAGCGCATAATATTTTTGTCTGTATTATTTAATCTAGCAATATCCCAGCCCTTGGCATATGTCTGAATAATCGCATCCAATTCGTCTTTATGGGTTGTTACGGTCTGTAAAATATATTCACCGTATGCCGTGTCATTGGCACCTGTGTTTTCTGTTTCTTTTAAATCGGCTGCTGTTACTGTATCTTTTTCAAAAATTTCTTTTTCGCTGTACTGGATGTCATTTTCGCTGTGAAATTCACGAGAAAACAAACATTCCAATGCCATTTGGCGTGCTTTATGTCTGCTCACGCTAACCTCCTATAGTATCATGCCCACAATTAGGCTGAATCAGTAAATCTTCAATCGTTACCTGCACAGAAAGTTCTTTAGGCTCTACCATGATGCGAACTGCCTGCGCGGCTTGCTGCTGTACGGTCAATGCCAGTGTACGCAGCGGCACACCGTAATAAGCCTGGATATGAATATCCACTGTAATACTGCCATTATTATTTTTGACGAGTATGCCCCGCCCCTTTTTGCCGGCTACACCCTTGACATGCAGGGCAGCTGTTTCAGCAATTTGGGCCAATGCCCCTTCACTGACCATATAGGCAAACGGCTCCGTTTCGTTAGTCATGACGAATCCCTTCTGTGCTCTTTTCTGGAAAAACGATGTCCTGTACCATCACATGAACCGCATGCACACGGCACCCCGTCATGGCTTCCACTGCATCTTTTACTTTTTTCTGCACAGCCAGCGCCATATCCGGAATCCGGCAGTTGTACCGCACCAACAGCCGAACGGTAATATCGGCGTATATACCGTCAATCGTCGTATCTACGCCTTGGGCCGGATTAACTCTGCCGACTTTCCGGGCTGCTGTTTCTGCAATAGTAGCATCCAAGGCAGCTACTTCCGGTACAGAAGCCGCCGTCTGCGAGGCAATAATAGAAATAACGCGCTGTGTCATGTGTATGCTGCCTAATAGGTTGGTTTCCGTCGTTTCCATGTCGATTCACCATTCATAAAATTCACAAAAAGCGATGAGAAACTCATCGCTTTTAAAGTAATCCTTTGTATGCTTATGCTCTGCCTGTATACTGGCCTGTTCTTGTATCAATCTGGATAACTTCGTCCTGGTTGATGAAGAGAGGCACTTTAACTACATAGCCAGTTTCCAATTTAGCCGGTTTCGTAGCACCGGTTGCTGTATCACCGCGAACACCCGGTTCCGTTTCTACTACTTTCAATTCTACAGAAGCAGGAAGGTCGATACCGATGACTTTGCCTTTAAACATCATAACGGATACGGTCATATCTTCTTTCAAGAAGTTGACAGCCGTGCCTAATGTGTCTTTGTTCAATTCAATCTGTTCGTATGTTTCGTTATCCATGAAACAGTACATGCCTTCATTTTCATAGAGGTACTGCATCTGACGGCGGTCTACGTGGCCATCCTGTACTTTTTCGCCTGCATTCCAGGTACGTTCTACTACAGCGCCCGTTTCGAGGTTTTTAATCTTAGCGCGAACAAAGGCTGCCCCTTTACCAGGTTTTACATGCTGGAATTCAACTACCTGCCATACCTGGCCATCGATTTCGATGGTTACACCTGGTCTAAAATCATTACTTGTAATCATGTCTAATTCCTCCTATAACAGCTCCATCAATTCTTTTGATGTTTTGGTTAGTATTTCACAGCCAGTAGCTGTAACGGCAACGGAATCCTCTATGCGGACACCGTATTTGCCTTCTATGTACAGTCCCGGTTCTACCGTGACTATCATATTTTTCTTCAGCACGCCTTGTGAACGCGGTGAAAGAACAGGCTGTTCATGAATTTCAAGCCCCGTCCCATGTCCCAATGCATGCGTAAAATACTGTGCCATGTCATGGTTGGCAAAATACTGGCGAACAGTATCATCCGCGTCTTGACACGACAAACCTTCCTTGATTATGGATACGCCCAGTTTCTGTCCTTCTAATACCAGCGCATAAAAATCTTTTTGGGCCTGCGTCGCTTTGCCAACGACGACAGTACGCGTCATATCAGAATGATAACCTTCCCAAACAGCTCCAAAATCAAAGGTCAGAAAATCGCCCTTTTCGACAACTTTGGTGCTGGCCGTGCCATGCGGCATAGCAGACCGTTTGCCGGAAGCGGCAATCGTTGTAAATGATTTTTCTTCTGAGCCCAAAAGCAGCATATTGCTTTCCAAGCGGGCTGCTAGTTCTTTTTCTGTGACACCCGGCTTGATGTACGGCAGCAAATCGGCAAAAGCTTGGTCGGCAATTTGGCTTGCTTTGCGCGTAGCTTCCAACTCATATGGTTCTTTGACAGCCCGAAGCTGCGTCAAATCTTCTGCCTGGAAATAGCATTCACAATCTGCGGCAATATTTTCATACATATAATGCGTCAAAAAATTTTCTTCATATACCGCTGTCTGTATGCCCATTTCTTCCAGCGACTGACCTATACAGCCCGTAAGGCTGCCCATGTGATTTTTTACTGTATACCAGGTTCCGGACTGCTGAGCGGCTTGCTCCGTATAACGGGAATCTGTCCACAAAACGGCTTGGTCTTCACTGAGCACCAAGGCCCCTTCTCCGCCTGTAAATCCACTAAAATACCGTAAATTTTCAGGCTGAACAATGACAACTCCGTCTGCTGTATGTTCGTGCAGAAACTGACGCAGGCGGGTAATTCTTTCTTCTATCATAGTATCACCCATATTTATTCAATTATCTTTAATGATACCATACAACCGTCATTATTACAAACACTTTACGTTGTGATTATTCGCAAAACGGCAAATCTTTTTCTTCCTGCGCCAAGCTGCGGTACTGTCCCGGTTTCAATGAGCCGTCCAGCATGAGCGCACCAATAGAACGGCGGTGCAGTGCCGTTACAGTAAGGCCCACTGCCGCGCACATCCGCTTGACTTGATGGTATTTCCCTTCCTGCACCGTAATATCCAGTGTCTGCACTCCTGTCACTGCCGCATGCGCCGGCAGGCACTGCAGACCATCAGCCAGGACGATGCCCTTTTGAAACTGTGCTTCTATATCTGCCGGAATACTGCCGTCCACAACGGCTTCATACACTTTATTGATGTGCTTTTTAGGAGACGTAATGCGGTGCGCCCACGTACCGTCATTCGTCAGCAGCAGCAGCCCCGTTGTATCTTTATCCAGCCGGCCAACAGGAAACATACCGGCTCCCTGATAAGACTGCGGCAGCAAGTCCAAAACCGTTTTGGCAAACCGGTCTTCTGTCGCCGACAGCACGCCCTGGGGCTTATACAGCATAAGATAATAAAATTCTTCATACTGCACGGCTTCTCCATCTACCTGCACGGTATCCAGCTGCGGGTCTACCTTGGCTGCGCTGTCTTTGCAGCATTGGCCATTAACCCATACATGCCCGCCTTTGCACAATTCTTTCAGCTGCTTTCTGGTGCCCCAGCCGCAGTGCCCCAGCAGTTTGTCCAATCGCATTGTTTTTGCCATCGTATCACCTCATAAACTCGGCATATCCCATTGTGCCTGATAGCCGGCCATTCCCTGCAGGTGCTGCGTGCAGTTCATCAGCGTCATGACATTTTTTTCACCGTAATACTCGATAATATTAAACGCCGTATTATATTGCTGGAAACACCAGATACGCCGCAGATCCAGACCCAAAAGGCCAAAGAGCAAGCACCGTATGGAAGCACCGTGAGATGCAATCAACACCGTATCACCATCTTTATGATGACTCAAAATTTCTTTTGTCTTCGCTGTAATCCGCTGCTCTACCTCTAAAAAAGATTCGCCGCCATGAGCCGGCAATGTGCCGTCAGAATCGTAAAAGGCTTCAATTTCTCCCGGCCACTTCTCGGTAATTTCTTGATACGTGTGTCCTTCCCAGACGCCAAAATTAATTTCCCGCAGCGCATCATAGGACTGTACAGCCAATCCGTGCGGCTTTGCTACAATCTCCGCTGTCTTTCTGGCCCGCTGCAGCGTACTGCTGTATATGCCGTCAAAATGAACGGACTTCAAAAATTGGCTCAGGCAGTTGGCCTGTGCAATGCCCCGCGCATTCAGCGGCACGTCTGTCGAGCCTTGATACCATTGCTGTACGTTGCCGTCTGTTTCGCCATGACGAACCAAATATAGTTTTATCATATTCATAATCCTCCTGCAGGAATATACTGTTATCTATCTTTTCTGCCAGCTGTCTGACAGCTTATGTTTTATTATAGCGAATTTCCCCCCAGATGAACAGACACAACAGAAAGGAGAAACACCAGTCCCAACAAAGCCATTTCGCTGCCTTCCAAGACAGCCCCATAGGTATCCCCGGTGACACCTCCCAAAATGCGGGTCAAATACCGGTTCGCAGCCAAAGAAAACAGCATGGCAGCTCCCAAAAGAAATACATACAAAAAACCGCTGTATATCACAGGCAGCAGTGCCAGAACAAAGGCACCCTTCATCGTATACGACGGCGCATACTGCCGGAATGCTTTTCCCAGTCCTTGCTTTCGGGCATAGGGAAACTGAAAAATGCTAATCAGCGTGCCAAACCGGACTGCTGCCGGAATGCCTGCCAGCGCCGCCAATGCCATATCCGGAGAACAATTAGCCAAGAAGGCAATTTTTAACGAAGCTAAAAAGAAGAACGCAATAATACCGTTGGACCCTACACAGCTGTCTTTTAAAATCTCCAGCATCCGTTCACGGCTTCTGCCGGAAAATATGCCGTCAGCCGTATCCATAAAACCGTCAGCATGCAGTCCCCCTGTAATAAAAAACCAAGCTGCCACGACAAACAGCGACCGATACGGTTCACCTACGATAACGCTGCAGCCTGCATACAGCAAAGCAAGCAGGATACCGATAAGCCATCCTACTAATGGAAAAAATAAAACAGCCCGTCCAAAGTCCTCATTCGTCCAAACCGTTTGTCTGACAAGCTGGATACGGGATAAAAACTGCAGCGCAATCAAAAAAGACTTCATACGGTACCTCCCAGCTGCACTTGGCGGCTTTTTAGTTCTATCGTAATACCGCAAATAGTCGCATACACTTCTGCCGCTTCTGCTGCCGCTTTCTGATTCACTACGCCAATTAATTCCCGGTACAGCCGGCTGATGCGTCCCATCGGCACAATACCGCAGCCCAATTCATTGGTAACAAACACGACTTTTTTCCCATCTGATGCATGAATGCACCGGCAAGTCTGTTCCATCTCCTGCAGTGCTTTTTCTATAATCACGCCGTCGGCTTCTTCTTCATGGGCAAATAAAAAATTAGAAAAATACATCGTCAGGCAATCCACCAATACCACATCGGCCGCTTGTAAAATCTGCGGCATCCTGGCCGGCATGTCATACGGCATTTCTACAGTCTGCCAGCTGCTGGGCCGCCGTTTTTGATGCGCAGCAATTTTCCGCTTCATTTCTTCATCCAACGCCTTGGCCGTTGCCGCATAGATTTTTCGTCCTGTACACGTCTTCAGATACGTTTCAGCAAAAACGCTTTTGCCGCTTTTGGCTCCTCCCGTTACTAATATACATGTTCCCGGCATTGTTTTTTCCTCCCCCAAAAAATATACTTCCTATTATATCATATCTCCAACACGCTTTTTTGCCTGCAGCAATACATACACCATATCTCTGCTATACGTCTTTTCTATACACGGCGTCTTCACTGCAAACGCGTTCAAGGATATCTGTAAAACAATAAAAAATCCACCTAATATATTCAGGCTATTAGGTGGATACAACTTATGATTATTTTCGTATTTCCGTATACAAGTGGAACAATTCCGGCAAAATAATTTTATCCATGCCCACTTTTATCAGCTGCGGCAGTCCCGGCAAACAAAATACCAGGCACTGATGAATAATACCGGCAGCCGAGCGATATGCCAGCGCCTGCACGCCGCACACACGGCGATAGGCAAAATAGGTCATCATTTCAGAAAAGCCCTGGATTTCTTTTTCAAACTGCGGCATAATGGTTTCCAACGTGACATCCCGTTTGGGAAGTCCTGTGCCGCCGCTCGTAATAATCACATCCACGCTGCATACCCATTCGTGTATATGGCGATTAATTTCATCTTTATCATCTTTTACAATTTCATAATCTACTACCTGATGGCCGCTGTTTGCCAGTGCTGACTGAATCATCAACCCATTCGTGTCATCTGAAAAAGACCGGCTGTTGCTGATGGTCAGGATAGCCGCTCTCAAGGGATGTTCTTCTGTCGTTTTCCCCACAATATTACCTCCTTCTGCATACGCAGTGCATGTTCCTTATTCGTATATAGTAATAATTCGACTTTCTATCATAAATTCCTACTTGCATTTTATAGAATCCTTCAAATCATACATCTCAATTTATCATAAAAGCGGCTGCAGGTGTTGTAAATTTTTTTCATTCCCGTATAATAGAAAAGGTATATGCAGTATATCATATATCTGCATGCACCGCGTATTTATTTTAGTAAAAATGGCATCTTGAAAGGAGATTTTGGCTTATGCTACGAAAAATTACAGCGTTACTCGCCATGCTTACGCTCACAGGATCTATGCTGGTTTCAGCTATGTTCTTTGACGATAATCCCCGTTATATTCAAGTCGGCCACGACGATACGACAGAGTCATATATTGATACGACTTCCATTCAAAACGTTCGTTACGATCCGCCATACTACATGATTCGCGCGACTGTCATCACCTATGATTATACAACGAATACGGCCACGGGATACGAAAATAATTTTTTCTACAACTTTAAAGGGCAAACTGTAAAAGCGCAGACGATTGGAACCTGTATCTACACGGAAGACGGTACACCATCACCCGTTACGCCTATTGCAAATCCGGAAGTAAATCTCTGTGACAGATATTCGGTCAATGGCAAAGCCGCAGACAATGCCTTTTTCAGCTGTTACAATATGACCTTTTACCACACATTTACCAACTAAAGGCAACATCATTTTAACATAAAGGATTTGATAGCATGGATTCATTACTTCACATCGGTGGTACGCTCGTCGCATTAGTATTCTTTGGGGCTGTTATTTACTCACTTACGACTTCCTATCGCAAGCGGCAGCAAAAAGCACAGCACCAAAAAGACTTGGCAGCCAAAAAACATGTGCACGTAAAACAACTGCACCAATACGACGTAACACCGCAAAACGGATATTATACGTATCCGCTGCCAGCGGGAAGCCAGCTGCACCGATATCCGCAGGCATTTACAGCCGTATCTGTAACCCTTGCCAATAAACAGCCGTATTCTATCTGCTTAATTGGCTTTGCAGAATTTGAAAAGGGAGAACTAAAAGATACGCATTATTTTTATGTCCGTCCTCCTGAAGCGTTTTCCTCGATTAAGGGACATCCGGAATTAACATGGGAAATTCTCAGTAAAGCCGATGAATTCGGCGAATATTGGAATGCCGGCATGAAAGAGTATTTCACAACGCATACGCTGGTAGCTCATCACGCTTCGTATGTGTTGGGATGCGTTGCCCATGCATTAAAAATATACGGCATCGATATGCCACCAGTCCATTATATTGACACGCTGGAAACAGCCAAAAAGCTCTATCATTTTTCTTCCAACCAGCTTTCTGTGATTTGCCAAGAAATGGATATTGAACTGGATGAAAAAAATACGTTGAGCGCTGCCGCTGCTACCGGTCAATTTCTTATCAAAGCCAAGCAAGAATATCCTATGTACCTTCCTGCCATCCATTATCTATACAAAGACCCCGCACAGGAACAGCAGCTGGCAAGTATCATTGCCGCAGTAGAACGTGAAGAATGCACACCGGAAGAAATGTTTGCACCTAATCCGGTAAATCAGGCGATGCTGCAGACACTGCTGGATAAAAAGTATATCGAGCCAGGAGAAAAAGAAGGCACGTATTACGCAACCAATGAAGGCCTCGACTTTTCCGAATCTATTTTGTAAGGCATTCAAACGACAATTGTTACAGTTTAGTGACAATTGTCGTTTTTTCTCTATATGTATATGTATTTTTTGCTATACTATTATGTATATACATCTATACATCAAAGGAGGCTATATGTTATGAAAAAGCTCTCTCGTATTCTCACTATAACTACATTAAGCATGACCACCGCAGCCTTTACTGCCGCAGCCTTTGCCGCATCACCGGCACAAGATATGCCGAAAATAATTCGCCACGACATGCCTAATTATGCATTAACGGACAGTTCATCTTACGCCGTATCCAAATCGCTGATTGTCAATGGTCAAAAGCTGGACATGCAGCCTTTACAGCTTAACGGCTGTCTGCTCGTACCAGCCCGCGCTGTCAGTGATGCCCTGGGATTTACGACAACCTGGAATGCCGCTGAACAGGCTGTAACGATTACTGGTCCCTATATGAAAACAACACAATACCTAGGCGTAGATTTTTCCAGTGCCGTAACGACAATTCCCGGTGCAGTCGGCATGACAACGCCCACCTCGTTTGGAGCCGCTCCTATATTGGTGCATAATACAGCCTATGTTCCTGTCGAAATTTTTAAAATCATCCAGGGAAATGAACCGGACGCACTAACGATCTCCGACACAGCCATCGAATTAAAAACCATCGCGCACAAATAAAACAGCTGTCTCATACACAAACAACTGTATGAGCTGCTGCAGTACATTTCCGCTGTCATAGCCGTTAAGATTAAAATACGTATGATTTGTTAAATTGCAGATTGTATCGGCATCTGCCATGGCTTCATACCGAATAGAAAAGGCATCATCTTCACTCAAATCATACCAAACCGCTGCCTGCAGCGTCCCCGGATAGTTTTCTTCTCCATCAGGACTCGTATACGTAAGCTTTAATCCTTCAGCCGTTTCTCCTGCCTGCCAAAGCTTCTTGTGAAACCCCATCCACGTGCCGCCATGGAGGTAATTACGGCCATTATTACATTCAAGCTGATACTCCCTGCCATGGATACAACGCTTTCCTCCAGCAATGCGGTTACTGCAGCGTCCAATCAAGGCACCTATAAATTGGGTGTCCTGCACATGCCCGCCGTAAGTGCAGACAGAAAGGGCTGTGCCGTTACGGTTAGTCAATGTATACAACTATACGTTTCGTCCGTCGGGCAGACTGCCAAACGATGTTACGGTTATATTGCTCATAAGCTAATTCCTTTGGCTACGCTAAGTATTCAATATCTTTTATTATACACTACCACTCGTTCTTTTCACAATAAACATTGACAATCTCTCCAAATGATGATAATATCTTGATGTTGCATGTATTTAAAATTTTTTATATGAGGTGATGTATCAATGGCAACGAGGAGAGAAGCACGTTTTAAGGAATGTCGCCGGTTCGGACTCAATGTGTACGGACATCCTAAGGCATTAAAACGTGTGAAAAAAGAACAACGTCAGAAGAAAATGTCTGAATATGGCACACAGTTATTGGAAAAACAGAAACTTCGCGCATACTACAACTTGCTCGAACGTCAGTTTGTCCGTTATTATGATAAAGCCAAAAAGATGGACGGCGTAACTGGTCAGAACATGTTAAAATTGTTGGAATGCCGCTTGGATAACTTGGTATACCGTATCGGTTTTGCAAGCTCCATTCGCCAGGCTCGTCAGATGGTCAACCATGGCCACATCTTAGTTAATGGCAAACGTTGCGACATTCCGTCTGCACACGTAAAAGTTGGTTCCGTTATCGCTTTGAAAGAAGCTTCCCGTTCCAACGAAATGTACAAAAAATCCTTCCAGGAATTGAAAACATTTGATGTTCCGTACATCGAAAAGAATTTCGACGGCTTCGAAGGCACACTTACACGTATGCCGGAACGTGATGAAATTCCAGTAGAAATCAACGAAACACTTATCGTCGAATTGTACTCCAAATAATAAAGATTTAGTATACATTTAAAGCAAAAGAACGTCCGATTTGGGCGTTCTTTTTTTTATTTATATTGGTATTGTCATATAAGATTGCAAAAAAGGAGCTGCAACAAAATGTAATTCATTTTATTACAGCTCCCTTTTACTATACTGTTTGAGGTGTATCGTTTACAGCTTGATGACATATTTTCTTCAAACTAAAAACCAAACACGCTACATTATAGTTTTCTGTATTTATATATTATTTTTCAAAATCAATGACCTTGCCAGGATTTAAAATCCAGTTGGGATCGACTGCTTTCTTAATGGTTTTCATCAATTCCAATTCTACAGGGTCGGTGTATTTTTCCATGTATGCTAAGCGTTTGAGACCTATACCATGTTCGCCGGAAAGACGGCCGCCTAATCCATATACATATTTATAGGCTGTTGCACGGAATTCTTTTAACTGCTTATTCCATTCTTCATCGCTCATATCACATTTTAAAATTTGGAAATGCAAGTTGCCGTCGCCGGCATGAGCTAAGCAGAATACACGGAAATCGTATTTTTTGCTTTCTGCAACCAGCGTCTGAATGCAGTCAGCAATTTTGGTTACCGGTACGACTAAATCTTCTGATGTTGCTACTTTTGAAAAGACACGCGTGCTTTCCAAGCAATTGCGGCGGACTTTCCAAACACGGTCATCGGCTTCTACGATATCCGTAGCCCCGCATTCTTCACAAATAGCTGCCAATTTTTCCATTTTTTCATCCAATTCATTTTCATTAAATGTTTCAATGGAAATAATATCATAACAGCCGTCTTCATAATGCGGCAAGCGCAGTTCACTATAATCGCTGGCACTGCGGACAAAGTTGTTATCCATAAATTCAACAGAAGTCGGATTGAGACCTGCTTTGACCAATTTAGGCACTAATGCCGTTGCCTTTGCCAAATCCGTAAAGACAGCCAAGACATCCAGGCGGTACGGGCAAAGCGGTACTAATTTCAGCGTCGCTTTGGTAATAATACCCAAGGTGCCTTCTGAACCAATAATTAATTGATCTAAACAAAAACCTGTGGAACATTTTTTTAATGTAGCTCCTAAATGGGCAATTTTGCCATTCGGCAGGACGGCTTCAATGGAATATACTTGGTGGCGTGTCGTGCCGTATCGAACCGCTTTGTTGCCGCCGGCATTGGTTGCCAAATTGCCGCCAATCAAACAGCTGTCAGAACTGCAGGGATCACCAGCGTACATAAGGCCTTTGGAATTAGCCAAATTTTGAATGTCAATCGTGCGAACGCCGGCTTCGACAGTCATGTACATGCCGTCTTCATTCAATTCCAAAATTTTATTCATGCGTTCCATCAAAACGACAATACCTTCATATGCTGGCACAGCGCCGCAGCTGACACTCGTGCCTGCGCTGCGCGGCGTAACAGGTACATGATACTGATTGGCCAATTTCATGATAGCTGCGACTTCTTCTGTACAGCCCGGCAGTACGACGACTTCCGGTGTATGCCAAAATGAAGGAGCCAAACTTTCATCGGATTTATATACATCCAATACATCGGCATCTGTTTTTACATTTTTATCCCCAACAATATCTTTTAATGCTTGTATTACTTCATCTGTTACCTTGTTATATGGTTTCATTGTACTTCTCCTTACTACTCGCAACTTGAGTTTCTTCTAGTGCAACACTTGGGTTACAATGTACCTATTATAGTACAAATTAAGAGATTTGTCTCCCTATCTTTTTAAAATTTTTTTTGCTTATTTGTCTTATATTTTTATATTTTTGCATATAATAAAAAGGTAAAACGTATAAATAAAGGAATTATACGTTTTACCTTTTTTCATTTTTCTTTTAATTATTGAAATAAATTTATTTTAATACAGGGAATGTCGCTGCGGCATGGCTCATAATCGTAACTTTATAATCGCTCTTTCCTTCGTTAGCCAATTCAGCCTGTGCCATGTTCCAAGCATCTTCTAAGGTAGCTGCCGGAATTTGTCCGCTCTGCCGAATGATGTCAAAATTTTCCGGACGCGTAACGATGTATACCTGTTTCATTGAATTGATGATGCAGTGCGTTTTAAAGGCAACAAAAGCCGGAATGGAAAAGTCCGCGCGCAAGTCTTTTTCAAAAGCCTCCATATCACTGCGGAAAAACCAGTCTGTAAAAATAGCCGGTTCTTTAATATCCGGGCAGTCCAGCGTAAAAATCATAATGCCGCCGGGTTTCGTCGCAAATACTGCATTCATGTGGGCTTTTGTACTTTGATAGAGATTCATGTCCTTGGGATAGCCGCCGGCAGATCCAATCGTCACATCTGCTTGTTCTTGAATAGGTACACTGGCAATACGCAGTAAATCTTCACAGCCTTTTTTCCATGCTTCATACCAATGGCCGCCTACTACTTCATATAAATCACCGTCAGCCGTAAAGACCGTATTGACCAAAAATGCCGGATTGAGCAGTGCTGCAGCTTGGCGCATATCGTCATGCAGCGGATTATGCTCCAGCAGACTCGTTTCACACAACGGGTTGCAGCCGCCGCCAATTTCGTCAGTCAATGCCAATGCGTGATTGCGCATAATCGTTTCATAACTGGAAATTCCAGGAAGCACGCTTTTGCGGCCGCCGCCAAACCCAGCCATTGGATGGAATGATACGGCACCCGTCAAGATGACTTTGTCTGCTTCTACGGCGCGTCTGTCCAAGAAAATATCATTCCCGTGCGTTGTCGTGCCGACTTTGACCAGATTGGCTTCGTCACGGCAGTCATGATTGACAATATGAAGGCGTTTTACCATTTCTTCGCCGCAAACAATATTATTTTCTTCCGGCGTGTGCGCCCGATGCGTCCCCTGTGCAGTAATAACTGTAATTTGTTCATCTTTTACGCCTATGGCATTAAGTTCTTCTACAATAACAGGCAGCATTTGCGCTGTATGAACAATACGTGTAATATCACTTACTATAATGGCAACGGTATCCGTCGCCTGAATGACCTCGCGAAGAGGCGCACTGCCAATGGGGTGGCGCAAAGCTTGGCGCACTGCTGCCGCTTCATTGGTTACAGTGTCTACTTGATTGCCGTGCAAATCATATAATATATGCGATTCATCCAACGCTACGGTTTGTACTCCTTTTCCACAAGGAAGAGAAAATGTTTTCATTTGTTAGCTCCTAACTGCATTTCATATCAGTTAAATAAATTCCAGCGGCCCATATACAGGGCAACAAGTGCCCGTATAAACAGCAGGGAAAATAATATAACCGTTAAAATATATAAAAAATTTTCAAAATCATCCATATGATTGGCTTTATGCCGAATCTGCCCCAAAAAGTGAGAAATATGCATCATGCGTATTCGCCTTCTTTTTTCAAATTACTCACTTGTATGATGGTCAGGAAATAATTCATGGATTTTACGTGCTGATTCTTCGTCTTGCTGTATTCCCTTCAGCAGCGTTTTTTCCGAATTTTCCATATGTTTTTTAGCCACTTTGCGGGCCATAGCACTATTATGCTGGGCAATATTTTCTACCATCTGGCGATGTTCTTCCCACGTAGCAGCCAATCGGCCCGGATAATGCATGGAAATGGAACGGAAACGCAGCATTTGTTCCCGCAAATTATGAAGAATATCTACTAAACGCTGATTCCGGCTGGCATGATACAATATGTCATGGAACCGTACATCGGCGTCAACGATTTTATCAAACTTATCGTTAGCCATGTATTCATTAATTTCTACTAAAATGCGTTCCAAACATTCTAATTCGTCCGGTGTAATTCGTTCTGCCGCAAGGCCGGCTGCTAATTCTTCCAAAGCACCGCGAATTTCAAAAACTTGAGAAATATCTTTCAGGGATATATCTGCCACGTAGGTACCGCGTCGCGGCACCATGACTACAAATCCTTCCAATTCCAATTTGCGGATTGCTTCGCGTATCGGCGTACGGCTTACGCCTAATTCTTCTGCCAGCTGAATTTCCATAAGCCGTTCACCCGGTTTTAATACACCGTCTTTAATGGCCTGCCGCAGGGCTTCGCTGACAACATCCCGCAACGGCTTATAGGCATCCAGCTGAATAGGTTCTAATTTATATTTCTTATTTTTCATACGATCTTCATTCACTCCTGACAAGTCTGCTTATATATACATCCATGGGCTGGGTACTTGCCTCATCCCGTATTTTATCATATATCTGCTGTCCTTTTTCCTGCGGCGGCACCAAAGCAAAAACCGTCGGCCCGCTGCCGGCCATCAAAGGACGAAGTCCGTGCGCCTGCAAAAGACTGCGGCACGCTTCGATGAGCGGTACATCAGGAATCACTAATTCTTCAAATGTATTGCCCATGGCAGCTGTCAGCATGGCAAAATCCTGCTGCCGCACAGCCTGCGCCGCTTTTTCTACTGCCACAGGCTTAATGTGTGCAGACCGATCAAATAATCCGTATGCTTTGCCCGTATATACAGGCACACGGGGATGAACAATCACCACTTCCCATGCAGGAAGGGACGGCAGTTCTTCTAATTGGTCGCCAATACCCTGACCGCGCCTGCTGCCGCCACAAATACAAAAAGGAACATCTGCACCTAACGCTGCGCCGATTTGACACAGCGTTTCTTGTGATAAGCCCAGCTGCCACAGCCGATTTAGACCTCTCAATACAGCGGCACAATCTGTACTGCCGCCTGCTAAGCCGGCGGCAATCGGAATATGTTTTTCTATATGCACATGGGCACATCGTCCCTTGCTGTATGGCTGCAGCGCTTTAAATGCTTTATAGGCTAAATTAGATTCGTCACAAGCAAGCTCCGGCTCAGAACATGTCAGCTGCCACTCTCCTGCTTCTTCCAGCTGGACAATATCATGCAGTGCAATCGCTTGAAATATCGTATCGATATTATGATACCCGTCATCTCGTTTTCCTGTTATCGCCAATGCCAGGTTAATTTTTCCGTAGCCAATTTCCTCTATCACACTGCATCCCCATCCCAAATACAAAATATAAGTTTCTATATTGAATTAAATTTTGCTTATGTTATAATGATGAAACAACTAGGATACAGTGCATAGTTTTCTTGGCTCCGTATCCTGTCTCAATGCACATAAATACCATTGTGCCAATTTAAATTATACCGTTTTTTCTTTTATTTTACAATTGTTTCTGTATACTGTAGGAGCAAAGAAATATGAAATCAAATCAAAAAACATCGTTAAAGAAATTCTCCATCCCGTATCTCGCCTCGCTTATCGGCGGCTTGATTGTCGCGATTGGCATGAATGCCTTTTTTGTTCCCCATCATTTGCTGAGCAGCGGCATCGGCGGCATCGCTATCATGGCCTATTTTGCAACCGGATTTCCTATTGGTATTGGCATTTTTGTATTGAATATTCCGATTATGATTGCCTGTTATAAATACATGGGACGGCAGTACACCGTTCTAAGCATCGTCGGCACCGTATTATTTTCAGCGCTAGTCGATGGAACTGCCTTTATGTCAGACTGGAACCTCATCAAAGACCCCATGATTTCCTGTATTACAGGCGGTTTAGTATCTGGGTTGGGTTTTGGTATTCTATATAAATACAACGGCAACAGCGGCGGGCTCGATGTCGTCGGTGCCATCGTCAAAAAATATTATTCTCTGGAAATGGGCAATGTTGTCATGGCTATCAATTCGATTATCCTGGCAGCAGCTGCTTACATGTTTTCTTTGGAAATGGCTGTTTTGACGTTTGTCGGTTCATATATTACGGCTTTCATTACCAACAAAGTAGTTATCGGCCTGAAACAGCGTAAATCCGTCTTTATCATCTCCAACCGTTCCGATGATATTGCCCATTTAATCATGCGCTATGTCGGACACGGTGCTACGTACTTTTACGGGCAGGGTGCGTATACAATGCAGGATAAACGCATTATTTACGCCGCTATTAAACTGACTGAAATCGCCAAGGTCAAAGAAATTGTCAACAAAATCGATCCGGGAGCTTTCATGATTATCAGTGATGCTTCAGAAGTTGTCGGCCGCGGTTTTACCGCCCCATCGGTCAAATACCACACCTATCCCGGCGATTCCCTGGCTATGCCTCACACGCGCAAATCCATGCCGCCGGAAATTAAATAAAAAACTAAACTAGTACTGCAAATAAAACAGCAGCGCTGCCAAATTAATCGGCAGATTCTGCTGTTTTATTTTTTATACTGCATTAAATTTTGCTTCAATCATAAATGATATAAAATAAATACTCTTTTTAACTATTAAACGAAACATTCGAAGAAGAGAACCAATGCAGCAAGTATATAATAGCCTGCCGCCTGACATTGCTGCCCCTATTCGTGCTGATTTTAACTTTTGTACCGCGCTGCCTCCTGCGTCTGCTGTTCCGACTTTAGTCCTTGTTTTTTTACATACTACACGCACATTTAACCTAAAAAATCCCCTGTATCAGTACAACCAATACAGGGGGTATCAAATACTATGTAATTATCTTAGTGAAGGAAAATGCTTTGACCTACGAAGCATACGACACCAGCTACTACAATAAAGAGAATGAAGTAACCAGCTACACTCTTCATAATCGTGCTAGGAAGAATGCTGTCACGCAGTTCTTTTGCTTTGCCTTCATCGACTTTATTCGCACTGATATATGCTTCCAAAGCCGGAGCAACAGCGCCTACGCCGATAGCAATACTCTGCGGGGAGAACATTTTGCCAATGCCTGCGCCGCCGGAGTTAGTAGCTGCCAGCCACAAGGACAAGAGTCCGCTGTCATACGAGGTCATACCCGTTGCAGCCATCTGTGTTGCAGCTGCAGTCTGCAGCGGCCCAAAGAGGACGTTCGCATTGGTACCGGAACCAGTAATAAATGCACCCAACGCGCCAACCAGCGGAGCAAATGCCGGATAGAAGGAACCTGTTGCAGCAACAAGAGCGTTGGCAATGGTAGCTGTCATGCCGCTGTACGTCATCAATTTAGCGGTAACAACAACAGCGATGATAGTAATATACGTAAATTTCAATCCTTTAAATGTGTTGCCTAATACGCCAAGCATTTCACCCAAACCTGTCTTCTGAACAGCACCGCCAATAAATGCGGAGAGAAAAATCATAATGCCCGGTGTTGCAATCCAAACGAATGTGTACGGTTTAGCACCTTCACCCATATAGATAGGGACAGACGTCTTAATGGAAGCAAGCGGTGCGTTGATAGCCGGAATCAGTTTAGACGTAACGATTAACAGTACGAAAATCAAGATAAACGGCATCATAGCGGTAATGGCTTCACCCATCGGAACGTGACGAACTTCTGCGTCAACTTTGTATTCCGGATCGTTGGCCGGGAATACTTTAGCACATACAGCAATCGCACCCATGATGATGATGGACGGAACGATAACGGACAATTCCGGTCCCATTGCCATGTTGATACCTAATTCCGGTAAAGACAATGCCAAGCCGGAAATCAAAGTCGGAATAAATACGCCTTTCAGTGCTTTCGGACCGCCGCCCATAATCATGACAACGAAGAACGGGCTGACCGTGTTCAAAATGAACAACTGAATCGCAATGAACTGACCTAAATGTACGGAATCCAAACCAGTCAAGGAAGCCAATGTTGTTGTCGGAATGGCGATAGAACCAAACGTCGTCGGAACGGAATTGGCAACCAAACAAGCCAAGATAGATTTCAGCGGATGGAAGCCCAAGCCAACCATCATAGCTGCCGGAATAGCAACGGCAGTACCAAAACCAGCCATGCCTTCCATAAATGCGCCAAAGCCCCAAGCTAACAGCAGTGACAAGATACGCATATCCGAGCTTACAGAAGTCAAAATCGTTTTAATGGTTTCCATTGCTTTCGTATGCACTACCAAGTTATACGTAAAAATAGCCGATGTGATAACCAGTAAAATCGGCCAAATTGCCAAGGCAACGCCTTCCAACGCCCCGGAGAGCATAATACCCGATTCTTTACCGAACGGAACAACAGCAACGATAAATGAAATAATAGCTGCAATCAAGCAGGCTTTCCAAGCCGGCACTTTTAAAATAGCTAAGCCAACAATGAGCCAAAGAAGCGGCAATACTGCAAGTAATACGTCCATAATCTACATTCACCCTTTCTTTTTACTACATACCCTTATTAAATACATAACCACGATTCATTTCCCCTTTATATCTTGCAAGGGGGTTTTCCGTTTTTACTAGACTCCTTTCTTTAATTTAGTAGTGTAAAGAACAACCTTTGTTATTATTATAATGCATTTTGCGAATAAAGCAACATTCTATTCAATTATTGCAACGAAGTTTTTTATTCATTCTTTTTTCGCATTTGACATAGAGTCTATGCTTAAATGTTTAGCTATCTGCGCAATGACATGTATATTACATCAGCATGCAGCAACCATAACGACTATCTATGCTATTCTGTTTTTCTTATTTTTTCATACTATATTACATTATATTTGATAAGTACATTGCATTTATAAATATATGAATGTGTATATGCATTTTAATTTATGCTTTTATATCATAATAAATAAATTCATACAAACCTACAAAAATATGGTATAATAAATGCAATCCGGAAGTTCTTTCAAAACATACGGAAATGAATCTACAAGGAGGACATCTCATGGCAGTAATTACAAAAGATACGGGTATTATTGCAGCTGTTCAAAAATATCCGCAAATCATCGAAATTTTCCAGCAGTATGGTTTGGGCTGCGTAGGCTGCATGGCCGCTCATTTTGAAACGATCGGCGAAGGTGCCGGCGCACACGGCATTGATGTAGATGCACTGATTGCTGATATCAATGACTGCATTGCTGATAAAGAAGACTAATTTTTTATGTAAAAAAGCTGTAAGAAACGGATTTTTCATCCTGTTTCTTACAGCTTTTTCTATATATCCCAACAGCTGCTTATTTTACTTTTTCAAACCGATAAGTCTGTTCTGCCCGAGGATATTTGACCTTGTCTACTTCGCTCATAAAATCTTTGAGAGGACGCGCATATGTCTTCATCGTATCTTCCAAGGCTTTATAAATAACAAATTTTTCGCCTGTTTCCGTATGTTCGGCAATGGTAATAATTTGATACGTCTTGTTTTTGAAATGGTGCCAAATTTCATTAGCTTTTGGTAATTCTCTCATGATATATCTTTTCCTCCTAAATATGATAACCTGCTGTGTATTCAACACAATGTGTTGAATGCTGTTTGATATTATACCATACAATACGCTAAAAATGTCATAGATGAAGTAAAAACTTTTCATCAAATGCCATGACTTTTACGGTTTCTTATCGATAGCGGCTCTGCCCGCAGCCAGAGACTGCTGGGCCTGTGCTGTGTTGATGCATTTACATTCTTTTTCCGCTACATCTACTCCTAATCGCTGTTTCGCTTCTTTTTTAATCCATTTGTACAGGCCATTCGGAAAATCCGGGACAGTTGTCGTCACGCCGCGCGGAAAAACAGCTTCCCGTTCTAGCGTATACTTGTCCGGATAGAGCCGTGTTGCCCGCGGATGATACATATCTACATATAAATAATCAACAAATTTTCCGCTCACATTCACCAATTCAAACACGTCAATCAGACCAATTGTCTGTATCTTATGAAAAAAGACCATAGATCCTGTACTACGCAGCCGCAGCCGCGACAAGTATGTAAATTCTCCAAAGGGCCCATTGACAGGGATAGGATTGGTAATATCATGTCCAAATCGTCCCGACGCACCACGGACTACATCACAGTCTTCGCCGGCTTCTATTTTTTCTTTTAATGACGACGGCAAGGTCTGATTTTGCATCGCAGCAGAATTAAACAACTGCAGCGCATCATCGTACATTTTTTCACTGCGCGTCTGATTCATTTCTTTACTAAAAAAATTTTCAAAGAATCCCATGGTCATATCCTCCTAAAGCCGGACGCGGCTTATTTTTATCTATTATACCATAAAAAACAGCCTGACGACGAGGTATAAACATCAGGCTGTTTACATATGCTATATAGGGAGAGGTTTAAATATTAATTTCATTTTTTTCGCGGTAAATAATCCATTCCGCGATATTATTGGCATGATCTGCCATGCGTTCTATATACTTGACAACCAGTACAAACGCTATGTAATCACGGGAATTTTCTGGGTGCGCCGTAATCTCCTGCGAAATGGCTTCCATCAGATGATTAAAGGACATGTCGACAATATCATCTTTATCTTTCATCAATTCAGCCTGCGTACTGTCTTCGCCCTGATAAAAATCCAGGACATCGCTTACCATCGACGACATGACGCCATACATTTCTTTCAGTCCGTCAGGCATGGGGACATTGTGATGGGTCTTTTCCAAATGCATGACATAATGGCATATATCAGCGCAATGGTCTGCGATTCGTTCCAAGTCAGACAAAATTTTCAATGTAGCCATCAGACTGCGCCAATCCGAAGCTGCTGGACTCTGAAGCATGCTGATATTCAAATCCTTGCGCATACATTCTTTTACAAGACTGTCGATTTCATCATCGCCTTTGTACACCGTATCAGCCAGCTCTACATCTAAATTTTCCAGTGCTTTCCATGATTTTTCGATAGCTGCTTCTATTTTGATTCCTAAGGTCGTCACATCTTTATTTAGTTCGGCAATAGCCGTTTCATAATTGCTCAACATCGTTGCTGCAGGCCTCCTCTATTAGCCAAACCGGCCAGTGATATATTCTTCTGTTTTCGGGTTGGACGGATTGGTAAACATATCCACGGTATTATTATATTCAATTAATTGGCCTAATAAGAAAAACGCTGTCTTGTCCGAAATGCGGCGTGCTTGCTGCATGCTGTGCGTTACAATGACAATGGTGTATTTTTCTTTTAACTCCAAAGCCAGGTCTTCAATTTTTTGGGTAGAAATCGGATCCAGCGCCGATGTCGGTTCATCCATCAAAATAACAGACGGATTGGCAGCCAGTGTTCTGGCAATGCACAGCCGCTGCTGCTGGCCGCCGGAAAGGCCCAATGCGCTTTTATTCAAGCGGTCCTTCATTTCATCCCAGCAGGCAGCCTGCCGCAGACTTTTTTCTACAATTTCTTCTAATTGTTTTTTATTGGAAATCCCCTGAATACGTGGACCGTAGGCAACATTTTCAAATACGCTTTTTGGAAACGGCGTAGGCTGCTGAAAGACCATGCCGACACGGTACCGCAGTGCCAGCGGGTCTACTTCTTTAAAAATATCTTTGCCTTCAAAAAGGATTTTGCCGCTGACACGGCAGCCTTCTACCCAGTCATTCATACGGTTCAGCGTCTTTAAAAAAGTCGATTTACCGCACCCTGACGGGCCGATTAAGGCAGTGATTTCATGTTTTTTTATTTTTAAATTGATGTCTTTCAGTGCCTGTACGGTATCATAAAATAAATCCATGTGGGAAACATCAAACGTGTATTCTATATTTTTCGTATCTTCCATCGCATTCACCTTTACAGCTTCTGCTGTTTTCTCCTTTTTTGCAGATACGGCACCAAAACCGGCCAAAGTCGTTGTCATTTCAGCCATTATCTGTTACCTCCCATTTTTTTATCAATACGGTAGCTCAAATACCGCGCAGCCAAACTAAATGCTACAACCAAAATCATCAAAATAGCCGAAGAAGCTGCGGCCTGCTGCGCTGCATCGGCATGCAGAGCCTCTGTGCGAAGAGCCCAAATATGAAGTGCTAAGGTTTCACCGGGACGAAACGGATTCAGCGGGCAGGATGATGCCGTAATATCCCAATTTTCCCAGTCAATATCGGTAGACATACCGGCTGTAAACATCAACGCAGCTGCTTCGCCAAACCCGCGGCCGGCAGCCATAATCAACCCTGTCATAATCCGCGGAAAACATGCAGGAAGGAGAACTCTCCAAATAGTCTGCCAATGCGAAGCTCCCAGTCCCAAACTGCCGTTGCGGTAGCTGTCCGGCAAGTTGCGCAGTGCATCTTCCGTAACGGATGTAACTAAGGGCAATGTCAAAATAGATACGGCTAATGAACCGGCAAACAGGTTCCATTGCGAACCAGTCATGACAATAAATACTAAGTAGCCAAATAACCCGACTACAATAGACGGCAGCGAAGCCAGCGTTTCAACAGCCATGCGGACCCAATGGGTCATTCTGCCTTTTTTGGCATATTCCGCTAAATAGATTCCTGCCGGAATCCCTGTAATCGTGCTGGCAATCAAAGCCAAGAATACTAAATACAACGTATTGAAAAACATATTGCCTAAGCCACTGCCGGAAAAGGACAGCATCGACAGCGTCATGCCGCTAAATCCCTCGATGACGACAAACGCAATAAATGCGATAAGGAGGAGGACGGCAAAACCGGCACCGCCAATAAAGAGGTACGTCATGCAGCGATCCATACGCTGTTTATATTGGACGCGAGACATCATTACTTGTTTCCTCCTTTAATACTGCATGCTGCATTGAGCTGATGAATGAGAAAAATAAACAGGAACGACAAGCAGAATAAAATCAGTGCCATCGTCCATAAAGCCGCACTGTATTCGCCGCCTTCCATGGCACCGCCCATATCAGCAGATATAGCCGTTGTCATGGTGCTGGCCGGTAAAAACAGCGATGTCGGGAATACTTTCATCTGGCCGATAACCATAGCAACTGCCAGTGCTTCGCCCAATGCGCGGGCCAAGCCCAAAATAATTCCCGTAAAAATACCGCCTTTAGCGGCCGGCAGGACGACGTGGGCAATCGTTTCCCACCGTGTCGCGCCTAATCCAAAGGATGCTTCACGCCAAGCCTTGGGAACAGCTGTCATCGCATCGGCTGCCATTGTCGTAATCGTAGGAAAAATCATGACTGCCAATACAATCCCTGCCGCTAATACAGAAAAGCCAAAAGGCATAGGAAAAATACGGCGTAAAAACGGAATCAATACGGTCATGCCGACAAAGCCGTAAACAACAGATGGAATCCCCGTAAACAATTCGATAGCCGGCTGAATAAGGCGCCGCGTCCTCGGCGTGGCGATTTCTGTCATAAAAATGGCAGAAGCTATGCTGAGCGGCAGCGTAATAACCAGTGCCAGCGCACATGTTACCAGCGAACCGGCCACGTACATGCCTGCACCGACTTGGCCGCCGCCTTCTGCCGTATCACTTGGATTCCATTGACCGGAAAACAGAAATTCCGCAATGCTGTGTCCAAACTGAAAAAATGTATCTGTTCCTTTGAGAAAGAGAAAGGCCCCTATAAGAAACGGCACCAGTGCCATACCGATGCCGCATACTGTAATGAAGGTCCGGGCTGCTTTCTCGTTACGGTGGGCTTTGCTGACCGCCGCATCGATTGCATTCATTACTTGTCCCTCCAACGATTAGTGAACTTCTTTAGTCTGCATTTTAGAACTTACACCATAGCCAAGTTCTTCAATCCGTTTGCCGTATTCATCGCCAGTAACGTATTCCAAGAAGGCTTTAACAGCGGCTTTCGGTTCTTTGCTTGTATAAATGTGTTCGTATCCCCATACACCGTATGTACCGTTGTAGGTATTTTCCAGTGACGGTTCTACGCCATCAATAGCCACTGCATCGACAGATTTGTCATTGATAAGATACGGCAGTGCGACATAACCAATAGCACCGGGGTTTTGCGCTACGCTCTGAATCAATATGCCGGAGTTATCTGTTTCCAAGGATTTGTTGTCTGCTTCTTCTGCACCATTGATGGCATATTGTTTGAAGAGAGCTCTGGTACCCGATGTTTTCGGACGGGTTACCAAGACGATCGGCATATCTTTACCGCCTACATCTTTCCAGTTCGTTACTTTCGCTGTAAAAATATCTGCCAACTGCTGACGAGTCAAGTTTTTGACGCCAACATCTTTGTTAATAATCGTAGCAACCGTCATAACGCAGACTTTATGGTCTACTAATTTATCCGCTTTTGCTTTATCCAATTTCGTTTCAGCCGGTACATCGGAGTTGCCCATATCTACAGAGCCGTCAGAAACTTGTTTGAGGCCTGTGCCAGAACCGCCTGCATTTAATGTAATCGTTACATCTTTATTATTGACTTTAAATTTTTCAGCAGCGTCCTTAACCAGCGGCAGCAATGCCGATGAGCCGGAACCTGTAATACTGCCTTTGACAGCAGCCTGTTTGCCGCCGTCACTTTGCTGGCTGCCGCAGCCGGCAGCACCTAATACCATCATAGCGGCCAACGCGGTAAGTATAACTTTTTTCAATTTCATTATAAATCCTCTCCTTTAATACATATCCTTGTATCGCTTTGTTTCAAGTACAACCTTATCCTATCAAGTATATGTAAGTTTCTTATGTAAACAATGTAAAGTTTTGTAAAATATTTCTGTTTCTTTATTCCTGCCAAAAAAAGCTGCAGCAAAATGAAATTTATTAGTTCATTTTGCTGCAGCCCGTTTTACTATACGATGTTAAGCGCATAGTATATCGCATTACTATTCATTTTCTTCAAACTTCAACCAAACGTTCATAGGAAGGAACATGATACATGATAAAAAATGTTATATTACAGTTATATCTTTTGTTCTGCCGGTAATTCTACTGTAATCGTTGTGCCTGTATTCTCTTTACTTTTCAGTGTAATCGTGCCGTGATGACGTTCTGCTATATGCTTGACGATAGACAATCCTAAGCCGCTGCCGCTGATTTTCTTGGAACGGCTGGAATCTGCCCGGTAAAACCGTTCAAAAACTCGTTTTTGCTTGTCTTCAGGAATACCAATTCCCGTATCCTGTACAGTAAAGAAAATCGTATTTTCTTTTTTTTGCAGGCTGACATATACATGGCCTCCGGGCAAATTGTACTTGACTGCGTTATCAATCAGGTTCATCGCCATTTCCCTCAGCAGCCCTTTGTTGCCTATGACAGATACTTCTTCCATCGTACAATGAATGGTTACCTTTTTTTCTATCAGTACTGGTTCCATAAATTCTACAATATCATTGACAATGTCTTTCAAAAAAACAGGTTCTTGTTTTTCATTGCCGCGATGTTCTTCAATCCGCGTTAAATGCATGATTTCTTCAATCATTCCCAACAGCCGCTTGGCTTCTTTTCGAATCAAGGTGCCAAAATGCACGACATCGTCATTGGTTTGAAACAGGTCGGCTGATAATACTTCAGCAAAACCGCTGATAGACGTAAGCGGTGTCTTGAGTTCATGAGAAACATTCGAAGTAAATTCACGCCGCAGCTGTTCGCGATGTTCTTGTTCGGTAATGTCATCAATAATAAACAAAATGCCGTAAAATTCATCTTTTCTATATACGGATTGGACCGTTAATTGATACAATAAATGGTCACGGCTGACCTTTTCTTCAAATACGCTATCCGAATACTTATGGTCGTGAATAAGCTTCCAAGAAACTTCCGGCAACAACGGTTCCAGAGCCTGGCCAATACACGAAAAACCTTCTTTTTCATGCAAAATCGTTTTGGCACATTGGTTCATCCCCAAAATGCGGTACGTATTGTCTGTCAGGATAACCCCTTCCTGCAAATTTTCCATCATCATCCGCATCATATTGCGCTGTTGTTCCAAAGTATGAATCGTTTCTTTAATTACTTTGCTCTGCGCCACAATTTTATCCACTAACGGCCGCAGTTCCGGATCTACAATAATGTCGTTCTGCTGTTCCATACGGTCCGGATCTCGCAGCTGCCGCATCAGCAAAACAGTCTGCCGCAGAGGGTGCAGCAAACTGGCCGTCAGCATACGCGATGCTTTGACACATCCCAACGCTGCCAGCAGCAATAAGACAAGAACCATGGGAAGCAGTGACAAAACATGCGCATACAGTGTGTCTCGTTCCATGCTGATTCGCAAAATAGTGCCGTCCGGCATTTTTTCAGCTGTATAATACAATGCCCGCGACAACGTAGAAGAATCTCGAACAGCACTGCCGTATCCCTGTTGTATTGCTTCCTGCACTTCCGGCCGGGCCAGGTGATTTTCCATTTGTCCCTGATAATCCGATTCAAACCGCACCGTACCGTCAGGATTAATCCACGTAATGCGGAGATTTCCGCTGCGTGCTGCCGCAATCTGCCGCAAACAGTCTTCCGGCTGCTCTGTATGTTGAATAGATTGGGCTATAACAGTCAGTGCGATTTCCATTTCTTCTGCCGCCTGCCGCTGCATTGCCCGCCAAAACAGCCAACCGGAAATGACGAGGGTCACGGCCATGCAGGCAAATCCCAATGCCACTAAGCTTGCATATATTTTTCGTCTCATATGCTGCCGCCAATCACGTAGCCTACACCGCGGACTGTCCGGATAATATGCCCTCCATCGCCCAGTTTCTGACGCAGGCTCTTTATATGCATATCAATCGTACGGCTTTCTCCTTCATAGGTAAATCCCCAGACAGCTTCCATAATCTGTTCCCGTTTGAGTACAATATCTGTATTCACCAATAAATACCGCAGCAATTCAAATTCTTTTACAGTCAGATGGCAAATTTCACCATCGACAGTGACAACATGCTTTTCACTATCCAGCGTCACCGGACCAAACGAATAGGTATTTTTTTCCGTTTGCCGCGGTGTGCTGCGCCGCAGTACAGATCGAATACGGGAAATAAGTTCTACAATGCCAAATGGTTTGCAAACATAATCATCGGCACCGCCGTCTAATCCTTTGACAATATCATATTCGCTTGTTTTCGCCGTCAGCATAATGACAGGCATCGTTTTTAATTGATTGCTTTTTCTGATTTTATCCAATATTTCTGTTCCGCTTTCACCGGGAAGCATAATATCCAATAAAATTAAAGACGGAATCTTTTTTTCTATGCCCTGCCAAAACTCTTTGCCGTCGGCAAAAGTTTCTACATCAAAATTTTGGCTTCGCAGCGCATATCCGACTAATTCGCGTATATTTTCATCATCTTCCACACAATAAATCAATGGCATTTCACTACAACCCCTTTTTTCATCGTATAGACTTCTCTATATATTATACCTATAAATACGCGCAATACCTACGCATGTTATGTAAAAAGTATGTAAAAAAGCTGTGACGGCATGGCCGCAGCCAATTCATCACAGCTTTCCCTTATCTAGGCAGCTAATCAAAATCCTTAGCTTTTAATTTAACTTCCCAGCTTTTATCAACCTGTTTATACGTAATAACAGCAATGAACGAATGCAAATCCCGAACCCACGTGTAATTTCTATCCGAAATATCGCGGGTATCCAAGTTTTGAGCAAGCGTAAAAATAAACGTATCGCGAGGCGTCAATACATATCCCAGCGAAAATCCCTGCTGCCGGGGATCGTCCAGCGTATCAAACCGATACGGCGTATAGCCGCTGACATTGTGTTTCTTGTACCAAACGCTGGCCCACATGTGGTCGTTAATCCCTTGATTGACAATCACGCCGCTGTAAGGATCTCGCCGTTCTGCATCCTGAATGGAATACCAATCCCGGCGATACCCGGCAAAAAACCGGATATTGGCACGTTTCCACAGCGGCAGCGGTACATGGGTAATTTCTGTACGATACCCTTTATGCGAGCCCGTACCAACGCCATCTTCAGACCAGCGGCCCCAGTTAGCACTGCTGTCTACATATACACCGGTGCTTCCCAAATAAAACCGCGGTGCAAAATATTCCAATTCCGGCCATTTAGTAGCCCAGATATTATCATCATTATCTGTACTTTCTTCCTTACTGTAACCTAAACGGAATGTGCCTGCCCGTGTTTCTTTTACTAAGCGGGCTGCCGGCTTAAATCCTCTTTTGGATGTCAGCATATATTCAACATCCAGATGCAGATCTCCGCTTTCATTCATAGGAAACGCGGCATGGCCATGTAAGCTGAAGCCATCGGATTTATTGTAATTAGGACGCGGGAATAAGGTAAACAGCCAGCTTCTATTGGATTCATTATTACCTAAATTACCTTCATAATGTCCATACGTAAAGAGACAGATATGCTTAAACCAAAGTTTTGTATTTTCTGCCGTAAATTTCTCACCCGGATATACACGGATATCATCACCGGTTAAATAATAGTCCGGTGTTTTAGCTACGGCATGGGGCGTCGTAATCAAGCCGTGCTTTAAATAGTACGTGCCGTCCAACATTTCCGCATCTGTACCGCGTATATAATAATCCGATCCCATAAACCCTTCTACAGAACGCAGCACTGCACCGCCGGTCTTACCGCTGTACGTCATGTCAGTACCGGTAAAGGCCGTATCTCCACTTATATATACATAATCACCTGATGTGCGGTATACCTGGGTCTGGGTATTTCCTTCTACATAATGGGCATGAATTTCATCCATCCCCTGCTGTAAATCCACATTGCCGCGGCTTTGTACATATCCATCTTTGCCGCGCACTAGCATCGAGTCTGCCGCTACGTGTATCGGCTGCGTCGGCAGAACAACATCTTTTTGCTGCGATGCTTTATCCAAATCTACGGGAACAACCGCTGTTTTTTCTACGGGAATTTTCATCGCAGTTTCCGTATGCAATTGTTTTGCCGTATGTCCTGTCTGAACTGTCTCACCAGCCGCCAGCACAGAAAATGGCACCAATGCCGCCAATACAGAAGCAGCCCACGTTTTATTCATGTACGTCACCTGTCGTCTGCGCATCTGCTGCCGCACTTTGGCCGTGATATGACGTTGTATCTGCCGGTTCTGCGCCAACCGTATCGCCTGCATGAGCCGTGTCGGACAGATCAACAGGCGTAACATCTCCATGATATCCCGTTACACTGGCATCATCTGTAACCGCTGACGGCACAACAACACCGCTGGCAGCCATATTCGCTGTTTTTAAATTTTCAATCGTCCCATTCTGTTTAAAGCCAACGACTTCTGTATCCTTGGATGTTTCTGCATACATAGTCGTACCGGCCGGGATATGGACTTCATTGCCATGAACAAACAAGCCGCCAACTAATCCTACTGGCCCTAAAATAATCGCACCGGCAGCCGATGCACCGACAGCACCGGCTGTCCGTTTGTATTCTTCTTTTGTTTTTTCGCCGACAGTCAAGTCAACCGGTGTACTGTCTGCTGCCCGCACAGAATGGAATGTAATTTCAATCTTGCCGTCTTTGCCAAACCGTCCGGATTTGCGGGCTTTTGTAATCGTCCCTGTCGCTTCCATGCCGCGCGGAATAACTACAACACCGTCAACGACGACATCATCTGACACGGCAAAACGTACTGTATCTCCTTCTTGTGCCGTCTTAGAGTCTAATTCTTCCAGCGTTTTCATCGAAACAATAGTCGATACAGGAATCAATGTTTCCTGGGAAATATATTTTTTATTGCCCAGCATACTGTAACGCAGTGACTGGATGCGGCTAATCAGTGAACCAGTCTGCACTTTGCCGTCAATACCTTCTTCCAAGGCGCCAACACGTACTAAAATAGGTTCGTCCGTAATTTGTCCGGAATACTGCCACTGCATCAGGTTTGTCGCTGCCAGCAGTGACAAATCCGAACCCGTATTGCCGTATACATCTTTATATAATGTATTTGTTTTATCCTGAAGACTGCCTGCGACTGTCGATTTGCCATTCAGCAATTTATCCAAAGCTGCCACGCGGTCATTTAACGAACCCGTCTGGGTCGTGCCATATACGGTCGTTTCTACTTTATCTGCTTTTTCCAAAATTGTATAATCAGCTGCACTGACAGCCATAGAGCCGCATAACGCAACAACAGCCAACAATCCTGCCATTTTTTTCTTCCACATACAAAGTTCCTCCTTATACCCGTTACTTCTGTGTATTAATGTATATAAAGGATAGATATATTCATCTTTCATACTTAAGTAATATTATATATAAGTAAGTATGAAAAAGCAACTCTGCCATACTGCCGCCCGCCTTGCTGTCCATTCTATCTTTCTCAAAATTTTTATAAAATCCCCTTGCTTTTACAAATGTTGTCTGTTATAATAAAGCCATAACAAATAAAGATTATTTGTTAATAGCAATTAATAGTCAATTTCACTTTGAAAATGATATAACTAATTTTAGGAGGTATTCACTATGAAAAAATTTGTATGCGGTATCTGTGGTTATGTGTATGAAGGTACGGAAGCTCCGGAAAAATGTCCACAGTGCGGTGCTCCCAAATCCAAATTCACAGAATTAAAAGAAGGCGTAAAAGAATACGCTGATGAACATAGAGTAGGCGTAGCTAAAGGCGTTGACGAACGCATTTTGGAAGGCCTGCATTTGAACTTTACGGGCGAATGTTCTGAAGTAGGCATGTATCTTGCCATGAGCCGTGTTGCTGACCGTCAGGGCTATCCGGAAGTTGCCGAAGCTTACAAACGCATTGCCTTTGAAGAAGCTGAACATGCTGCTAAATTTGCTGAACTTCTCGGCGAAGTTGTTACAGACGACACCAAAACCAACCTTGAAATGCGCGCTGCTGCTGAACAGGGTGCTTGCGCTGGCAAGAAAGAATTGGCAACATTGGCAAAACAGCTCAACCTCGACGCTATTCATGATACGGTTCATGAAATGGCAAAAGACGAAGCCCGTCACGGCCGTGTATTTGATGGCTTGCTCGCTCGTTATTTTACAAAATAATACGGATTATAGCAATATACAAAAAACTGCATCGCATGATGCAGTTTTTTTGTATGTCTGTGACGGCGTATATGCTATAATATAGGCAAAAAACATTCGCTTTGGAAAGGAGATTTTGGTATGGCCCAAACGTTTTTTTCTCGTGTATGCACCCTGCTAGCCATATGCCTGATTCCCCTGGCAGTTTATGCAGAAAATTATGATACCTGGAGCGATTCGACATATGACTTTTCTTCTGTACATACACTATATATTGACACGCTGGACACCTCTTCGCTGCAAACAGATACGCCGCTGAAAGTATACCGTCTAAAAAAAGATTTTCAAAAGAAGGCCGCCGCACTAAAAGGCGCGGCAGTAGTTATGCCTGCACTGGAACCGCCTGTCCCTGCGGCAGTACGCCAAGAAGCTGTTAAAAAAGAAAAAGCAAAAAAAGAAAAGCCCATTTCCCAGTCTGTAGAAATCAAACACGCTGTAACCAGCGACCCGGCAGCAGATATGCCGTCAGAAAATACTGCGGCCGTATCTGCTGAAACCGCTAAGGCAGCCTTGCCAGAAAAATCAACAGCAACAGCATCACCAACACCTTCTCCGGCACCTGTCGTCATTCCGCAGGCAGCTATCGACGCCAAAGCCGATGCATACGTCACGGCCCAGCTTCTTACGTATCACGTCGGCACTGGGCTGATTCCGGCTCATACAGAATGGAATTCCTACTCCGTTCGAGATGTCTATTATGATCGGGACGGCCATCCCCATTGGTTTTATCACGATGTGTCCTATCCGGTCTATGTACCGGATGCTTATGTTCCCATGGCCACGGTCTGCGTCCGCTTTGCCGTCTATGATGTAAAAACGGGAAAATTGGTTTCCTACAGTGAAGACATGCGCACGCGGGGTTCTTCCGATGATCTGCGCGGCGTATACCAACGCATACTAGACCGTTTTTTCAAAAATCTAAAAAAAACGCTGAACGGCTGAGGTAACCGTTTAACGAAAATAAATCATAACGATATACAGCAAAAGGGAGTGTAACAACATGAGCTGAAAATCTCATGTTGCTGCACTCCCTTATTAGTATGCCCAGCCTTAATACCAACGTGTCATAGGCAAATCATTTTTAGTTCCTTTAGTCATCAAAATCTGATGCAAATCAATATTGCCAATATAGAAGGATACGGCGCAACCGCAAAGGTATAAATCCCACATGCGGACAAATTCTTCTCCTTTATCCGCAGCGACTTTATCGCGCACACCTTGGAAATTATGATACCAGCACATTAATGTCTTATAGTAATGACGGCGCAGGCTTTCCACATCAATGACCTGGAAGTCACTGTCATATGCTAAGCTGATAATTTCCCGCAGTGACGGCAGCGTACCGCCTGGGAAAATATATTTGCGCATCCACGGATTGCCAACACTTTCATCATGACCGCTGATATAGTGCAGTAAAAACATACCGCCGTCTTTCAGCAGATGTTCTGCCGTTTCCATATACAGGGCATAATTAGAGCGACCTACATGTTCCAGCATGCCGACACTGACAATGCGGTCGTACTGCCGTCCTTCATCTACCAAATCACGATAATCAATCAAGTCAATCTGTACCTGGCCCTGCAGTCCCAGCTTTTCAATGCGTTCCTGTCCTTTTTTCCACTGTTCTTTGCTCAGCGTGCAGCCGTAACCTTGAATGCCGTATTTTTTAGCCGCTTCAATCAATAAATACCCCCAGCCGCAGCCAATATCCAGCAGGCTCATGCCTTTTTCCAAGTGCAGTTTTTCCAAAATATAGTGAACTTTGTTGTGCTGCGCCTGTTCCAGCGTGTCATCATCGTGTTTAAAATACGCGCAGGAATAACTCATCGATGGATCCAGCCACATAGAATAAAAGTCATTGCCCAAATCATAGTGGGACGACACCTGTTTTTTCTGTGCAGATTTAGATTCCGACGTATATAAAATACGGCCTAATGCGCTCTTATCTAAAGAAAATTGGCTGGTCTGGCTCAAAATACACTGCAGTGCTGTAAACAAATCGCCTTCAATTTCCAAATCTTTGCGCATATACGCTTCCCCCAACGCCAGGGACGTGGAAGACAGCAATTCCTTTTTAGGTATATCTTTGTTGATACGAACGTGAAACAGCGGTTCGCCTTCTCCAATCGTATATGTTTTGTTATGGAGTTCAACAGTAAAGCAATTTTTATCAAATCGACGTAAATAATGAATTAAAAAATTATCCAAAATATGCAACATGATACAAATCTCCTAGGTTTTATCTTTTAATCTCGCTGTACAGCGCCGCAAACGGTGTTTTCTAAAACCATCATGGTCGTCACTGCACCTACACCGCCGGGAACGGGGGTAATCGCACCGGCAACTTTTGCTACTTCATCAAACGCCACATCGCCTACGGTCTTGCCGTTGAGACGGTTGATGCCTACATCAATGACAATCGCACCGGGCTTTATCATATCTGCCGTAACCAAATTTGCTTTTCCGGCAGCGGCAATGACAACATCTGCCCGTTTTGTCAGGGATTTTAAATCCCGCGTCCGCGTATGGCAGTGCGTTACGGTCGCGTTGCGGCCCAGACACAACTGTGCCAGCGGCTTGCCTACGACGTTGCTGCGCCCAATAATCGCTACTTCTTTACCTGTCAGCGAAATATGATAGTAATCTAAAATCGCAATAACAGCTCGCGGCGTACAAGGTATAAAGC
This sequence comes from Megasphaera sp. UBA5897, assembly GCA_002431345.1. Taxonomy (GTDB): domain Bacteria; phylum Bacillota; class Negativicutes; order Veillonellales; family Megasphaeraceae; genus Megasphaera. The sequence continues at coordinate 18,522 of DJEN01000029.1, read as the reverse complement.
CGGGTCTTCCGGTAAATAAACGAGCTGCACTGCTGTCCGTCAGTCCATCCACATCTTTGTCCGCATCAATATAATTCAGAATTCGCTGTGTATCTACATGAGACGGCAAAGGCATCATCGGCAAAATGCCAAAGACAGATGGCTGCTGGTTGAGCGCCGTAATCAACGCAATTAATTCTTCTTCAGATACGGTCGTATCCCGATGATAAATTTCTGCTGTCAATCCGGCAGTCTGTGCCACTTTCTGCATAGATTTCGCATACATAGCAGACGGTTTGTCTTCACCTACTAAAATGATCGCCAGTTCCGGCTGCACGTTTTTTTCCTGCCATGCTGCCAGCCGACGTTCTACCTGTTCGCGATGAAAATCGGCTACTTCTTTACCACGTAATAGCTGCACATACATTCCTCCTATCGCATAAATGTTACTTTTACATTGCTGCCGGGAGCCGCATACGCACCTGCCGGCGGGTTTTGATGTACGGCACGGCCCGTGCCATTAGGTACAAAGCCAAGATTTGCCTTTTCCAGCCAATCATTGACTTCGCGAGTATCCCAGCCCATAAACGAAGGTATCCATATTCCCTCGCTAGTATGCTGGACTTCCGGAATTACATGCTGTTTTTCCGGTCCTTCCTTAGGAAGTTGTGCCAGCTGCCGTTCTATCGGCTGGGACGGCCGTATGCCTTTATAATGAACAATTTCCGTCATCATTTCTTTAAATACAGGCGCTGCAACTTGTGCCCCATAAAATACGCCGCTTGGGTTATCTACTACAATCAAAACAACATACTGCGGATCTTCCAACGGGCCAAAGCCCATAAAGGACGCGATATACTGCCCTTCTGCATAGCCGGCCCGTCCATGGTTAATGCGCTGGGCTGTCCCGGTTTTTCCGCAGAACGTATAGCCGTCCACTTTGGCACTTCGTCCGCCGCCGGAATTAATTTCTTCTGACAAAATCTTGCTAATCGTCTGCGCTGTTTCTTCCTTAATCGGCTGTCCTACTTCTTTGGGATCGTTCTTTTCATATATAGAACCGTCCGGGTTATCGATTTCTTTGACCAAAAACGGCTTCATCATATGTCCTTTATTGGCAAGAGCACTAAATGCCTGTACCATCTGCAGCGGCGTGACAGCAATACTCTGTCCGAAAGACATGGCAGCCACATCGACGGGGCTCATGGTTTTCGGGTCAAACAAAATGCCATCTTGTTCGCCGGGCAGTCCAATCCCCGTCGCTTTGCCAAATCCAAACCGTTCTGCATAGTCAGTCAGCGTTTCGCCGCCAGTCGTCAATCCCAATTCTACCATGCCGGTATTAATCGAAAATTTTAATATTTCAGTCAGCGTGACATTGCCCATGCCCCGTTTATCCCAGTTATAAAACGTTCTATCGGCTACCTGAATGTGTCCTACATCATGATAGATGCGGTGAATATCCCATTTTCCTGAATCAACAGCCGCCGCTGCCATAATCGGTTTAAACGTCGAGCCCGGTTCATACGTGTTAACGACCGCTCTGTTTTTATACTTATCTGCATTGCCTTTATAGTATTCATTGGGGTCAAAATTAGGACGGCTGGCCATGGCCAATATTTCCCCTGTTTTCGGATCCATGACAATAATCGCGGCGCCTTCCGGATGATTGCGGTTCATAACGCCATCCAGGCTTTTTTCAGCAATATACTGAATCGTGCTGTCAATAGTCAGCTGAACAGCACGCTCTTTATCGGGCAAAACGCGTTCTAAAACAGAATTAAAAATAGGAATCTTATTGGGATCGGTCCGCAGCCGCTGCATCTGCTGACTGCCTCTGATTTTTTTATCTAGTACCAATTCCAGACCTTCCATGCCTTCGTCTTCTTTATTGACAAACCCTAAAAGCTGCGAAGCAAGGGCACCATTAGGATACAGCCGATGAATTCCCTTGCGAAATTCAATGCCTGTCAGCTTTTTCTCTTTAATGACTTTTTTTACTTCGGCTGCTTTGTCATGGTCCATCATTTCTTCCAGCCAGACAAAACTGGTATCTTCCTGCAGCCGTGCTTCAATTTCCGGTTCTTTGATTTTTAAATACGGCGCCAAGATATGCGCTATTTCCTGCGGAGACTTGGTAATCATTGTCGGATCGGCATACAACGACTGCGCTTCTTCACTAATGGCCAGTATCTTGCCGTTTCTGTCATAAATGGTACCGCGCGGGGACTGCAGAACGCGTTGATTGGTATTTTGCATTTCTGACTTTTTCAAATAATCCTCATACCCTATGAATTGCAGATAAATCATTTTCCATACCAATAATCCAAACGGAATAAGAAACAGTACCATGCAAATTTGTATTCTGCGCCGTAATTTGTGTTGTTTTCTCTCCTTATCAGTCATCATAATTTTTTTCTCCATTATGACGTGCATACCATTTTTCTGCTGCTGCTGCCAGCGTATCCGCATCATTGGACAGGTCTTGATTTTGTACCCGCTTCAATAATACGCGCAGACACGTACCGGTCTGCCGCTGACATACAGCAGGAACTCGCTTGTCATACTGCAAATCTTTTGTACTGACGGGCATCCGGCTCGCCAGATCTGCCATGTATTCGCCAAAAGAAACCGTGCCGCTCGTATCTGCATCGTCATGACCGCAGCCCAGCACATCGCCGCAGGCCAGCTCCGTCGCCTGTTGTACTGCTTCTACCAATTCGGCAGTCCGTCCAAACGGCCCTTCCAAGGCTTCCCGGCGCAGCCATTTTTCTACGTCCCCTAAGCCGGTATTGGCAAAATAATGAAATTTCATATGCGTTTTTACCAGCCAGGCAATTCGCTTCGCCATGCGGGGATTTTTATGCCAGCGCAGCAAAATAGCTTCTGCCATTTCCGCTCCTTTGGCATCATGTCCATAATCCGTATAACGACCTTTATGAATACCCCGAATGCCCGGCAGTCCTTTGGCAATATCATGAAATAAGGCAGCATAGCGAATCGTCAAATCCGGCGGCGTGTTGGCAACCACTGCCAAGGTATGAAACCAAGCATCAAATAGGTGAAACGGCTTAGACTGCGGCGTATCCGGCAAATGACTGCATTCCGGCAAGATGGGGATTTCTTCATACTGTCCGTTTTCTTTGCGGCGGCAGCTACATGCCCCCAGCCCGGAACGCACGAATACATCCAGCCCTTTATATGCAGCTTCCGTAACCATGAGCCGGTCTAATTCCTGCATCACCCGTTCTAATGACAAGCCGGACACTCTGCCAAACGCAGACGGCATCGCACGGGTCAGTTCTTTGACCGGTAAAAAATCCAGCTGCCCTGTAAAACGGCAAGCACGAAACAGCCGCAGGGCATCTTCCTGAAACCGTTTTTTAGGGTCGCCGACAGTCACTAATCGTTTCTTTTTCAAATCTTTTTGCCCGCCTACATAATCATATATCTGTCCGTCTTTGTCCATGGCAAGTGCATTGACGGTAAAATCCCGACGCAGTACGTCTTCACGCAGCGAATCAGCATACCATACTTCTTCCGGCCGATGGCTGTCTGCTCCATACGATTCGCCGCGAAACGAAGCCGTTTCGACTGTCAAGCCGTCGACAACCAGAACGACAATGCCAAAACGTTCACTCTGTATTTCCACTGTATGCCATCCCTTGGCAGCAGCTACCCGCTGGATGTCCTCCGGTCTGGCCGATGTCGTGACATCGTAATCATGAGGCTGCCGCTTCATCAGCAAATCGCGCACAGCTCCGCCAACTACATATGCTTCAAAACCATTTTCATTTAATGCTTCCAGTACCCTTCGCACTCTCGCTTCCACGCCAGCCCCTCCTTAAAAACTATAGTGTTGCAATATAGTATTATACCACGATTACAACAGCCTGAGTAGTTGTAACTTCAACAACTGAAAGGATGCTTTGTATCTGTCCACGCTCTGCAACCTATGCTATACTTATAGCGTACAAACAGTATACTATGTACCAATAACGCAGGAGGTGCCCATATGGTTGATACTGGCTTGATTCACCTGTACTGCGGCGACGGCAAGGGAAAAACAACGGCTGCTATCGGCTTGACAATCCGCTGTGCCGGCCGCGGCGGCCGCATTTTGTTCTGCCAATTTCTTAAATCCAGGCCTACTGGTGAATTGAATATACTACACACACTGCCAACGGTTACAGTACTGCGCAGCCATGCCATTGCTAAATTCACCTTTCAAATGACGCTGGAAGAATTAGCCAAAACCAAACAACAGCAGGAACAATTTTTTAAACAAATGGTTCAACGCTGCCAAACGATGCAGCCAGATATGCTCGTGTTGGATGAAATCATTCCGGCCTGCCGGCTGCAGCTGGTACATGAAGCAGACGTGCTTTCCTTTTTGCAGCATAAGCCGGCTTCCTTAGAAGTCGTTCTCACAGGGCGCAACCCTTCTCAAGCTCTTTTAGATGCCGCTGATTATGTATCAGAAATCTGTAAACGCAAACATCCCTATGACCGGGGCATCACAGCCCGGCTGGGAATTGAAGAATAAGATAAAGGAGATCGTATCGTATGTTAAAATCTGTATTACAAACTGTACAACAGGAACAGGCAGAGCTCACAGCTATCCGCCGCCACTGCCATGAATATCCGGAATTATCCTGTCAGGAAACACAAACGCTTGCCTATATTCAAGACAAACTCACGGCCTGCGGCATTGCTCACCGCTATGTAGAAAACGGCGGCATTATCGCCTGGATTGACGGCAATGCTGCCGGCAGAACACTGCTGCTCCGTGCCGATATTGACGCACTGCCCATTGAAGAAGGCGAAACCAATTTGTCCTGTACCCGTGTCTGCCGCTCACACAATCCCGGCGTCATGCATGCCTGTGGTCATGACGGCCACATCGCCATGCTGCTGACTGCCGGAAAGATTTTGCAGCAATGGCGCAGCTCCTGGCAGGGGCGCATCATTCTCATGTTTGAACAAGGCGAAGAAGAATCCGGCCCTCTGCCGTACTTGCTGCGTTTTTTGGAAAAAGAAAGCGGCTGGCATATTGACGGCTGTTATGCTACACATGTCCGCTGGGATATTCCTACCGGGAAAATCTCCGTCTGCCATGAAGCACCGATGGCCGGTGGATTTGGCTTTGAAATCAAAATCAAAGGCCACGGCGGCCATGGGTCCCGTCCCGATTTGGCACAAAGCCCGATTGACTGCTTTCATTCCTTCTACAGCGATTTGCAGGCCCTGCGCATGCGTACAGTTTCCCCGCTAAACGGACTAACTGTTTCTATTGGCTCCCTGCACAGCGGCACGACACTCAATGTCATTCCCGATGAACTCACGTTTTCCGGGACGAGCCGTTTCTTCAGCTATGACCACGCAGGCAAACGATTTTACGAAGAATTTCTTCATATCCTGAAAAATGCCTGTGACACCTATCAGTGTACGTATGAAATTAAACATATGCTTAAACCTTTGTTTGAAGTACACAATAATCCGCACTGCGTAGCCTTGGCAGAACAAGCCATTACAGAAAGTCTGGGACAACACACGCTGTACCACTGTACGCCTTGGATGGCTTCTGAATCCTTTGCCATCACAACCCGGCTCTATCCGGGCGTTCTTACTTTCACAGGCATTGCCAATCCTGCCAAAGGATGCGGCGGCAACCATCATACACCGGAATTTGACTTAGATGAAGACGGACTTGTCTACGGCGCTGCAGCCTGCGTCAGCTATGCCCTCACCTTTTTAGCTGATAAGACGCCAATCAATTTCACGCGTCCTGATGAACCGTTTGAAGAACTCATTCAGCATAATATATAAATCGGCAGCATTATAATGTTTGTACTATCATGTACTCCGCTTTTTCTTTAAAAGTTTGTAGTTTTTTGTTTGAAGTTTGAAGAAAAGAAATTATAATGCTACAAACTATCCACGTAAAACTACATAGTAAAAGGGACTGTACATACGGAAAATCCGTAATGTCACAGTCCCTTTGCTTTCCTGCGCTTACTTTTTATGTGCCGGATAAATCATGCCGTAAAATGTCAGCAGCGCGCCAATTTCACCAATTACCATAACGATCCCCATCGGAATCGCCGTATAACTGCCGGCAATACCTACGACAGGTGCCATCACAGCGCCGGAAATCATCGAGAAGAAACCGATAAGAGCCGACGCACTGCCGGCATTTCGTCCTTGAGCCTGCATAGCCAGAGAAAAACTGCTCGTTGCCATGCAGGATAATGTAGAAACCGTAAAAAATAAAATAACGATTACAGCCAAAAGCGGTATATGTACTATAAAGCCAGCTAATAATAAGATACTCCCCGCAACAGCTACCAATAAAGCTGTCCGTAAAATTTTCCAATCGGCTACACGGCCAGCCAATCGACCCGTCAAGGCACCGCTGAGCATAAGACCAATCCCATTAACACCAAAAATAATACTAAAGACTTGCGGTGAAACATGGTAAATATTTTGAAATACAAAAGAAGATCCGGAAATATACGCAAAAAAGGCAGCAAATCCAAAACACTGCATGATGCAATGTCCCATGAAATACTTCTGTCCAAATAATCCTTTAAATCCTTTGAGACTGGCAAATATACCACCTTCTACGCGTCTGCGTACAGACAGTGTTTCGGTCATACTAATCGCACTGATGGTCAATATGACACCAATAACCGTCAATAAGACAAACACACCTTCCCATTCAGAAAAGCGCAAAATTTGGCCGCCAATAACAGGCGCAATAATCGGAGCTAATCCATTCACCAGCATGAGCATCGAAAAGAAACGCGTCAATGCCGGCCCTTTGCAGACATCACGAGCAATAGCTCTGGCAATAACAATACCGGCCCCGCCGGAACAGCCTTGAATAAACCGAAATACCAAAAAAATATAAATGGACTTAACAAAGACACAGGCCAAAGAAGACACAGCAAAAATCAACATACCTGCTATCAACGGCTTGCGTCGTCCCTTTTCATCACTAATCGGTCCGGCCACAATCTGCCCCAAGGCCATGCCAGCCATCGATGCCGTTAGTGTTAACTGTATCATCGAAGGAACAACGCCAAAATCTTCCATCATTTCCGGAAGCGCCGGTAAATACATGTCCGTCGATAACGGGGCAATAGCTGCCAACATCCCTAAAAAAATGGTCAATAACATCATCATACGTTTACGCTGTACTTGCGTCATGTTGTAATCTTCCTTTCTTCTTGAAATAATGCCGGTACGTCAGCCAGCGAGTGACATATCCGCCATGCTTTTTGTTGTACTTCTGGCGCAATTTGTACCAAATCAGGGATCCATATGGACGGAATATGAGCCGCATCGGCTGCTAATATTCCATTCTGTGAATCTTCTAATACGAGTGCATTTAAAGGCGCAACCCCTGCTTGTTGACATACTAGCAAAAATATATCCGGTGCCGGTTTACCATGAACTACGTCTTCCCCGCTCTGCACAATTTGAAAATATGACGCAATGTTTGCTTTTTCAAGTAAATATTCGATTTGCGAACGCGGCGAAGAAGAGGCAACGGCGCACTGTATGCCTTGTGTTTTTGCAAATTCCAAGCACTGCATCAACCCAGGCTTGCACGGAACGGGATGTGTATGATAATATTCCAGCTGATACGCTGTTTTCTCTTTCCAAATTTCTTCATACGGAAAATCTTTTCCAAAAAACTCGCTAAATAGTTGAATGATACGACGATTATCCATGCCAATCACACTACGGAACAGCGTTTCTGGTATTTCATAGCCGCGCGGTCGGCATACAGCCTGCCAGGCTGTATAGGAAATCGGTTCTGTATCAAATAGTGTGCCGTCCATATCAAAAATATATATTGCAGGTATTTGCATCAGCTGTCATCTCCTTATCCTTTAAAATATATGTACTATAAAAAAATGAATGCAGTACTATTATACAAAACTCAAATTGAATTTCAAGTACCACTTTGTCATCTTTTTCATGTTATTTTCTACATTCTCAAAATTATTCCTATTTTGCTCTTGTTTCTTTGCTGAAGTCTGCTATAATGAAGAGAATTTACAAAGCAAGGTGATTTTCTATGATTGAATACATCATCCGATGGTGTATCAAAGACTATAAAAATACAAAAGACAAAAAAGTCCGGGAACAGTACAGCATCGTCGGCGGTGCCCTCGGCATTCTCTGCAACCTCTTTCTGTTTGTCAGCAAGTTTGCCGTCGGCACGATGACCAACAGCGTCGCTATTGTGTCCGATGCCTTTAACAACCTGACCGATATGGGTTCGTCCTTTATCTCTATCATCAGTGCCAAACTCAGCAACAAACCGCCTGATAAAGCGCATCCTTTTGGTCATGGACGTTTTGAATACTTAGCGTCCTTGACGATTGCCGTTATCATTATGGTCGTCGGCTACGAACTGTGCAAAACGTCTGTCTCCAAATTTTTTGAACCGGAAGAAATGGAAACTTCCTTGGTTTCTATTCTGATTTTGCTCTTGTCTATTGCCATTAAAGGCTGGATGTGTCTGTACAACCGCTATATTGGCAAAAAAATCAATTCCAGTGTCAATGAAGCGACGGCTTCCGACAGTATCAATGACGCCATTGCCACAGCCGGTGTATTGGTTGCAACGATTGTCCAGCCATTTACGACACTGCCTGTCGATGCAGCTGCCGGCGTACTCATCGGCGTAATGATTCTGTATGCCGGATACGGTATTGCCAAAGAAGTCATCAACATTCTCTTAGGCAAGGCACCGTCACCGGAACTGATTCGAGACATTACAGACTGCGCGCTTCATTGCCAATATGTCGTCGGCGTTCATGACATCCGCATCCACGACTACGGTCCGGGCCGCATGTTTGGCTCACTTCACGCCGAAGTACCGGATACAGCCGATTTAGTAGAAGTACATGCCGCGCTGGACGTTCTGGAAGATGAGCTGCAGGAAAAATTTCAAATGGAAGTCAATATCCACATGGATCCGCTTTGCACCAATCCGGAAATCATCAATCACGTCCGTCATATTTTAGATCATCTGATTCAGCAAAAATATCCCCAGTATCATACAGATCACCTGCGTATTACAGCAGGCAGAGCTCGTCTGAATATCATCTGCGATCTGCATATTCCGCCGGCAGAATATACGCAGGAAAATATCTTTAAAATCCATCAAAAGATTGCCGACGACATGCACCAATACAACGAACGGTATCATGTCGTACTGTCCAAAGTACTGCCGGAGGGCGACCCTACTGCCAACACTCCTGATTTTTCTATTACACCTTAATACGCGATATACGAAAAGGCTTCGCATGAACACGTTACTATCATGCGAAGCCTCTTTGTATGCTGCAGAGAAATTCTATTTTTTATGTTTCAATGCCATATACACTTTTTCTGCCGTTATCGGTAATTCTGTAAAGCGAATACCGACGGCATTATATACGGCGTGTGCAATCGCCGGTCCCGGCGTATTGATGACGATTTCACCAATCGATTTGGCGCCAAAGGGGCCGTTCGGTTCATAGCTCGGTGCAAATTCTACGCGTACCTGTCCCAAATCCTGCCGCGTCGGAATGCGGTACTGCATAAAGGAATTGGTCAAAATCCGCCCGCCTTTCGTCATGATGACATCTTCTGTCAGCGTCATGCCGATGCCCTGAACCAAGCCGCCTTCTACCTGCACGCGTGCCAATGCCGGATTGATGACAGTGCCGCAGTCTACGACGGCAGCAAAATCAAGCAGCTCAATATGTCCTGTTTCCGGATCTATATCTATTTCAGCCGCGCCAGCCATATACGGCGGCGGCGATGTCGGTGAAAAGTGAGATTCTGTCGCTTCCAGCGCAATATCATTATGGCACATGGCATCGTTGCCCAAGTCTTTGATCGTTACTTGGCGTCCTGTCTGCGTATCCACAATCGCCTCGCCGGTAAAATCCAAATCTTCTGCCCGGCAGTCCTGCAGTATGACAGCTGCCCGCTGTTTCATTCTGCCGATTAGCGTCTGACACGTTTTTTCTACGGCTTTACCGGTCAAATATGTCGTAGACGATGCGTAAGAACCGCTGTCATACGGCGATGTATCTGTATCTACGCCGCGCGTCACGATATTATCCACAGAGCACTGCAGGCATTCTGCCGCAATCTGTGCCAAAATCGTATCACAGCCCGTTCCCATATCCGTTGCGCCAATCGCCAATGTATAAAAACCGTCATCATTGACTTTAATCGTAACCGACGCTACGTCTACGTTGGATATGCTGGACCCCTGCATTGCCATAGCAATGCCGACACTGCGGATGTGTCCGTTGGGCAGTACTCTGCGCGGAAATTTTTCATCCCAGCCAATCATTTCTTTCACCCGCAGCACGCATTGATCTAACGTACAGCTCAATGCCGTTTCATTAAAATACGCCGGCATGAGCTGTCCCTGGCGTACCATATTCTGCAAACGCAGTGTTACTGGGTCGATATGCAGCGTATCAGCCAGCTCATTGACAGCCGATTCGAGGGCAAACAATCCCTGCGTCGCACCGTAGCCGCGGTACGCACCGGCTGCAATCGTATTCGTATAGACCGCTTCATAACCAAAGTGAAAGGCCTGTAAATGACTGCCGTATAACGGAATCGATTTATGTCCTGACAATGTGACCGTTGTCGGGCTGTGATCGCCGTACGCACCGGCATTCCATAGGGAATCCATTGCAATAACCTGAATCATGCCGTCTTTGGAAGCACCGACTTTGACATGGATTTCTGCTTCGTGACGCGGTGAAGACACGGTCTGTGTTTCTTCGCGAGAATAAATCATCATGGCCGGTTTGCCCGTAATATAGGCGATATATGCTGGATACACGTCCATGACAGCTGTCTGCTTGGCACCAAAGCCGCCGCCGATACGCGGCTTGACGACGCGAACCTGCGATTTGGGAATTTCCAATGCCGTCGCGACAATACGCCGTACATGAAACGGTACCTGCGTAGAGCTGACAACAACCAGACGGCCAAACATATCCTTATACGCAAACGTCCGGAAGGTTTCCATCATAGACTGCTGTGCCTGTTTGGTATGATACGTACGGTCGATGACAACATCGGAAGATGCCAGCAGTGCTTCCACATCGCCCCAATCTTCCTGAGCAGAAGCAACCAAATTTCGTGTATGATCGCCGCCTACATCGACGCGGGGATCCCAATCATCTTCGGGATGAACGAGAATCGGATTGTCTTTGGCTTTAGTAAAATCAAGAAGCGGTTCTTGCACTTCATACTGTACACGAATCATCCGCAGGGCTTTGTCAACAGCTTCAGCCGTTTTCCCTGCCACCAAGGCAACGGGGTCACCGACATAGCGGATTTGTTTATCCAAAATCAATTTATCATAGGGACTCAATTCCGGATATGTCTGTCCGGCTACAGTAAACCGCGTCTTAGGCACATCATCTGCCGTGACGATACATGCAATACCGGGGACTTTCAGCGCCGCCACCGTATTCACTTCTTTGACGACAGCTCTGGCATAGGGACTGCGCAGTGCCTTGACAATCAAGCAGTCTTTAGGCGCAATATCTGCCGTATACACAGGCTGTCCCGTGAGCAGGCTCATGGCGTCTTTTTTCATGACAGAATGATTGACTTCTCTCATGCTTCCACCGCCTTTCCCTTTTCTGCCAAATACGCCTTCAATGCCCGCATATGACTCACATATCCGGTACAGCGGCATAAATTACCTGACAAAAATTCTTTGATGGCCGCTTCCGTCGGATGCTCCATATCCCGTGCCATAGCCAGTACATTCATGACAAAGCCAGGGTTGCAGTAGCCACATTGGTCAGCACCTTCCCGTCCCATAAAAACGGCAAATTCCTTGGCTTCTTCCTGTAATCCTTCCAGCGTCGTAATATGGTGTCCATCAATACGAGCCGCCAATACGGCACATGAAAGAACCGGTTTGTCATCGAGCCACACCGTACATAATCCGCAGTTCGTCGTTTCACAGCCGCATTTCACGCTGTAACAGCCTTGGGAACGCAAAAAATCATACAGCATCATGCCGTCATCGACAGATGCTTTTTCTTGTTTCCCATTCAGCCAATAGGTTATATCTATCATAGTTCTTCCTCCAAGGTCTGTTTCAGCAAACGCCGGCACAATACAGCCGCCATATCATGACGATATACGGCAGAGCCGCGCGTATTCGTACCATATGTCATGCCGTCAGCCAAAGCCTGCGCCGTTTCTTCCAAACCGCGCACCCGTACATCTTGTTTGGCAACAGCCTGTACTTGAGCCCGCATGGGACGCGCGCCAATCGCACTGTATACCATCGTATCCGTACTGGAAACAGCACAGGCAATAATCGGGAAATCAGTCGCATTCAGCCGCAGTGACGCATATGCCGTACGCCGTGCCGTTTTGGGAATAATAATATGGGTCACGATATCCTGTCCGGCTCCTTCATCTGCAAACGCAGTTATAGGCACCCGTCCTTTTTTATACAATTCCACTTCCGCCTGCAAAGCCAGCAGCAGCGTCAATATATCCGAAAAGCCAAAACGGCCGCAGACACTGCCGCCCATCGTCGCCATATTGCGGAACTGTGTCCCCACAATATGACGAACCGCTTCTTGAAACGCCCCTTGGGTATACTGTGCCAAGGCCGGCGACGTTTCTACCTGCCGCAGCGTCACCATCGCTCCGATGCGAAACGCCGTATCGGTTTCCTCTATGGTATCCAATCCTAAATCAGCTATATCAATCACTTGGCGATACATCCGCTGTTGGGACAACCGAAGCCAGCAACAGCCCCCCAATATTACGGAGCCTTTTTTCTGATTGAGTTCCCAAGCCGACGCCAAATCTTGCGCTTTGATGTACTGCGCAATATGCATTATCTAGTTCCTCCCTTACGAACACACTCGCAACGTTATCAATATATATCTTACTTATTGTATCAAGAGTACCCCCCGTCTTTCAAGTGGTATCCTAGAAAAATCACTATAATACTATTACTACTTTATAAAATAAAAAATAGCACATAAATTCTGATATGCCATGTATAAAGACAAGCTATGTTCTTATCAGAAATTATGTACTCTATGATCATCTTACATAGTAAAACAAAAAAAATTCTATATTTGCTATTTTCTTTTTAAACTCATTGACATTCTGATGTACTTGTAGTATACTAACCTAGTCAGCCGATATATGGAGTGATACTCAAGAGGCTGAAGAGGACGGTTTGCTAAATCGTTAGAGGTCGTAAGGCCTGCGAGAGTTCGAATCTCTCTCACTCCGCCAATTATTGGACAAAGAAACCTTGGAAATTTTTCCAAGGTTTCTTTTTTTATAAAAAAAACGGCCTTTGACAGATTTCTCTGCCAAGGTCGTTTTCGTATACCCTGTTTTAATACAATTTCCACAAAGTTTTGTGGGCAGCAGCCCATATCGTTTTAAAGGACAAATATAAAATCAATGTCGTACCAAAAATCAATAAAAAACCAGCCAGCAGCTGTGTCCACACAGCCGGATGGTCTACACTGTAATGCAGGACACCGTTGGTAAAGGCCATTGTAGGGAAGCTGCAGGCCCACCATCCCATGCGAAAAGGTGAATGCCGCATGACATGCAGTACTTTGATAGCGATAGGCCAGAACATAAAAATACCGGCATTAATAAACAATTCTGTAAAATTATCCGGCTGATAGGTCTGTGTATACGTAATATATCCCATGCCAAAGGGTGCCATCAAAATCATCAAACTAGGCTGTACGGCGTCGGCGACGTGCTTGGCAAACACGCTGTGAGCAAATAAAAGAGCAATGACCGGAATCCCCGTCACCAAGCCGATGGCTACACAAAACACGGATATATCATGGTAGCCGGGATTTTGCAGCACATTGCCGGCAATCGGAATCGTAATCGGTCCCAGTACTGCCAGCAGCCAAGCCGGCGTAACCGTCGTAACGTTTTGTTCATTTTTAAGCCAATATTCCAGCAGTATCCAGCTGAAAATCATAATGACTGCCAAGCCGACATACCAAAATATGCTGGCAAGGAGATGATGATACGGTGCTAAGACCGCCGCCAATAATACGGTAGAAACGTTAAATGTGCCAAAAAAGTTAATCTTGGCCGGGCTGTTCCATTCTGCCCGGACTGCCGCTGCGTCACGCCGCCATTTTCTGATATATTCCATAAAAATAAGAACATAAAAGATAAGGGCGCACATGCCAAAAAATTCTCCGATGACAGCCGGGGCACCCCAAATCTCATGTGCCATGCGCCAGCCAAAACACATGCCGCAATACCCCATGGAAGCAGCAAATGTAGATATAGACATAAAATGCACAAAGCCGATTTCACGAATTCTGTCTCTGTTTATGGGTTCAATCACTTCTATATGCTGTGCCATGTTTCATTGTCTCTCCCATCTATACCAATCTTTGATTTATAGTCTGTTTACTATCATACTACAAAAAAAGAGGCGTATCAACAGACACCCTCTTTCTTATCCCGTTACTTGTTCGTTTCTTTGACAGCTGCCAACACGTAATGCAGCCGCTTGTCATCATAAAATACTTCTTCCAAGCACAGTCCCTGCGCCGGAGCTGTCGCTCCCAACTGCTTTCTGTCTTTGCTTGCCAAGATGCGTTTGAAATCGTCTGCAGAAAAGCGGTGCAGCCCCAAATCCACCAGTCCGCCGGCAATGTTGCGCACCATATGATACAAAAAACCATCGCCTACGACATGAATGCGAATCATAGGACCTTGTTTTTCCAAGGTAATGGCATACATCGTTTTGACAGGATTCATCGGCGTCGTATTTTGCCCTTCAAATGCCGAAAAGTCATGGGTTCCTAAAAGAATAGCCGCGCCCTGCCGCATGGCTTCCAAATCCAGCGGCTTGCGGATAAACCAGGCATACCGCAGTTGAAACGGGTCATGAATACGGCTGTTGACAATGGAATAACAATAATGTTTCCCTTTATTGTCATGACGAACGCTAAATCGTTCAGGCATTTCTTTCGCTGACAGCACGGCAATTTCCAGCGGCAAGTATCCTTTCATAGCATAGGGAATTTTTTCTGTCGGAATAGAGCCTTCTCCATAAAAGTTGACTACCTGTCCCCTGGCATGCACGCCTGCATCCGTGCGGGCTGCCCCATAAATCGTAATGGGCGAACGGAAAATAGCCGACAAGGCATCTTCAATGCACCGCTGAATGGAAGAGGCATTGGTCTGACGCTGAAATCCATGAAAATCAGTCCCGTCATAAGCTACAGTCAAACAAATATTTTTCTTCATACAGCCCACCGCATCACAGCCAATACAATAGTCACGATGAGAACTGCCGCCATAGCAATGGCATCCCGATAGGTATAGGAAAGCTCATTCATCCGCGTCCTGCCCTCTCCGCCGCGATAGCAGCGCGCTTCCATAGCCGTAGCCAAATCATCAGCCCGGCGAAAGGCACTGACAAACAGCGGTACTAATAACGGAATCATGTTCTTCCCGCGCTGTATCAGACTGCCGCTGGTAAAATTGGCACCGCGTGCCGTTTGGGCTTTCATAATACGGTTGGTTTCTTCTAGCAGTGTAGGAATAAACCGCAGGGCAATGGTCATCATCATGGCCAGTTCATGAGCCGGTACGCCAATCCGTTTAAAAGGATTGAGCAAGTGTTCAATGCCGTCTGTCAGCACAATAGGCGATGTCGTATAGGTTAAAAGCGAAGAAAAGACAATCAAAAAGACCAGTCTGGCTGTCATCAGGCTGCCTTGATATACCCCTTCTTTGGTAATATGCAGTATACCGTACTGCCACCATATTTCTCCCGGCGTCGAAAAAACATGTATCCCCATCGTAAAGATGATAATAATCCACAACGGTTTTAAGGACTTTAAAATTAATTTGGCAGGCAGGCGGGAAATGACAAAGTTTAATACAACAAATGCCGTGACAATTCCATAGGCAGCCAAAGAGTCCGCAAAAAAGATAGCCACAATGAAAATCATCGTTGCCAAAATCTTGGCTCTTGGATCTAAATGATGTAAAAACGAATTACCGGGAAAATACTGTCCCAGTGTAATATCAGTGAGCATCGTTCATCCCCCTTAAGCAGGAATACAAGGCTTCCACGCCTTCATCAATCGAACGGACACGGTCATTGACAGCAAATCCGCGCGTCTGCAGATACTGCAGTACAGCCGTTGCCGGCGGTACGGATACGCCGGCCTGCTGCAGCACATCCTGCTTGGTCGCAAAAATTTCCAGCGGTTCTCCGTCGAGCTGAATCTTGCCGTGTGACAATACGAGAAGCCGATCTGCCATTTGGGATACATCTTCCATATTATGAGAAACCAAAATAACCGTCACATGCTTTTCTGTATGCCAGCGTTGAATTTCAGAAAAAATTTCCCGCCGTCCGATAGGATCCAGTCCTGCAGACGGTTCATCGAGGATGAGGTACTGCGGATGAATAGCAATGACGCCGGCTATGGCTACACGCCGCATTTGACCGCCGCTCAAGCGAAACGGTGAACGTTCGGCATAGGTGTTGTAATCCAAGCCGACAAAGTCCATAGCTTCCCGCACCCGTTCTTCTACTTCGGCTTCACTCAAGCCAAAATTCCGCGGGCCAAACGCTATATCTCTGGCAATCGTTTCTTCAAACAGCTGGTATTCCGGATACTGAAACACCATACCGACTTTGTGCCGCATTGCCATGACTTCTTTTGTCTTTTGGGATATATCCGTGCCGTCTACCGTAACCGTCCCGGTTGTCGGCTGTATCAGCCCGTTCAGCAGTTGCACAAATGTAGATTTCCCCGAACCTGTATGGCCAATGATGCCGACAAATTCTCCTTCATGAATTTCTACGGACGTATCATACAAGGCTGTCTTTTCAAACGGTGTGCCTACACCGTACGTATACGTCACATTTTCTAATTTAATCGACATAGTGCGTCTCCCAATTCTTCTTTCGTAATAATATCATCGGGCAGCGGAATGCCCTTTTGGCGCAGTTTATACGCTATTTCTGCTGCTGCCGGCACGTCCAGCCCCATATTTTTCAGTTCTTCTACATGCTTGAAAACATCCCGCGGCGTGCCGTCCATTTGGACTTCGCCATGGTTGACGACAACGACCCGTCCTGCCTGTACGGCTTCTTCCATAAAGTGTGTAATAATAATGACCGTAATGCCTTCGGCGTTGAGCTGGCGGATTGTTTCCATGACTTCACTGCGCCCGATCGGATCTAGCATCGCCGTTGGTTCATCCAAAACGATGCAATGCGACTGCATAGCCAAAATACCGGCAATGGCAATACGCTGCTTTTGGCCGCCGCTCAATAAATGAGGGCCGTGTTTGGCATAAATTGTCATATTGACCCGTTTCAATGCATCCTGCACGCGCTGTCTGATTTCTTCCGACGGAACGCCCAAATTTTCCGGGCCAAAAGCGACATCTTCTTCGACAACAGCGGCTACAATCTGGTTGTCCGGGTTTTGAAACACCATGCCGACCTGCTGGCGTATATCCCATATATGATCTGGATCATCCGTACGCATGCCGCATACTTCACATACGCCGTCCGTCGGTGTCAGCAACACGTTAAAATGCTTAGCCAGCGTTGATTTGCCGGAGCCGTTGGTACCGATGATAGCTACAAACTCTCCCGGCTGAATTTCCAGTGATATATCTTTAACAGCATAGACCGTCTTGCCATCTTCATCTTCGTACGTATGGCTCATGTGGTCCAGCCGTATCATAGGTATGCTCATGACCTATCTCCCTTATCTAAAAGTATGTATTCTACGTTATTATACAGTGTTTCCCTGTTCTTGTAAAATACTTTCCGCACATATTTGTTTATGATATATCTTTATATTTAGTTTACAAAAAAACAGGCTGTATGATATATATTACTACATCATGCAGTCTGTTTCTCTATCAACGGCGGGGACGCGCCGGACCGTATACATTATCTGCCGCATTGCCTTTTATGCAAAACAAGGCTAAGTAAAGAATAGCTGCCAATCCCTGCACAACGTCAGCTACTGTGCTCCACCCCAAAACGGGAGCAACATAACTTGCCAAATAGCAGGCAAACGGAATGATAAACAAAGCGCCTTGGCGGTTCATATCATGACAGCGGCGCACGCCCAGAGAGATTTGCGACCAAACAGCCGGAATCGTAAGAATAATAAAAATAATGCCAAAAACAACGGCAAATTCCGGTTTTTTTACCAAAATCGCTTCTACGATGCGGCTATACAGGATAACCGAAAACATAAATTGGGCAAACATCAAAATGAGTGTCCGCATAATAAAAGGACGGCGGGCCAGTCTTCCGGAAAGTACAAAATATTTCGCTTTCAATTCAGCTAAACTGCGAAAGCTAACTGTACTGTTATCGCTGCCAGGTCCTACAGGCATCGATAATCCCCGGTGAATCCGCGCAGACGGGCCGGACCGACGCTTTAATTGTATTTTTTTGCTGCGAGCCATAGTATCCCTCCT
>DJEN01000062.1:9623-15207 GCA_002431345.1 Megasphaera sp. UBA5897 | reverse complement strand
GCTGCTATGGGTGAAATCGCCTGCATCGTAGGTATTCCTGATTTGAAAATCGGTGAAACGGTTACGGACCCGCAGAATCCGGAAGCTTTGCCGAAGATTAATATTGACGAACCGACCTTGTCTATGATTTTCTACGTCAACGACAGCCCGTTTGCCGGCCAGGAAGGCGAATTTGTTACGAGCCGTCATCTCCGCGACCGCCTGTTCCGTGAAGTACAGACCAACGTATCGCTGCGCGTAGAAGAAACAGACAGTGCCGATGCATTTAAAGTATCCGGCCGTGGTGAACTCCATATCGCTGTTTTGATTGAAGAAATGCGCCGCCAAGGCTATGAACTGCAGATTGGCAAACCGAGCGTTATTACAAAGGAAATCAACGGCAAAAAATGCGAACCGTTGGAAGCTTTGACTATCGACGTTCCGCCTGAATTTATGGGTGCCGTTATGGAAAAATTAGGTACACGTAAAGCAGAAATGGTCAACATGACCGATGTTTCCGGCTATACACGCCTTGAATTTATTATTCCGGCCCGCGGCCTTATCGGCTTCCGCAGCGAATTTTTGACAGCTACAAAAGGCAACGGTATTATGTACCATGTATTCCACGGCTATGCGCCTTGGAAAGGTGAAATCCCAGGTCGTACACGCGGCAGCTTAGTTGCTTTTGAATCCGGCACGACAACAGGCTATGGTATTTTCAACCTGCAAGATCGCGGCACGATGTTTATCAAACCGGGTGAAGAAATTTATTTGGGCCAGGTCGTAGGGGAAAGCAACCGTGATGTTGACATTGATGTCAACCCCTGCAAGAAAAAACACCTTACCAATACTCGTTCCTCTGCATCTGATGAAGCACTCCGTTTGGTTCCGCCGCAGGATATGGGATTGGAAAAATCGTTGGAATGGATTAACGATGACGAACTCGTCGAAGTTACACCGAAGAGCATTCGTATCCGTAAAGCCATCCTCGATAAACACGACAGAAAGAAAGCTATGCGTAAAGCACAGCAGTAATAACACGTTATAAAAATGCGCCTTGAGCATGTCTCAGGGCGTATTTTTTATATGCAGGGAGCCTATACACTCATTGACGTGTCCTATATGCCAATGCTACAATACGTATAATTTAGAAATGCATTTCATTGAATTGCAAAAAGTTCATATTAGTGATATAAAAAAGCTGAAGCGGGCAGATAAATGGATTGCATACTTTTCACCGAAATGCAAAAAGGCGATAAATACAGTAGTGTTGCCGTTTTACTAGTAAATATAAAAAATAAATGAGGCTTTGCATGATGTTTGACGTTCATGCAAGGCCTCATTGTTTGCTATTGTGATATGACAGATTGAGAAATGATGGGAAGGTATTTCTTATTCTTCATCATTTTTTAATACAGTAATTTTTTGTTTAAACGACATAGCGTGGTCAAATTCATCCTGGATTTCTTGGCAAGGTTCTTTGTCTAGTTTGCTGACAATGTAAATAGCGAGCAGGGAGAAAATGAAGCCGGGGACGATTTCATATAAGCCGAACCAGGCAAATTGCTTCCAAATGAGTACGGTAAGGCCACCGACGATAATACCGGCTAAGGCCCCGTTTTTGGTCATGCGTTTCCAATAGAGCGACAATAAGATAGTAGGCCCAAAAGCGGCACCAAATCCAGCCCAAGCATAAGAAACCATTGTTAAAATATAGCTGTTGGGATTGAGCGCCAGCATGATAGCTAATGCGGCAACGACGAGAACCGTAATCCGGCTGACATAAATTAGCTCTGTATCACTGGCATTTTTGCGGATAAATGTATGGTAAAAATCTTTGGAAATAGACGATGCCGTAACGAGAAGCTGGGAAGCAGCTGTACTCATAATAGCCGCGAGAACAGCAGATAAAATAAGGCCGGTAGCAAAAGGCGGGAATAGCTGCTGGCTCATAGCGAGGAAAACTTTTTCCGTATCAGCACCTGCAAGCGGTGTGTCCAGTACTACTTTGCCGACAAGACCGACCAGAACGGCAGCGGCTAAGGAAATAATGACCCAAGTCATAGCGATGTACTTGGATTTTTTTAATTCACCAGGATTGCCAATAGCCATAAAACGAACGAGAATATGCGGCTGGCCAAAATAGCCAACACCCCAAGCCAACGCAGAAATAATGGCAATAACACCTGTCGAACTGGTGTCCGGCGCCATGTCGAGAAGCTGGGGAGCCGTCGTCGAAAGACGCGTCATTGTTTCTGTAAATCCGCCAACGGCAATCATGCCGATGACAGGAACTAAGACAATGGCCAAAAACATCATGCAGCCTTGAATAAAGTCTGTCCAGCAGACAGCCATAAAGCCGCCTAAAAAGGTATATACGACGACGACACCGGCACTGAGCAGCAAGGCTGAAAAGTAATCCATGCCAAAGACCGTTTCAAACAGTTTTCCGCCGGAAACAAAGCCTGAGGATGTATAAATTAAGAAAAAGATAAGAATAAAAATAGCAGAAATAATGCGGATAATGTTATTATCGTCATGAAAACGGTTTTTTAAATAATCCGGCATGGTTAGGCTGTTATTGGCGACTTCTGTATAATTTCGCAGCCGCTGGGAAATAAACTGCCAGTTGAGATACGTGCCGATGGCGATGCCGATGGCAATCCAAGATGCGGAAACTCCGGTCGCATAGGCAAAACCGGGCACGCCCATGAGCATCCAGCCGCTCATATCCGATGCTTCAGCGCTCATTGATGTAATCCACGGTCCTAAGCTGCGCCCGCCGAGAATATAATCGCTTAAACGTTGCTGAGACCGAGAATAATAGATGCCAATAGACAGCATAGCCAGCAGATAGAGGGCGAAGGCTGTGAGAATCGGCACGTTTATGTGTTCCATGTATAAATACCTCCCTATTACGTATAGAAATATAAGTAAATGATGTTCTTATTGTACTGTACTTTTGCAAGGCAGGCAAGGGCTTTATCATGATAAAGCAACAAGAAAGAGCATATTGCGTATTTTTTCAAGATATGATAGGGTTAAGTTGCAATTATACTTAGTAAAGAAAGAAGTCACGATACTAATGAATATACTTACCCTTGAACATGTAAAAAAATCCTACGGCCTGCGGGTCTTGTTTGACGATGTAACCTTTGCTGTAGACGGCGGACAAAAATTGGGACTTATTGGTCTGAACGGCGCCGGAAAAACGACATTATTGAAAATTATCGCCGGGATTGCCGAAGCAGACAGCGGTGAAATTTGGAAAAATCAGAAAGCAAGAATTCATTTTTTGCCCCAAGAACCAGTGTTTCAAGCAGGTCATACGATTTTGGAAAGTGTTTTGGACGGAGATTTACCGGTCATGCAGCTGCTGCGCCGCTACGAAGAAGCCGTAGAACGCAATGATGACGAAGCGGTCGTCAAATTGACTGAAGAAATGGACGAAAAGCATGCTTGGGAATTGGAACAGCATGCTAAAATCATTTTACAGAAATTGGGAATTCACAAGCTGACCCAGCTGGTTGATGAATTGTCCGGCGGTCAGCGCAAACGGCTGGGATTGGCGCGCGCACTGATTATGCCGTGTGATTTACTGATTATGGACGAACCGACAAACCATTTGGATGACAAGACGATTATGTGGTTGGAAGAATATTTGCGTGACAGCAAGTCTGCTTTGATTGTCAGCACGCATGATCGGTATTTCCTTGATTCCGTAGTACATTCGATGCTGGAATTGGACCGCGGCAAAGTATATACGTATGAAGGAAACTATGCTAAGTATTTGGAATTGCGGGAAGCCCGTCTGGTACAGGAAGAAGCATCGGAAGAAAAGCGGCGCAATCTCATTCGCCGTGAAACGGCTTGGATTAAGCGGGGCGCCCAAGCTCGCTCTACGAAACAAAAAGCCCGTATTGCCCGCTATGAAGAACTGTGTGCCATAGAAGCAGGCAAGCCGCTGCATGAAGTAGAATTATTTGATACGTCGGTCCGGTTGGGTAAAACCATATTGGACATAGATGACGTTGCCTTTGCTTATCCAGAGGGAAAGCCCTTGTTTGAACATGTGACGTATCATGTTGTCAAGCATGACCGTATCGGTATTATCGGTGAAAACGGCGTCGGCAAATCGACACTGCTCAATGTATTGGCTGGACGATTGAAGCCCACTGACGGCACGCTGACGATTGGGCAGACCGTGCGCATTGGTTTTTTTACGCAGCAGCTGCCGCAGTTTGATGAATCGATGCGGGTCATCGACTACGTACAGGAACACGGACATTTTGTGACCAATCAGTTTGGGCAGCGGATTTCAGCGACGCGCCTGTTGGATCAATTCCTTTTTACTGACGATATGCAGTACACGTATATTGAAAAACTAAGCGGCGGCGAACGCAGACGCCTGTATCTGCTGCGGCTGCTTATGGATCAGCCCAACGTGCTCATGCTGGATGAACCAACTAATGATTTGGATATTCCGACACTGACCGTATTGGAACGATATTTGGATACCTATCAAGGCGTCGTACTGGTCGTATCTCACGATAGATATTTTCTCGACCGTGTTGTCGATAAACTTTTTGTGCTGGAACACGGCACTTGGCAGCGGTATTACGGCGATTACAGCCAGTATATCGAAGAAAAATATGCCGGCCATACAGAAAAAACAGAAAGCAGCGCAGCACCTGTAAAAAACGTGCAGTCAGAAAAAATTCCTAAGCCAGCGGTACGTCCTGCCAAAAAAGGCTTGACCTCCCGCCAGGAAGAAGAACTAAAAAAAATCACGACAGAACTGCCGCAGTACGAAGCTCTGCTCAAAGGGATTAATGCTGCCATAGCTGCTGCGGGCAGCGATTATGCACAAGTAGAATCACTGCTGCAGGAACAAAAAGAAACACAGGAAAAAGTAGATGCCATGACTGAACGTTGGTGCGAGTTGGAAGATTTGAAAGAGAAATAGATGTAAAAAAGTATGATAGTGTAGAATCGGCAAAAAATGTAAAACAAGTAACAAATACAATATATTTATTGCCGATAAGATGGTATACTAACCATATGAAATAGTATATTGAAATGGGTAGTGTATATTGTTACATTATAGGAGGATAAGCCAATGCGATATCTTACAGTCGCTGAGATGGCGAAAAAATGGAACATATCTGAACGCAGTGTAAGAAATTATTGTGCTCAAGGACGTGTACGAGGAGCCTTTCTTGCTAATAAGACTTGGAATATTCCAGAACAATCCAGGAAACCGGAGCGTGTCAATAAGAAAAAAAAGTCGATGACATTGTTGGACATTTTGCAAGAAGAGAAAAAGCATAAATATGCCGGCGGCATCTATCATAAAACACAAATTGAATTAACCTATAATTCAAATCATATAGAAGGCAGTCGTCTGACCCATGAGCAGACCCGCTGTATATTTGAAACCAATACAATTGGTATAGAAAAAGAAGTGCTTAATGTAGATGATGTAATTGAAACGGCAAATCATTTCCGCTGCATTGATTTGATCATTGATAATGCTAAAGCAACGTTGACTGAGAAGTTTATCAAAAAGCTGCATCTTATTTTAAAAAATGGTACCAGTGATTCC
>DJEN01000062.1:260-9473 GCA_002431345.1 Megasphaera sp. UBA5897 | reverse complement strand
CTGATGAAATATAATACTTCAAAAGAAAAGAACTTTGAAGATATATTGGACTTTCATGTACAATTTGAACGAATCCATCCTTTCCAAGATGGAAATGGACGCGTAGGACGATTACTTATGTTTAAGGAATGCCTACACTACCATATCGTGCCGTTTATTATCGAAGACAATTTGAAAATGTTTTACTATCGTGGTTTAAAAGAGTGGAATCATGAAAATGGGTATTTAACGGATACTTGTCTGACTGCTCAAGATAGATATAAAACATATTTGGATTATTTTAGAATTGCCTATTAAAAGGAAAGAGTTTGCTGGTGGCAAAATTAAGAATGCATATAGAACGACGTATTATAATCTTTTGTGTCTTGATTAAAAATGCAGAGAAATAGATCATTTTGAAGTTCTTGTCATAATGTGCATGAATATGATACAATAAAACCATATAATAAGAAAATAGGTGGGATGTTTTGTGCTACAAGTGCATGATATGAGTATAAAACAGAAATTATATACACAAAAAAAAGAAAATTAATGCAGCTTGTTTAAGCTATGCACAAATACTTACCCAGTATCCGTATGCAAAAAGGACAGTATAGGAATATGCTGTCCTTTTTTAGCGTGTAAAAAATAAGGAGTGGCGACATGAATATTATAAAGTGGATTGTAATGAATACTGGTCTTATAGAGATGCTTGCAGTTTCTATAATAGTAGCTGCAGGTGTATTTGGAGGGTATGAGAAATATTTTAAAAACAAAGTAGAGCAGAGAAGAAAAGAGTTGCAGCAAATAATAAAAGTTTTAAATTCTGCAATAGTTGCGCTAAATGATGGAATATCTGCAAATACACAAACATATACAGAAATTAGTAAGGTTTTTACTGCTAATGAAGTATTTAAGACCACATGGAAACAATATGAGAAAAATATAATTATGGTTCCTATAGAGGAAAACAGAAAAAGGGTTACTGTGGAAGCATCAAGTTATTTTACAGTTTCCGTGCTGTTAAATGGGTTAAAAAATGATTTTTGGAAAAATTTAGCGGGTATTTTTACAGGCTTAGGCATATTAGGAACATTTTTTGGATTAACATATGGCGTGTCGGGAATTGATACAAAAAGCACAGTAGGCCTGCAACAAGGAATCAGCCAATTATTGAACGGAACGAGTACAGCTTTTATTACATCGATTGTAGGTATTATTTCTGCGATGATATTTAATTGGATTTACAGTAAATTGATGAAAAGCGTACATGCTGATATAGATACATTATGCAATGCATTGGATGAAGTGTTTCCTCTTATTACAATGGAAAATTTGCTAGTAATGCAGTTGGAAGAATCGCAGGAACAAGGAGCGACATTGAAAAACTTGAGCGGCGATTTAGGTGAAATTATGAATGAAACGTTGATGAACGTGCAGGCTGCTTTGGAACAATCTATTGATAATAATTTTAAGCCGTTATTTGATGAATTGCTTACTACGATGAAAGCCTTGAATAACGGCGGTATATCAGCTATTGCAGATTCATTGAATGAGGGTGCCGGCAAGGAAATAGCAAGTTTTGCTCAAACGTTGACGAATATGGAACAAGGTATGAAAGAAATCATGGAACAAGCACGAATTGCCAATGAAGCGAGTATGAATCAACTGCGACAGTCTATAGAAGAACTAACTGATAAAATGAATACTACCATTTCTTCTTCTGTAACAGCAAATAATGAAAGCGTGGCTAAAAATCAAGAAATCTTGACGAAGTTGATGGAAGATATCAGAACCCAAATGACGGGAATTGTGTCGGATATATCGAAGACAAGCAATCAGAGTCATACCGAATTTGCGGATATGATGAAGAATGCGGCTAATCAGGTACAAGTCATGGTCGATACGATGCAGCAGGGAATGACATCGCAAGCAACGAATTTGCAGGAAGAAATGGCAAAATTCATGAATCAGGCTTCACATACGAGTACTGAACATATGGAAAACTTGCAGCAGACTATGGATGAGCTGACTGCAAAAATGAAGCATATCGTAGAAGCATCTACAGAAGCAAATGCTAAAGAAACGGCTTCCAATCAGAAACAGATACAACAGCTACTTGAAACAGTACAAGCACAAATGACAGATACAGTGCAGCGCATTACTACAGCCAGCCAGGAAGGCAGTCAGCATGTAGCCCATACCATGAAAGAAGCGGCGGCAACAATTGAAAACTTGACGCTGGCCATGAAGCAGGAACTGGGAGAACTGACAGGTGCGATGCGGGCGTCTCAAGGCCTTATTACACAAGCTGGTATGACAGCTGATAAATTTACAGATGCAGCCAAGCCTATGCAGCAGGCAGCTCAGAATGTGTCTGGAAGACTGACCCAGGTTATTGATGCGACAGAAGCATTTAATCAGCACGTAGGAAACAGTACGGCTCTTGTCAATGAATCAGTAGAAAAGCAGACAGCTACGATCGCTTCTATTCAAGCGGCAATTCAGCAAATGGAAACGGCTTGGAAAGCTTATGAAACGAATTTTGGCAATGTGAATAAAGCACTGCAGGAAACATTTAGCATTTTGCTTACCAATACGAATGATTATACGAATACGGTTGGCACGGGATTGAAAGAGAATCTGCAAGCTTATGATGAAAGTGTAACTCATGCGTTAAACGCAGTCTGGGAAATGAATGGTAACTTGTCGGATGCCGTAGAAGACTTGGCGGATGTAGTAAATGAATTAAAAAATGATTTAAAAGTCAATGGACGATATACACAAAAAAGATAGGGGTTAATATATGCGAAAAATACGATTGCAAAGAGAGACGGAAGAGGCAGATGGCGATGCCTTTACGCTGTCAATCAGTGACTTGATGGCAGGTTTATTGGCTATCTTTATTTTGGCATTGTCTTATTTTATGCTCAATTTAGGCGAAGTGACGAATCAATATACAGGCAATACAGAAAAACGCAATGAATTATTGGAAGATATGCAGCAGGATATGGCGAATCGAGGCGTAAAAGTGACGATTGATAAAAAACAAGGCGTACTGCGTATTCCTGAAAGCGTGTTATTTGCACAGGGAGAAGCTGTCATCAAGCCAGAAGGATACTATGCCGTGAGCAGCTTGAGCCAAGTTTTATATGAAACGCTGACAGAAGAAAAATATGCTAATGCCGTAGAAACGGTATTTATTGAAGGGCACACAGATAATGTACCCATTGAAACGCCGGAATTTCATTCCAACTGGGAACTTTCTACGCAGCGGGCTATTAATACGTGGAACCTTATGAGAACAGATCAGGAGGCTTTAAATGCGATAGCCAATGCCAATGGGCAGCCTGTTTTTTCTTGTTCTGGATATGCCGAAACGCGTCCAATTACAGACGATCCCTATGATGAATATTCAGAAGAAGGGCGAGCAGCCAATCGGCGTATTGATATCCGGGTGACGATGATGCCCCCTGCCATGCCGGGAAAAGAGTGAAGGTGACGGAATATGATTTCGTTAGAAAAATACATACAAAAACTACAAGCTGCAAATATGGAGATAGCACTGGCTAACAAGCGAGGCTATATACCGATTCAGCCGAAAAAAATTGAGGCACTGCAGAAAAAATTGTTGGAAAAAATATCAAATACAGATATAAAGCCTGTGAATCCTTTCGATGTAGGAAAAGTGTTTCAGAAAGCGAAAGAAAAATTTGTTGGTCAGCGTAATGATGAATTTACTAGGAAAGAACGTAAAATGCTGCTGGCTGTTTATATGTATGCTGCAGAAATAGAAGGCATGCCGGTTTGGGTACTGGATCAAATTGATTGGAAGAAGCGTTCTTCTTGTAGGACTGCCTTGTTCATGTATTTTAGAAATTATCAAGAAAAGAACAATTTAATGACGTTATTAAGGGCACGGATATGTTACTGTCTGCAGGAATATCCTAATCTAATAACTTGTTTTCCTAGTTTACAAAAAGCATCGTTTTTGTTGGATGAAAATGGTATACACGTATTGGCAGAATATTTACAGAAAGGAATTCAAGCTTATTTAAGACAAATTATATTCCCCGTGCCGTTATGGCAAAGCAAGTATGTAAAGAATGCAATTCAAGAGTTGTTTGCGTCTCCAGCTGTACCTGCAGCTGATAAATTAGAACGGCTGCGGGAGATACAAACCGCTGTGTTGTGTCAGCAAGGTAAAATAATACCGCTATATAAAATATTAATACGTTATGTAGCATCTTCGCTTATTTTTGCTGTAGATAAAAGCAGAAATGGACAGCAGCAAGAACAATTGATACAAATTTTACAGCGAGAATTGGGAGATCCGCGGGCAAACAGCAGTAAATGGCTGCAGGTAGACAGCCGAGCTCTTGCTATTTATAAAAAATGGTTATGTCGTGTAGATTTTGAACTATTTTTTTCTATTTTTGATGCGACGGCAGACAGGTCTATGTGGGAACCCAGAAAAGATTTCTGGAGTGACTATGTAAAATATATGGACGATACATGGCCTATCTTAGGACCGGATTCAGTTTGGAAAGCAAGAGCCTTGAAACGAGAAAATGTAGATGAAAAACTAGATCATCTCATGTATGGCACATTAAAAGGAAGTGGCCAAGCGAATAAAAGTTTATTTGTATTTGCTATCGGCAAGTATATCTGTTGTGAAGGAAGCCATAATACAAAAATAAGGGTTTGGAAAGAGGAAAACAGTCCTATAAAGCGGAGTGATTTTCATACGAGAAAAACGATAGAATACGGTGATATTACTGGACATGGTGGATGTGAAACGATTGAAACCCAGTATGATGGGCTTACACATGATCCGTACGCAAAATGGAAATGGCGAATGAAAAATTGGCTGCGAAATTATTGCAGTATTTGATGAAAAGGATGAATTATAGATGAATGATACACCGTGGCAAGTAACGGCGCTGGGCTATTTTTTTGCGCCGCCTGAAGAAGATATAGCTGATAGTCAATGGCACTGTATGAGTGATGTATTGGAAAATTTATATATGGATGATGCAGCCGATGTATGGGGCAATGGCTACGGCATTACCCATGCTCAGGCTGTCAAATTGACCAATGAACAACGTGAAATTCTGCAGCTGCCGCCATTATTTCCCTATGCAATGTATTTAAAAAGCAACGGTGACATGGGACATAATAATTTTCGCTATCAAATAGAATGGAAGACAGATAAGGATGTGCTGCAGGCTGAGTATAAAAGAATTGGTTCTTACATTCACTTTGCAGACGACAGTGAATTCATATTTAATGAAATACAATACAAAATTATACGGTTGACAGAAAAGTGTAATGAACAGATTCAACATCTGACACGATCAGAATTGTCTCAATTTAATTATGAACAGTTTGCAGAGATAAAGAAATGTGCAGAAAAAGTAAATATGCAAATGGATTCCTATCTAACATCGCTGCAAGTAGTAGTACCGGATAAATTGAGCATTCAGATACAGAAGAAAGCGGATAATGTATATTCTATCGTTCCTATTTTTTTAGAAGAAAAAGATGATATACTGTATCCAATTACAGAAGACAAACTATATAGCCAAGTAAATAGGACCAAAAAAGTAAATACCATTTATTCTTCTGTAGACATACAGGGAAATAGAAAAAAATATGTCATGAAGCAAGAGGTACGTGAAGGATTAGACGAAATTAAGAAATATGGTAATGTAGATGAAAAAACAATCAAGCAAATAGCAGCAGCTCCGCAGGAAGTGTTTGATGCCCCTGTATTTGAAGTGGATGATTCGATGTATTCTGACCGGGTAATAGGAGTAGGAGAATTTATTCGTAAGACGATTCCTTATCTTAAACTGATAGATGCTTCTTGGCTTCCGGAAGAAGGAACCGCTGCCTATGCAGATACAGAAACAGATACATTAATTATTACGCCGGATAACTTAAAAGAAGTACAGCAAAAGATTTGCATTGCCCAAGAAAGAAATCAAAATACAATTGCTTTGCAAGGTAAGGTCTATCCCATTACGCCAGAACTGCTGATAGATATAGAAAAAACAGCCTATAAATTAGAAGAAAACGGAAAGAAGGATGAAAAAGAATCTAAAAAAGAAGTATCGCTGCTAATCAAAGATAATATTGATGATTTAAGCTATACAGCAGATATGCGCAAGCGTAAAGTAGACAGGAATTTGTTGGCAAAAGAGAAACTAGGACTAAAAAAAGAAATACAATTATATCCTCACCAAAAGGAAGGAATAAAATGGCTCAAGACGCAATGGAGTGATGGATGGAAAGGCGTATTATTGGCTGATGATATGGGACTAGGGAAAACAATGCAGACTTTTGCATTTATTGCAGCTTTAAAACAGTGCTATAAAGAAGATATGCCACCTGTTTTAATTGTAGCGCCTGTGTCATTATTGAAAAACTGGCAGGAAGAATATGCAAAATTTATACAACCCGATGTATTTACAAATATCTTGGCTCTCTATGGAAAAAATGAGAAAAGTTTGACAAAAGCTCGCATGAAGGCAGATGCAGCCAATAAATCATTGACACAACAGTATAAGAATCAAATTGTGCTTACGACCTACGAAACATTACGCAAACGACATGTATCATGGGGAGAAATTCAATGGTCTGTCATGATATTAGATGAAGCACAAAAAATTAAAAATCCGGGTATTGCAGTTACAAATGCTGTCAAAGCGATGAAATACGATTTTGGTATTGCCGTAACCGGTACGCCTGTAGAAAATTCATGGATTGATTTGTGGAGTATTATGGATTTTGCTGTGCCTGGCAAATTAGGAGAACTAAAATTTTTTAATGAACAATATCCCAATAAACTAAAACAGATCAAACAAGATGCGGCCGCTCTTGAAGAATTAGGAAAACAATTGCAGGAACAATTACAGCCTGTTTTTTTACGACGATTAAAAAAGGATTATTTGGAAGGACTGCCGCAAAAACGAATTATTCCGTTGGAACAGCCTATGCCGGATATACAACGGAACGCCTATGAAACCGTGATTCATGAGGCAAGACAGCAAAAAGAGGTAAGTAAGAATGCAATATTGAAAACGATCGGCATGCTGCGTGATATTTCGCTGTGTCCGGATTTAAGCACATATAATAGGGCAGCCTTGTATAGTATGGATGCAGATGCAGTCATTCAATCCTCTGCGCGACTGCAGGTAACCTTTACTATTTTGAAAGAGATTCAAAGTCGGCAGGAAAAAGTGCTTATTTTTGTTACGAGCCGGAAAATGCAGCAGTTGTTACGATATTTGTTGATAAAAAAAGAATATTGTAAGCAGGTTTTGCCACCGATTAATGGAGAATTATTGAGTGAACGACGACAGGATATTGTTGCCCAATTTAACCAGTCAGAAGGATTTAATATATTAATTTTATCGGCAGAAGCTGGTGGTGTGGGATTTACAATTACATCAGCTAATAATGTCATTCATTTGAGCCGTTGTTGGAATCCGGCAAAAGAAGATCAGGCGACAGATAGAGTATATCGAATTGGTCAGACCAAGGATGTCAATGTATACTTACCTATTGCCTATGATGCAGTGTATCCGAAAGAAGCATCTTTTGATGAAAAATTAGATCAATTGCTAACGTATAAAAGAAAATTAAGCGACAGTGTATTGTATCCGACAGGAGATTCGGAACAGGATGGCATGCATATGTTTAATGATATTATGCAAAACACGGTGGAAGATAATGAAGAAAAAGAAGAATCTGAAACATATTGGTCAATAGAAGATATGCAAGATATTGAAGGTGTTGTTTTTGAAAAAATCATTTGTGATTTATATAATCAGATGCCGGACTATACAGCAGAAAAAACGAAAGATTCTCATGATAATGGTGTAGATGTCATTGTTTGGGCAAAGCAGAAAGAAGAAAATTTATTGATACAATGTAAACAAACAGCATCTGATAAGAATATGGGAGCTAGAGGTTTGGAAGCAGTAGCAAGTGCCGTAAAATTCTATGAAGGGTTATATCCTTGTAAACATTTTAAAGGGGTAGTGATTACTAATGCCAATGATTTTACGGCCCCAACAAGATTTCGTGCCAAAATAAGTGGTGTCAAACTGATTGGCAAAAAGCAGCTGGAAGATCTAATGCAGCGGTATCCATTAATTAAACAGATGTATTGCGTATAAGCATATTATAATGAAAGGAGAGAAGTTGTTGTATGGATAGATACAATCCGAGAGGCAGACATGGTGGCGGGATGCATATAGAAAAAATCTATGATAATAGTAAAACCCCAATAGAATGTCCATACTATTGGAGTGCGGATAGTGTGTGTGGCAACAGAAATTCAGATAGGTATCCTATGATTTGTAAATTTGCCTGCAAAGAATGGAGAAAAATGAAAAAGATGTCAGAAGAAACGGATGTATCACCAACCCATATAGCAGAGCGTGAAAAAAAGCAGCGAGTGCCGTCTAAGGGATCCACATCATTAAAACAAAATCAGCAAAAAAAGATACAACAACTTACCCTGGCAGTGGCAACAGAAAAACGGCAAAGAGAAGCAGCTGAAACCATTTACCATAACAGTGAAAAAGAAATTATGGCATTGCGAAAAGCATTACAAAATGAAAAAAATAAATTGAATGATAAAGAAGTACGGATAGAGATATTACAACAAAAATTACAAGCGATAGAGAAGATATTAGCTGATAAAGAACAGCAGATAAACGCATTGCAGAAACAATGGCAGGGGTCACGGAAACAACTCAATGAAGAAGCATATAATGAAGATACAACATTAAACACGAGAAATAATAAAGAGGATGAAATTCAAAATAAAATAGGAATATGTTTAACTATGCTTTTTTTTCTTATCATAATAGTGCTAGCTGTTAAGTAAGTTATTTTTGACAAAATGAAGATAATATATAAGATAGGCTCTCTGTCAAATGTTAAGGTGCTTATCAAATCATCTACTACTGATGGACAAACGGTACTGGTACCGGTCAATGCTGAGAATTGAATCATAAAAAGTCTTATGACAGGAGGTACAGACACATCTCCGTTTGTGAACCAGTGCAAAGATTGGCGAGAAATCCCAATGCGCTAACAGAATTTTTTGATTTCGATAGTCTTTGATATGAAGTTTGTGGCTGTGGCAATGACAGAACCCTCTTCACAATTAAAGTTTTTTTTGATAAAATAACAGAGAGACATATCTATACTCCTTTC
>DJEN01000062.1:0-161 GCA_002431345.1 Megasphaera sp. UBA5897 | reverse complement strand
ATAAAATAAGGGGTCTTGTGAATACGGATATCCACAAGACCCCAATAGGTATTATAGAGCCCTTAATATAATAATTTTATGTCATCTGATTAAAGTTGATATTCTTTAGCTATTGTTTCTACTTTTTCAGTAGGACACTGTAAAATTTGTGCAATACATCC
>DJEN01000016.1 GCA_002431345.1 Megasphaera sp. UBA5897 | reverse complement strand
GTATCAAAGGTTTCTAAGAACCAAACAATAATCGTTGCGGCAAAAATAACAGTAAACGCTTTTTGAATAAATCCCTTGGCTTTATCCCAAATCAAGCGACAGACACTCAATGCCCCCGGCATGCGGTAATTCGGCAGTTCCATAACAAAGGGAACCGGCTGGCCTTTGTAATAAAACTTTTTCAAATACACTGCATAGGCTATGCCGCACAAAATCCCGATGAGATATAACGAAATGACGACAATCCCCCGCAAGTGCGCTGGAAAAAGAGCCGTCGTCAAAAAACCGTAAATCGGCAGTTTGGCACTGCAGCTCATAAAAGGCGTGAGCAAAATAGTCATCTTGCGGTCGCGTTCACTGGACAGCGTCCGCGTCGCCATAATCGCCGGCACACTGCAGCCAAATCCAACCAACATGGGGACGACACTGCGGCCGGACAAGCCGATTTTTCGCAGCAGCTTATCCATAACGAAAGCGACCCGCGCCATATATCCCGTATCTTCTAAAATGGATAAGAAGAAAAACAGCAGTACAATAGTCGGTAAAAAGCTAAAGACACTGCCAATCCCTTTACAAACTGCATCGGTAATCAAGGAATGTAATACGGGATTAACTTGCAGCGCTGTCAGCCCTTCATCAATGCCGGCAATAGTACCATCTACGAGTACAGCCATGCCATCTGACAAATAGGCTCCCACATAATTAAAGGTCATGACAAAAATAAAGGCCATAATAGCCAAAAACGCCGGAATTGCCGTATACGTGCCCGTCAGTATTTTGTCCATCGCCACACTGCGCTTGTGTTCCAAGCTTTCGTGCGGCTTGATGACAGTCTGCTGACACAACTTTTCGATGTAGGAAAAGCGCATATTGGCCAGTGCAGCTTCCCGGTCCATCCCACTTTCCTTTTCCATATTTTCAATAATATGATCCAGCGCAGCTTTTTCACCATCTGGTAATGCCAGCTGATTCAGCAGCAATGTATCTTTTTCAATCACTTTTGTCGCTGCAAAACGAGTCGGAATGTCGATTTTTTTTGCAAAGGGTTCTATTAAATGCGCAACGGCATGAATGCATCGATGTACCGCTCCTACAGGGTCGCCAAGAACAGGCGTATCTTTACAAAAATCAATCTGCGCCGGAGCTTCCCGCTGCAGTGCCACATGCATGGCATGGTCAATCAATT
Organism: Megasphaera sp. UBA5897; assembly: GCA_002431345.1. Classification (GTDB taxonomy): domain Bacteria; phylum Bacillota; class Negativicutes; order Veillonellales; family Megasphaeraceae; genus Megasphaera. The sequence continues at coordinate 5,107 of DJEN01000016.1, read as the reverse complement.
CGCCTATGCCTTGATTTTTGACGGCAGAAATCGGCACGACAGGAATCCCCAAATAATGTTCCAGTTCATTAATCCGCACGGACCCGCCGTTTTTCTGTACTTCATCCATCATGTTCAACGCCAAAACAATTGGAATACCCAATTCCATCAGCTGCATAGTCAAATACAAATTTCGTTCCAAGTTAGATGCATCGACAATGTTGATAATCGCTGTCGGTCTTTCTTTCAGCAAGTAATCCCGCGTTACGATTTCTTCATTGGAATACGGCGACAGTGAATATATCCCCGGCAGGTCAATGACAGTTGCTTCCGGATGCTTGCGCATCGTTCCTTCTTTCTTATCAACAGTAACTCCTGGGAAATTCCCTACATGTTGTCTGGCTCCTGTCAACTGATTAAACAACGTCGTCTTACCGCAGTTCTGATTACCAGCCAGCGCAAACGTGATGGGTTGTCCTTTCGGAATATCTTCGCCAATTTTTTGAATGCAATAATCACCAGCTTCGCCTAATTCACCAATACGTGGATGATCTACTAATTTATGATCGCTATTCGTTAATGCCACTTGTTGTCTATCTACCCGTTCTATGGTTACGGCCTGTGCATCGGATAACCGCAGCGTAAGTTCATAACCGCGAAGTTGAATCTGGATAGGATCTCCCATGGGAGCTACTTTGCGCAGCGTAACAACCGTCTGCGGCGTTAATCCCATATCCAGCAAATGATGACGCAGAGCACCTGTGCCCTTGATAGCCAATACCTTGGCACTTTCTCCCTTTTTTAATTCACTTAAAAGCATAATTACCTCTCTATCTATAACCAAAAATTATTACTCATATCATATCATACCATACCATTCTCAAAAATAAAAATGTATGACGATATAAAAATGAAGCCGTCGTTTCGCGCAGCGGCTCCATTTCGTATATATTCTTATAAAATTTTCAGTATATCTTCGACAGTATCAACAATATAATCGACATGTTCTCTTTCAAACATAGTCCGAGCTGCTTGTCCATCCAATCCAGTCAGCGTGCCAATCATAACTGCTCCCATTGCTTGCGCACACCATACATCAGCCAAGGAATCACCTACAATATAGTATGTTCCTCGTTTAAAATCATCCGGATGCGCTATATAATCGCAATATTGTTTGGGAAACTTGCCAAAGGCACCCAAATAATAGGCAAAAGGATTGGGTTTATCCAACGACATGCCCAGTTTTTGGGATGCCGCTTCCACATCTGTATACGTCGCAACATAGACAGGGTCAAATTCTTCCAGCCAATGATAGGTTTCAAAGGGAATCTGCATTTCCATTTGAGACCGTCCTGTGGCAATGGCAATTTCATAACCGCGCCGCTTCAATTCTTGGAACATGCGGCGAATCCCGGCGGCTGTTCCCAGCGGCTGTTCCCGGCGCAAAAAGCCCTCTTTTCCTTTGGCATACGGCGGTTTTTGATAGGTTTGGGCATACAGCGCATCGCCAAAATACCAATCTTGAAAGGCTTCAAAATGCAGCTGCCACAACGGCGAGTCGAGAGGCGTCCACTGCCGGGACGACGTGCCCAATGAAGAAGATACGGCATCGGACAAATAGGTAAATACATCATCCTTGCCAGCCCGATCGGGTACGACGTTGATAAGGCGGCGCATAACCTGACCAGCCGACGGCACGTCATAGCCATGCAGCAGGGAGCCTATATACTGGACATCATCCGGCGTCCGCAGGACAACGTCAATAGGGCCATGGTCTTTGGTATACGCTTCCAGCATCAGCCACAGTGTGACAACGATATGCGCATGAACCATATCCCAGTTGCTGTTCACGCCGTGCTGTTTAAGCCATGTAAGGATTTCATCATGGTTCCAAAAACGGGCGCGCAGGGCGTCTATTTGCTCATCTGTCAGTGAAGCCGTTACGGTTTCATTGCCCAAATGCATGTATGCCGGGCTGTAATACCATTCCCACAGCACCAAAGCAGACACATCAAAATAGCGTTTTTCGCTCAAAAGCACGCCGTCTACATCAAAAATAACTTTTTTCATAGGCACTCCTTAGAACGTTTTATCCAAATGACCTACTGTTTTTTTATTGCCTTTGACATGGGACCGTTCTTCCAATACCTGCATGACATCGTTGACGGTGACGCCTGTATCTTCCCACAATACGGATAAATGATACAGCAAATCGGCAGATTCTTTGCACACTTCCAAGCGAAGCGCATCCGCTGCTTTAGACGTGTCTTTGACAACCGGGTCTGCATTCTTGGCAGCAATAATGACTTCAGAAGATTCTTCGCCAATTTTTTTGCAAATTTTGTCAATACCTGTCTGCAGCAAATACGCCGTATACGATTTTTCTGTCGGATGCAGGCGTTTTTCTTTAATTTCATCTTTCAGCTCTGACAACATGGACAAACTGCCCGTATACGTGCCGTCCCAGCCAGCCAAGCGTCGGAAGAAGCAGGATTTACTGCCAGTGTGGCATGCTGCGCCGGTCTGGTCTACCAGGACGAGCAACGTATCGGCATCACAATCAACCCATATTTCGCGGACGTTCTGAAAATGACCGGACGTTTCGCCTTTGTGCCAAAGCTGCTGGCGGCTGCGGCTGAAATACCAAGTTTGGCCGCTTTCTACAGTCTTTTGCAGTGATTCTGCATTCATGTAGGCTACCATGAGAATTTCGCCGCTGCAGGCTTCCTGCACAACAGCCGGCACCAATCCGTGTGCGTCAAATTTTATATCTTGCAATGATACAGTATCCATTATATTTCTGCCCCTCTCATGGGAATTCCTTCCCCCTGCAAATAGCGTTTTAAATCCGGTATGTCAATTTGTCCAAAATGAAATACCGATGCAGCCAGTGCCGCATCTACGCCGACATCAAAGACATCTTTAAAATCTGCCATCGTTCCGGCCCCGCCGGAAGCAATAATCGGCACCGGCAGTTCGGCTGCCAGTCTGCGGTTGAGTTCCAGATCAAATCCGGCTTTTTCACCATCTGAATCCATGGAATTCATGCAAATTTCACCGGCTCCCAGAGCTACGCCTTGTTTGGCCCAGGCAATAGCATCGATGCCTGTATTTTTGCGGCCGCCTTCAACATAAACCTGCCAGCTGCCTTTGCCGTCCCGTTTGGCATCAATCGACAAGACAACGCACTGGCTGCCAAACCGCTGTGCAGCTTCCCGAATCAGTTCCGGCCGGCTGACAGCTGCCGAATTGACCGATACTTTATCTGCACCGGCACGCAGCACTTGATGAAAATCATCGATACTGCGGATACCGCCGCCAATCGTAAAGGGAATATTGATGTTTTCCGCTACGGCACGCACGACGTCAATGAAAATCTGCCGTTTTTCATGGGTTGCCGTAATATCGTAAAAAACCAGCTCATCCGCCATTTGGTCGGAATAATATTTTCCCAGTTTGACAGGGTCATCGACATCTTGTATATGTTTAAACTGTTTGCCTTTGACGACGCGGCCGTCGCGCACGTCCAGGCACGGTACAATTCGCTTTGCCAGCATCTTACATTCCCCCCAGTGCCCGTATTTCTTCCATCGTAATTTTTCCTTCGTACAACGCTTTCCCCGTAATCGCGCCGTACACATGCATGGCCTGCAGTTTCTTCAAGTCTTCGATGCTGCTCATGCCGCCGGACGCAATCAGGCGGATATACGGCAGCTGCTGCAGCTGTTCCAGCATGTCCATGTTGGGGCCGGTCAGCATGCCGTCACGGCTGATATCCGTATAAATAATCGTTTTGATACCAATAGACAATAAAAATTGTGCAAAGGGCAGCACTTTTTTGTCGCTGCCGTCTACCCAGCCGCGCGTCGCGACGACGTCCCCTTTGGCATCAATGGATACGGCCAAGGACGAGCCGTATTTTTTTGCCATTTCGGTAATAAAGGCTTCATCTTCCACAGCCTTAGAACCAATAATGACACGGTTGACACCGACATCCAAATAGCTTTGAATCGCTTCTTCGCTGCGAATGCCGCCGCCTACTTCTACGGGTATATCCACGGCATCGCAAATGCGTCCAATGATTTCTGCATTGCAGCGGCTGCCGGAAAACGCACCGTCCAAATCGACGACGTGTAAAAACAACGCCCCTTCATCGCACCATTTGACGGCCGCTTCTACCGGATCGGCAAAATACGTCGTACTATCTTCTTTTACGCCTTGGCGCAAACGGACAGCATGTCCGTTTTGTATATCTATCGCAGGAAATACAATCATGATGTTATCCTTTCTTTGCTGCATAATCGAGAACATTCTGCAAAAGCTGGGCGCCGACACGGCCGCTTTTTTCCGGATGGCACTGAAAACCCAGCACATTGTCTTTGCCGCAGATAGCCGGTACAGGCTGGCCATAATCTGCCACGGCAAGAACATCAGGCGTATCAGCCGGTGCTTTCAAATAGGAATGGACAAAGTAGGCATACGGATGAGCCGGCAATCCTTTCTGCAGCCAAGGTGCTCCCCGAAATTCCAATTCATTCCAGCCCATATGCGGTACTTTCAGCCGCGTATGGAACGGCACGATTTCACCGGGCAAAAAGCCAAGCCCCTGATAGGTACCGCCTTCATAGTCCGTTTCAAACAGCGCCTGCATTCCCAGGCATACACCCATAAAAAACTTGCCGCTTTTGACTTGTTCTTCCAACAGCGGAATCAAATCAAACTTCTGCAAATTGGCCATGGCATCGCGAATCGCGCCGACGCCCGGCAGTTCTATCATATCTGCATCGCGAATCACAGACGGCTCCCGTGTAATTCTCACGTCTGCTCCCAGCCGCTTCCACGCATTATATACATTGGCCAAGTTGCCGACTTCATAATCGATAATGGCAATTTTCATGATTTACAACACCCCTTTCGTAGAAAGCACGCTCGTTTCATCACCATCAATTCGGACAGCTTCCCGCAGTGCGTGCCCAAACCCCTTGAAAATCGACTCGACAATATGGTGCGCATTTTCTCCGTACAAATTAGCTACATGCAGATTCATTTTGCCATGGACAGCCAAAGCGTAGAGAAATTCCTTGAGCATTTCCGTTTCAAATGTGCCAATGCGTTCTACGCCTAAGGA
>DJEN01000049.1 GCA_002431345.1 Megasphaera sp. UBA5897 | reverse complement strand
TGTATAGACGGAACAAACAGCCCAGAACTGCGCAAGCGCAGTTTGACGGATGAAACCTTGTTCTTTTATGAATGTCCCCATTGTCATGAATCTATTCATGTAGAAAGCCCGTGCCTGTATATTAACAGACAAGAAAAGTGGATGGTTTGGCATATTCCAGAACCAAAAGTCCCCGTTACTTCACAGGAAGTATGCAGTTTTTTGGGTGAACCGTCTTTTGATGACTATGTATGCCGGGCCGCACTGACTTGGGGCGAATGGCGGGAAAAAATTATTGAAATGGAAAGCCGCTATGATGACCGGCTTTATGAAATCATTAAATGCGGTGCGTACCAGCTGGTAAAAGAAGCAGATCGGGAAAAACTGCCGTTGGAAGCGTATCATTTGGATTATACCGATGAAACCCGGCAGAAAGAAAAGCTGTCTCTCGTTTTTATGGAACGAGAACGCAAAGGAATGGGATATACCTATGAAATTACCCCAAAAGTGCGGGAAGTAACAGAAGATATTTTTTTGCCGCTGCTGAAACGGCTTCCCAATATGAACGACAAAGGAAAATTTGAACGATTCGGGTATTCTTGGGCACAGCACATGATGACGTATGTTATGCAGGCGGCGTCCTCCGGAGAGGGAAAACATGCATATGGCCAGCTGTTGGGATTTTGGGTACAAACTTTGGGCAAAGAATTGTTTCATGCAGATATCAAAGCATAACAGCCATATAACGGTGTATGTCCTTTTATATAAGATGGTTTTCAAATATAAAAGAAGGTATATCGATAGGGAATGTCTGCGTAAAAGCTTATGTACGTCAAAACGGTATTGTAAATGGGCAGTGACAAAATGAGGTAAAAAATCTCGTTTTGTTACTGCCCATAAAAAAACTCTCAGCCCTGGTGAGGTGAGAGTTGTATGCGGAATTGGTTGCTGATGAATTTTTAGCCGAGCTATTTGAACGGTATATATCCTAGCGTGACAAACAGATAAAATAACGGGTATAAGATAAAAATATACAGCAGTGTTGTCGTAATGAACGGAGCCATAGCCAGATTCACATTCAAGTTGTAGAGACGTTCGGTAATGAGCGCGTTTATGGCACAAGGACTGGCCATGATGATGACTAATGTACCCAGCAGCACGGGGTCAGACGTAAATCCCAATGCTAATACGTACGAAACTGCCGGTGTAAGGAACATTTTAATCGGTATCAGATTTAAAGTAGTGCGGCAGTACTGTTTGAGATGGGAAAAGTCGATGAGATAGCCAATCGGCAGCAGTGCCGACCAAGCGCTGATATGGACGAGGTATTGAAAAAGCTGTCCCAAAACGGCCGGACGGGGTACATGAGCGGCATACAGTCCTATACCGACGACAATAGCGATGACGGAAAGCTGATTCCAGTTGAGAAAGATGCCTTTCCAGTTGGATTTTATAAAGGCAGGTATATTGCTGCTCTGTCCGCTGTGCTGATAGTAGTATCCCATGGGGAAAAGGATGAAAAACATAACCAGATTTTGAAAGATGCCGATAATTTGCGAATAGGCAAAGGCAATTTCTCCGTACAGCAAGTAGCCGCATAGACCGCCGAGGGCTGTCGTGTTGGATGGAATCGCCGCGATAAGATAGCTGCCGCGGTCCAGCTTGAGGGAAAACCGTTTTTGCAGACGAAGCACCAAGATGATTCCCAGCGGGAAAAAGGCATTAAAAAACGCAAAAAAAGGCAGGGACAATAATTCTGTCCGCAGGGGCATGACCCAAAAACTGAGCAGCGTCAAAATGGTTACGATGACAATAATATTGAAGCGAATCAGGCGGTTGCACTGCTGGGAAGATACGAGCTGACGCTGTTTGAGAACGTATCCGGCGGCCAATGGCAGGATGATGTCGATAAAAATATAGAGAATTCGCATACTGGCTCCATCCATTGATAAAGCCTCCTTTACGTAATATATTATTTTCGTGCAGCCCGGAAAGCATCAGCCAGTGAAAATGTCAGCGGTTCTGCCGGTTTGGTTGCATCGATAATAGGCTGCATAATATCACGGAATTCTTCGCGTTTTTGAGACAATACATACAGTTTGGACGTATTGCGGGCATCCCAAAGCGCATCATGCATTTGGCCGTCAAAAGTTTCTCCCAGGGTGCTAACGGCTTTGTCGAGAGAAATTACCTTATCCAGACCCAGCAAGTTGCAGTAAATCTGCTGAAAGTTTTGCCAATGATCCAGCATCCAGCGAATAGACGGGGCATTCATGTCCAGCTTTTTCAAGCGCATTTCACAAGTCAGCTGCCGCCAATCGTTTTCGCTCCAGGCATACATTTCGTAATCATTTTCATTAGATTCGTTGCACCATGCCAAAAAATGAAAAAAGGCATCGTGAAAATGAGGCGAGCCTGCCAACGTTTCCATCGTAATGCCGGTCAGTTCCTGGCAGGTCGGATTCATTTCCGTTGCGTATTCCGGCAGGACATATTCTTTATACGAAGAAATTTCTTCGCCGTTTTCGTTAATTTTGACGGCGCCGATTTCGATGATTTCTCCTTTACAGATGCGGCGTGCTTCTTTATGGGCTTGTGTAATAGGATTCATTTCAAAGTCAACGAATACTGCTTTCATGAATCAAGCTCCTTTCTAAAAATATAAGTGCTGCAATATTCATAATTTTCATTATACCACAAGAAAGCGTCCAAAACCTATAGGCAGCAGGAGATTATCTATTGACAAATGAGCTGTTTTTTAGGTATACTCATAAGTAATTTCACATGTATAATTCGATGAACGAAACGAGTACATTTGTAAGGGCAGTTGCAGCGAGCCAATGACAGTGGGAGTTTGGCACCAGCCGATGAATGGAATGGATTCGGGAGAGGCGGCCTGAACGGCAGCAAGTAGGGCGCGACGGTGTATTTCCACCGCTATCAAAGAAACGTGTATCGCTTCGGCCGTACATGTAGAGCAGGACTACTACAGTCAATTTGGGTGGCACCGCGGAACTATATCATGCATACAATATAGTCTTTCGTCCCTTGGTATATCAAGGGATGAAAGGCTTTTTTTATTTGTCTGATAAGACTGAATGGAGGTACATATGCTGGAACTGCAAGACGTAACTTTTTATTATACTCGTAATGTTCCTGTGTTGGAACATATTAACGCAACCATACAAAACGGCGAATTTATTGGCTTAGGCGGCCGCAACGGCTGCGGAAAGACAACAGTAACACGGCTGCTCATGGGGCTGGAAAAACCTGTCAGCGGCAAAATTTTTCATGACGGTGTCGATATTACCGCGCAGGATGCGGCGCAGCGGAGCCGATTTATGGGATATGTATTTCAACGGCCCGAACGGCAGATGTTCCGCCCTACCGTGCGGGAAGAAGTTGCCTACGGGCCGCAGCAGTTAGGCATGAATGAACAGGACATACAAGAAGCAGTAGCCAATGCATTGGCAGCAACCGATTTGACCGATTTGGCAGAAGCCTATCCGCCCAATCTCAACCGCGGTGAAAAACAGCGAGTAGCCATTGCATCAGCCATTGCCATGCATACGAGCTGCATTATTTTGGATGAACCGACGAGCGGTCAGGACAGTGCTGATAAAGAACATCTCATGGAGCTGCTGACCCATCTCAATCAGCAAGGCATGACGATTCTTATTATTACGCACGACATGGATATTTTGGCCCGATACTGCCACCGTGTTCTCGTCATTGGCAATCATACCAAAGCCTTTGACGGCACGCCGCAGGAATTGTTTACGAAGCGGGATGATTTGTACGAATTGGGACTGAGCCGGCCGGAAGCCGTGACCCTGTCTATGGCCGTGCCAGATATAGGCTACTGCAAGTCCATGCAGGAATTTACGGCAGCGATGCTGAAACGATTAGGAGGGAGCCACTGATGATGAAACAATTTGTACCCGTTACGAAATTAATAGGAACCTTTGCTTTTTCTTTCTGGGCATTGGTTCTGCATACGACGGTTCCTTTGATTGTCCTCGTCGTGATTGAACTGCTTCTCTTGGCATTATGCGGCAGTTTGGGCCGCAATAGTAAAGCTGTCTGCAGTCTCGTTATCTTTGCCGTGTTTTTGGCCGCTGTACAGCTTTTGGGCGGCGGTTCGCTGGAATCTGCGTATGTGACTGGGCTCCGCATGCTGGCTATGACCATCGTCTTTATTATTTTGCTGACGACAACGCGCCTGCAGGATTTGACGGCGTCCTTGGTCAAGCAAATCAAAATACCGTATGAATACGCCTTTATGTTTACGGCAGCGCTGCGGTTTGTTCCTGATTTTATTGCAGAAAGCAAAACCGTACAGGAAGCACAGGCGTGCCGCGGGCTTTCTACCAAGGGAAATGTACTGAAAAAAATGATTCATTACATGAGCGTCGTACAGCCGCTGATGCTGAAATCGCTGAGCCGTTCAGAAACGATGGCTCTCAGCTTGGAACTGCGGGGGTTTGGCAGCAATTCGCACAGCTTTATGAGCAATGTAAAGCCTAAGGGCAAAGATTATGCAGTCATTCTTGTTATGGCAGCTGTCAGCTGTTTGGTCGTATACATGCGTATGCAGGGATTGGTTTAGGAGGGTATCGTATGAAAAAAGTAGCAGATATTGCAAAACTTGAATTTCATCATCGGCAGGGCGGTCAATTCCGCTGGATCACCATTACGACGCTTATGCTGGCCATTGGGACGATTTTGCACTTGGTATCGCCAAGCGTGGGCGGCGTGACGCCGAACTGGACGATTGCGACGTATTGTGTAGCTATCTGTCTGACGAAACCGTCTTACAAACAGGCTTTGGGTATTGGCTTAGTAGCTGCCTTAGTCAATGTTCTGACGTCTAAATCCGGGTTTCCGTATGGCAATTTGATTAGTGAACCATTGGGAGCATTGACTTGCACTTGTATTGTGAAAAATTTAGCATGGGTTCGGATTAAAGGCCATTCCTGCTTGCCTGTCTTGACAGGATTTGCAGCTACTTGCATGAGCGGCGGCGCCTTTGTCACGATTTTGAAGTTTGTCATGAATCTCCCCACGGTTGTTTATATTACGGCTATGCTGCCGCTGGTTGTCGTCATCGGCCTCTTGAATGCTGTCGTTACGCCTATTATGTATTTCCCGGCACTGCGCCTTTTTGTGGCGCGGGGCATTCTGGATTCACTGGAAGAACAGGAAGTAGCTTCCGACCACAGCATGTATGAGCTGCAGCCGACGCAGGACGGCCTGATTTCTATTGAGCATTTGACATATATCTACAACAAGCAGAAAAAGCCTGTCTTGGAAGATGTAAACTTGGCACTGCATGCAGGGGACTTCCTTGTCGTAACGGGGGAAAGCGGCAGCGGCAAAAGCTCACTGTGCATGGCCATGACCGGGGCCATCCCTCATTATTTCGGCGGTGTCATGAAAGGCATGGTATATGTGGACGGCAAGGCAACGACGCAGACGACGATTTCGGATTTAGCCAGTCGTGTCGGAGCCATGCTGGATGATTATGACAGCCAGCTCGTAGCGATGACTGTAGAAGAAGAAATTGCTTTCAGCTTGGAAAACCAGGGTGTTGCGCCGGAAAAAATTGAAGCGGCAATTACAGAAGCTTTGGAAAAAGTCAATATGACGCCATACCGCAAGCGGGCACTGAGCAACCTTTCCGGCGGCCAGCGGCAGCGTTTGGTCATTGCCGGCGTACTGGCAACCAACCCGGATATTCTTGTGTTTGATGAACCGACATCAGCATTGGATCCGGAAGGAACGCATGATTTCTATGAATTGATTCATGAACTCAACGCCAAATACGGGCATACCATTGTCGTTATCGAACATTCTTTGGAAGCGGCTCTGCCCTATGCCAACCGGCTCGTTTTACTGGACCAGGGACGTATCCTTTGTGACAGCGATGTAGAAACGACACTTCGCTATATGTATGATCATAATGTGTACAAAACAGCCATTCCGTCTGTATTTACCTGCCAGATGGACTTGGAAAAGGCGGGCTGTCAGTTTGATGCGCCGTGGCTGACAACCGAAGCGGCTGTAGAAGCATTGCAGCGTATATGAGGTGTACGTAATATGAATTTACTATGTATTGGTGACAGCATAACTTACGGATATGATGCAGCGCCGCAGAACCGATGGACATATATACTGGCAAGACAGACGGGCATTCGCATCTGTAATGAAGGCGTTTGCGGCGACACGACTGCCGGCATGCTGCAGCGCATGCAGCTGATAAATCTTATGGACTATGATGCGGTGTTTGTAATGGGCGGCTCCAACGATATACTGCTGGATGAACCGCTGGAACACATCAAAGCGCATATGCAGTGTATGATGCAGCAAGTAACTGATAAGGGCAAACCGCTTTTTATCGGTATCCCGCCATTGACAAAACGTGAAAGTGCGTTTTTTGGCTGGCAGCGAAGAGACGATGTAGAGCGGCATAATACAGTACTGCAGATCTATAGACAGTGGCTTTTAGCACAGTGCCCGCTGTATGGAGCAGTGCCCATTGATTTTTATAAGCGTATCTTGGATGCAGAAGCGGCAGGCACGACTCCCTGCTATGCAGACGGCATACATCCCAATGAAGCCGGCTATGCCATCATGGCAGACGAAGCAGCTCAGCGCATCCAGTAGAATAGTCCCAACAAGAGCTGCAGCATCAAGCTTTTTGTTATGCACTATATGTATTCTTTTAAAGTGTTTCATTTGAAGTTTGAAGAAACTGCATCATCATGCTGTGGGTTGTATATGTAAATAAAATAATATAGCAAAAAGACTGTAACAAAAATCTCACCTTGTTACAGTCTTTTTTATAGTTCTATGTATGGGGAGTTTGTTGTGCCCGCATGGAAATCTTGCTGGCAATGAATTCGCGCAGGCCGCCGACATGGCACATCATAGAGTTTCCTGCACTGACAGGATCGTGATGAGCAATTGCATCGACGGTTTTACGGTGATAAATATAGGTGTTGTTGTCGCGCAACGCATCAGATGTCGCAATAATTGTCTTTTTTACAGACGTAATCAGAATATAGGACAAATTCATCAAAATGCGGTTGCCGCTGGCTTCGCAAATCATGCAGTGCAGTTTAATATCTTCGTCTTCATATTCTGCATCGCTGCGAATGAGCCGTTCAACGAGACTGCATTGGTCCTGCAGGTCTTTGCACTGCTGTGGCGTGGCATGCAGTGCTGCCAGCATGGCGGCGCGCGGTTCAATCATCGTACGCACATCCAGCAAGTCAATCGCTAATTTATCTGCGTCGTAAATGAACGTCAAACCAAGGGGATCGTCCGGGACACCGCGTTTGGGAGAAATATAGGCACCGGAACCCTGCCGGATTTCTAAAATATTGCGGGCACTTAAAGTTTTAATAGCTTCGCGGATTGTCGAACGGCTTACGCCGAAACGCGTCATCAGCTCGGCTTCTGTTGGCATTTTATCGCCAGGGAGCATTTTGTTAGATGTAATATAATCGATAATGTTGTCAGCAGCTTCCGTTGCCATGGAAGGTGCTGTTTTTATTTTTGCCATACATAACGCCTCCTGTACTGAACAGCACACATCTATAAATTATATTATATCATGGTTTATCGTTGAAACGAGATGTAAATATGATGTTATCATACGAATTAATCATAATAGAAAACAAAACTATTTAAATTCATCATACAATAAAACAAATAATAAATTTATATTGTCAAAAAATACATAATAAGCTATAATTACGTTGAAATTCATCATACAAATAAATACAAAAGAAAATAAATATATATTAAATATCACGAATAGGTCTGATAACATGACTGCTTCTTCTAATATGTAATTGGTTACAGGAAAACATGGGAGGAAGAATATGGAGAATGTATATATTACAGAATATGATTATCCGTCTGTAGAAATTGAAAAGGCAGAACTTGCCAAAGCAGGATTTCATTTGGTGCCGACACAAAGTCATACGGCCCAAGAGATTATTCATAATTGTCATGATGCATCCGGACTGATTGTCCAGTATGCTGAGATTTCAGCAGAAACGATAGCCGCGCTTCCCAATCTCAAAGTTATTTCTCGATACGGCGTAGGCGTGGATAACATTGATTTGGCGGCGGCAACACAGCGAGGTATTTGTGTTGTCAATGTACCAGATTACTGTATTGATGAAGTTTCCAATCAGACATTTGCACTTATTTTTGACTGTTGGCGGCGTGTTACGTTTTTAAACAATGCTGTGCATCGGGAAATTTGGGATTATGCCATGGCAAAGCCTATTCCCAGACTGCGGGGCCGCAAACTGGGCTTAGTGGGATTTGGCAAAATTGCCCGCGAAGTGGCTATCAAAGCCAGTGCATTTGGTTTGGATATTGTTGCCTATGATCCCTTTGTCAAGCCGGAAGCGATGCGGGCTTTGGGCGTATCCTATCAGCCGCTGCAGCAGCTGCTGCGCGAATCGGATATTGTATCGGTTCATGCCCCCATGTCGCGTGAAAATTATCATCTGATTAGCGAAGATGAGTTGGCATTGATGAAATCAACGGCTATTTTGATTAATACATCCCGCGGTGCCTTAGTAGATGAAATGGCATTGTGCCGCGCATTGAAAACGCATCAAATTGCCGGAGCCGGCTTGGATGTATTGGAAAAAGAACCCATTCAGGCGGATAATCCGCTGCTGGGGATGGACCATGTGGTTTTGACTCCTCATATTTCTTGGTATTCGGAAGAAGCCGACAGAGAATTGAAAACCAAAGTTGCCATGGGCGTGATGGAAGTGCTTCATGGCCGTGTCCCTACGTACCTGGTTAATAAAGACGTATTGGCTCATGTGTCACTGCGTTGATATTATATATAGCTATTATTCATTTACGTATTATTTTTTATGTATTAGGTTGTGTTTTTAGGAGGTATTATTATGGATATTCGCTATTCTACTAATCCGGAAGATTTCAAGAAGTATACGACGGCAGACATTCGTAAAGAATTCTTGATTGAAACGTTGTTCCGTCCGGATGAAGTAATTGCTACGTATTCGCACGTAGACCGCATGGTTGCTGTAGGCTGCATGCCTGTCAATGAAGTAGTTCCTATTGATAAAGGTATTGACTGCTGGGCAAACTTTGGTACGCACTATTTCTTGGAACGTCGCGAAGTCGGTATTTTCAATGTCGGTACGGGCAGCGGCAAAATCGTTGCAGACGGCACGACATACGAAATGGGCCCTAAAGACTGCTTGTATATTACCATGGGTACGAAAGAAGTCACCTTTGCATCTGATGATGCTAAAAACCCGGCTAAATACTATATGGTTTCTGCACCGGCCCACAAAGCCTGCCAGACCAAATTTATTTCTATTAAAGATGCCAACAAACGTCCCTGCGGCGAAGTCGCATTGTGCAATAAACGTGTTATCAATCAGTTCATCCATCCGGATGTAGTAGAAACATGCCAGCTTTGCATGGGCTTGACTGCTTTGGATGAAGGCAGTGTATGGAACAGCATGCCGCCGCATACGCATGAACGCCGCATGGAAATTTACTACTATTTTGAAATTCCTGAAGACCAGGCTGTATTCCATATTATGGGCCAGGAACAGGAAACACGCCATATCGTTATGCATAATGAACAAGCGGTTATCAGCCCGTCTTGGAGCATGCACTGCGGCTGCGGCACACATAATTACACCTTTATTTGGGCTATGGGCGGCGAAAACAAAGAATTTGACGACATGGACCATATTGAAATCAAAAACATGAAATAATATAAAAACAGTTGGAGGATTACTCACATGCATATTTTACAAGCAGTAAAAAAAGTACCGGGCGGCCTTATGTTGGTACCGCTTCTTCTCGGCGCATTATGCCATACGTTTACGCCGGAAGCCGGTAAATATTTTGGCTCTTTTACGAATGGCTTGATTAGCGGTACTGTACCTATTTTGTCTGTATGGTTCTTCTGCATGGGTGCCAGCATTAACTATAAAAATGCCGGCTTAGTTATTCGTAAATCCGGTACTATCGTAGTTACCAAAATTTTAGTAGCATGGATTGTTGGCTTTGTCTGCGTACAGTTTATGCCCAGACAGGGTATGATTGAAACAGGTTTCTTTGCAGGCCTGTCTACGCTGGCTATTGTTACATCGATGGATATGACAAACGGCGGCTTGTATGCTTCTTTGATGCAGCAGTACGGTTCTAAAGAAGAAGCTGGTGCCTTTGTTTTGACATCTATTGAATCTGGCCCGTTAGTTACCATGATGATTTTGGGTTCTACCGGTGCAGCTCATTTTGAACCGCATCTCTTTGTCGGTGCTGTACTGCCGTTCCTCATTGGTTTTGTACTCGGCAACTTGGATCCGGAACTCCGTGATTTCTTTACACCGGCTGGCACGATTATGATTCCGTTCTTTGCGTTTGCTCTTGGCAACACCATTAACTTGGCTGTTATTGGACAGACCGGTTTGTTGGGTATCGTCCTTGGCCTTGGTGTTATTGTCGTTACGGGCATTCCTCTTATCCTTGCTGATAAATTTGTTGGCGGCGGTCATGGCGGCGCAGGTTTGGCAGCATCCAGTACGGCTGGTGCAGCAGTTACCAACCCGATGATTGTTGGCCAGATGCTTCCGGAATTTCAGCCGATTGTCCCGGCAGCAACAGCGTTGGTAGCTACTTGTGTTGTAGTTACATCTATTGTGGTTCCTATTATTACTGCTTTCTGGTGCAAACGGTTCGGCGCTATGTCTGGCGACGACAACGTAGCAGCTTAAGAAAACGCAGGTATTCATTGCAGGAGGTATTGTAATGAGTTATTTAGATCAATTTTCATTAGCCGGAAAAGTGGCCCTTGTTACGGGCGGTTCCTACGGTATTGGTTTTGCGATTGCCAGTGCTCTTGCCAAAGCAGGTGCCAAGATTGCTTTCAACTGCCGCAGCAAAGAACATTTAGCCCAGGCAATGAAAGATTATGAAGCAGCTGGCATTGAAGCTCACGGCTATATTTGCGACGTGACAGAAGAAGACAAGGTACAGGCGTTAGTAGCTGAAATCGAAAAAACGCTGGGAACGATTGATATTCTTGTCAACAACGCAGGCATTATCAAACGGATTCCGATGTGTGACATGAAAGTAGAAGAATTCCGCCAAGTAGTAGACATTGACTTGGTAGCTCCTTTCATTGTTTCTAAAGCCGTTATTCCCGGCATGATAAAAAAAGGACATGGCAAAATTATCAATATTTGTTCTATGATGAGCGAATTGGGTCGTGAAACCGTATCTGCCTATGCTGCAGCTAAAGGCGGACTCAAGATGCTGACCCGTAATATTTGCTCTGAATTTGGCGGTGCCAATATTCAATGCAACGGCATTGGGCCTGGCTATATCGCTACTCCGCAGACTGCGCCGCTCAGAGAAACGCAGCCTGATGGTTCCCGTCATCCTTTTGACAAATTTATCGTTTCTAAAACACCGGCAGGCCGCTGGGGTGAAACGAAAGATTTAGAAGGCCCGGCTGTATTTTTAGCATCCGATGCCTCTGATTTTGTCAATGGACAAATCTTGTATGTAGACGGTGGTATCTTAGCTTATATTGGCAAACAGCCGTAAGAATACAATCTTAGTATAAAATAGGCACGCAGGAAACTGACGTGCCTGTTTTTCCATAATAGTGAAAGGTGGATATGACTATGAAATCTGGTTTGATTTTAGCAGGAGAACCGATGGGTCTTCTGATTGCGCAAAGTGAAGGTTCGTTGGATAGTGTAAGCGGTTACGATTTGGCCGTAGCAGGTGCTGAATTTAATGTGGCTGTCGGTGTAGCTCGTTTGGGTCATCGTGTAACCTATATGACAAAATTAGGCAAAGACCCGTTTGGCCAGCGGATTATTCATGTCTTGGATGATAATAAAATTGGTAATGAATTTGTGGCTTGGAGTGATGAAAAGAAAACAGGATTTATGCTTAAAAGCCGCGTCAGTGTCGGCGATCCGGCTATTTTCTATTTCCGTGCCGGCTCTGCCGCTTCTACCTTGTCTGTTGATGACGTAGAAAAAATCCATTTTGAAGATTATTCACACATTCATTTGACAGGTATTTTACCGGCATTGACAGAAACGACGCGCGCAGCTGTCAACCTTATGTTTGATAAAGCCCGCCAGGCTGGTCTTTTAATCAGTTTTGACCCCAATCTTCGTCCTCAGCTTTGGCCGAGTCAGGAAGTTATGGTACAGTCCATTAATGAAATGGCTGCCAAAGCGGATATTGTATTACCAGGTACTGCCGAAGGAAAAATCTTGATGGGCAGCGAAGATCCGAAAGCTATCAATGATTTTTACTTGAAAAATGGTGCTAAAGTTGTTATTACGAAATGCGGCGGCGATGGTGCGTATGTATCAACAAAAGATGAATCCTATATGGTTCCTGGCTTTACAGTAGATAAAGTAGTTGATACCGTTGGTGCCGGTGATGGATTTGCTGCCGGTGTTATTACAGGGCTGATGGAAGGACTGCCTCTTAAAGAAGCTGTCCGCCGCGGCAACGCGATTGGTGCTATTCAGGTTACCAGCCGCGGAGACAACGAAGGACTGCCGTATCCAGATCAATTAAAAGCATTTATGGAAAAATAAGGAGATAGATTTCATGATTAGTGAAAATATGAAGACAATATTTGAAATTGGGCTGGTCCCTTTGGTTGTATTGGACGACGCAGCCGATGCCGTTCCTTTTGGAAAGGCACTCGTCGATGGCGGTATTCCTGTTGCAGAAGTTACATTTCGGACAGATGCCTGCTTGGATATTATCAAAGCTATGTCGCAGCACGTACCGGGTTTGATTGTCGGCGCAGGAACAGTACACACGGTACAGCAGGCGAAAGATGCTGTAGCTGCCGGCGCGACGTTCATTGTAACACCGGCATTTAACCCGGCTGTTACGGAATGGTGCGTTACCAATCATGTCGATATTATTCCGGGGACTGTATCACCGGCAGATATTGAAGCAGCCAGCGGTTTTGGCTTGGAAGTATGCAAATTCTTCCCAGCTGCTGCCTATGGCGGTACGAAAACGCTGAAAGCATTGGCAGGACCTTTTGCCAACATCAAATTTATGCCGACTGGCGGCGTCAATTTTGACAACATGAATGAATATTTGGATTTGCCAAACGTAGCAGCTATTGGCGGCAGTTTCATGACGCCGTCTGCTATGGTCAAAAACAAAGACTGGGCAGGCATTACGGCGACATGTCAGAATGTAGTTAAACATATGCTGGGATTCTCGCTGGGACATGTAGGTCTGCATGTCCCGGGACGGGCAGAAGCCGAAGCCGTAACGGATGGACTGTGCCGCTTGATGGCACAAGATAAAATCCCAGGTGCAGACAACTTCTTTGCCGGTTCTGTCGCTGAAATTTGCGACCATGAAATGCCGGGAGAAAAAGGACAT
>DJEN01000014.1 GCA_002431345.1 Megasphaera sp. UBA5897 | reverse complement strand
GGAATGACGCCCAATACAGGCTTGCCGGTTTTTTCTTCCAAAAATTCTTCCGCCGGCGTAAACAGCGATATATCACCGCGGAATTTGTTGATAATCATCCCTTTTACCAACGCCCGTTCGTCTTCATCAAGCAATGCCAAGGTCCCCACCAAAGCAGCCAAAGAGCCGCCGCGGTCAATATCGGCAACCAGCAAGACCGGAGCCTGGACGTATTTGGCAACCCGCATGTTGACAATATCATGGGCTTTCAAATTCACTTCTGCCGGACTGCCGGCACCTTCAATGACTATCGTATCATAGCGGTTTTCTAAGCGTTTTAACGCATCTTGGACTGCCGAAAACGCTTTAAGCGAATAGCCTGTATGATAGTCTTTGGCCGACATATTGCCCACGGGACAGCCATTGATAATGACTTGGGAACAGCTGTTTCCTGTCGGTTTCAGCAAGACAGGATTCATATCGACCTGCGGTGCCAGTCCGGCTGCTTCGGCCTGCGCCACCTGTGCCCGCCCCATTTCTCTGCCGTCTTGCGTAACATACGAATTTAATGCCATATTTTGTGCCTTAAACGGAACGACGTTTCTTCCCTCTTGTAAAAAAATGCGGCATAACGCTGTCGCTAAAATGCTCTTGCCGACGTGGGAACTGGTTCCCTGCAGCATAATGAATTCTGCCATGCCCTGTAACTCCTTTAGTCTTGGTTTGTATGCTATTCATTATAGTATACATTGCCGCGATTGGGAAGATAAAAACAAGCAGGAATATACCCGATTCATGACGCATTGTTTTGCCTTTCGTTATAGAAATGTTAGAAATATCTAGTATACTATATGCATGACAAAGGAGGTCTTTTATCATGGAAAGCTGGCTTATATACGCCTTTTTATCGGCTGTTTGCGCTGCATTTGTTTCTATTTTCGGCAAAATAGGTTTGGCTGGAATCGACAGTACGGCAGCGACAGCCATCCGAGCTGCCATCATGGCGGTCTTTCTAATCGGCGTGGCTGTCGTACAGGGGCACATCGCAGCTGTCCCGTCTATTATGGAGCATCCAAAAGCCCTGCTCTGCATCGCGTTGAGCGGTATTGCCGGGGCGACTTCCTGGCTGTTTTACTTTTTTGCCCTAAAAACAGGAAATGTATCCCAAGTAGCGCCGATTGATAAACTCAGCGTCATTTTTTCAGTCCTTTTAGCAATTATCTTGTTTGGAGAACACGTCACGCTGATTCACGGCATCGCCATTGCTCTGATTGCGATTGGCGGCATACTGATGGCTGTTTTTTAATATACATCAGCAAAGTGCTGTTAACGAATACCCAAAAAGCCCCTTGACGTTTGGCATACGATGCCAACAGTCAGGGGCTTTGCTGTTGTTTTTGTTTTATGTTAGTACGAGATTACATTTTCACGCCGCTCGGCACAAAACTGCGTGCCATGTGGGCAATGATTTTTTCATACTTATCTTTTTTGTCCGTCGGGTATTCTACCGTAAATGCCGTATAGGTTTGATTTTTTTCATTGACATACAGTTCACGGTAATAGGATTTTTTGCCAGCTGTCCAGCCGATAGCATAGCTAGTTTTAGTCTGAATATCCGTTGTCAGCTCCGGCAGGCCATTCATGCCGATATACATGCTGCGCCATTCACCGACAGAAAATCCCATGGGGTTTTTCGCGGCTTCTGTCCGAAATACGGCTTTATCCTTCGGATCTTGGAAATAACATCCATCGCCATCTACTGTTGCATCGGCTTGTACGGCTGTCTTAGGAATATCGACGACATATCCATACGTACTGTTGTAGTACTGATAATATCCTTTTTCGTTCGATTTATATACCATCACAGCTTCTACGTTATCTTTGTTGGCGCTTTTAATCATCATCGTGTCAGCAGCCAACGCCGTAGAACCTGCCATACATGCCACACCGGCTAATACGAGGGCTATTTTTTTTATATTCATCGAGCTCACTCCTTTTATATTGCTCCTGCAGCAATACGCCGTTTCTCCATAAGAAACGGATATACTGCGTCAAACAGAATATATACAACATAGCAGATATGGTGTCCCATATCTGCTATGTATTATATCATATTCATTTTTTAAAAGACAAGAAAAGAGCCGTGCTTTTACGCAAACTGTGCCAAAGCTGTAACAATTTTCTTAGGATAATTTTTTAATATCTCCCAACGGGCTGATAAGACTGTATGTCAAAGTCAGCAAGTGAATGCGGTTTTCTTTGACAGCCGGATTTTCATGCATGACCAATACGTTGTCAAGGAAATCATTGATGGCAGCAATGCCTTCTGATAAGACAGCAGCTACACCGTCATAATCATAGACGGCATATTTTTGCGGCAAGTTGGCTGCCATAGCCTGGCAGGCACTGTACAGTGCTTTTTCTTCTTCTGTTTCAAAGAGCGTCGTATCTACTGCCGTATCCGCAGCGTCCTTAATCATGTTGCTGACGCGGGTAAAGGCCTGCAGCAGGTCTGTTTTGCCCATCATGTCCGCATCAATCAAAGCCTGGGCACGTTTAGCTGCTTCCGATGCGTTCAGCGTATCGGCATGAAGCACGCAGTCAATGATATGATAGTCCATACCTTTATCCTGGAAGATATTCTTCAGGCGGAGTTTGAAATATTCATCCAGCTGTGCCATGACGTCGGCCTGTTTTTCTGCTTCTACGCCAAGCAGCTGCAGGATGAAGGCAAATACTTCATGGCAGTTCAAATTCCAGCCGGCATCCATGAGAATGTTCAAAACACCAATCGTCTGGCGGCGCAGCGCAAAGGGATCTTGCGAGCCTGTCGGAATAAATCCCTGGCTGAACATGCCCGTAATCGTATCGAATTTATCAGCAATGCCAAGGACTTTGCCCATCGTCGTCTGCGGCAGTACATCACCGGCAAAACGCGGCTGGTACTGTTCATTGATTGCTTCGGCTACATCGCTGTCTTCACCGTCAATCAAGGCATATTCTTTGCCCATGACGCCCTGCAGTTCCGTAAATTCCATGACCATCTGCGTTGCAAGGTCGGCTTTGGCAAGCAGGGATGCCCGTTTAAGCGCGTCATCCGAAAGACCGAGATCGAGTTTTTGATTGAGGAATACCGTAATCTGTTCCAAGCGCTGTGCTTTGTCATACAGCGTACCCAAGCCATCCTGGAAGACGATTTTTTTCAGTTTTTCCGTGTAATCCACCAGTTTATGCTTCTTGTCTTCTTCAAAGAAGAATTTGGCATCATCCAAGCGGG
Source organism: Megasphaera sp. UBA5897 (assembly GCA_002431345.1). Classification (GTDB taxonomy): domain Bacteria; phylum Bacillota; class Negativicutes; order Veillonellales; family Megasphaeraceae; genus Megasphaera. Next base: position 17,216 of record DJEN01000014.1, on the reverse strand, counting down.
CACGCAGTACGCGTTCGTTGCCGTGCTGTACTGTTTCCAAATGGTAATCGTTGCCGTTGCGGACGGTAAGGAACAAATTCATCAGTTTGCCGTCTTTGTCGCGCATGGGGAAATACCGCTGATGGTCTTTCATCGGCGTAATAATAGCCGCTTCCGGCAGCTGCAGATAATCTTTGTCAAATTCGCCGCACAGTGCTGTCGGATATTCAACCAAATAGACAACTTCTTCCAACAGGTTGTCATCCATAATAATCGTGCCGCCTTTTTCAGCAGCCAATTTCTGCAGTCCTTCGAGAATCATCTGTTTACGCACTTCCGGATCTACAATCAGGAAATGTTCTTTCGTTACCGTTTCATACGCTGCCGGGCTGGGAATCGTAAAATCACCGGTACCCAAGAAGCGATGACCGCGGCTGACGTTGCCCGATGTAACGCCGGCGATTTCAAAAGGAATAACTGCCGTATCAAACAAAGCGACAATCCAGCGAATCGGCCGTACAAAATGGAAATCCAAAGCGCCCCAATGCATGCTCTTGGGGAAATTGAGGCCCGTAATAATGCCTTTGAGCATATCCGGCAACAATCCTTCTGTCGGCGCGCCGACACGGGTAACGTTGGCATATACATAGCCTTCTTCAACGACTAAGTCTTTGACATCGATTTTCTGGCCGCGGGCAAATCCCATGGCAGCTTTAGTCGGATTGCCGTCTGCGTCAAATGCGATTTTGGCAGAAGGCCCTTTATTTTTGGACGATACATCGGCCTGTTTTTCTGCGACGCCTTTCATCAAGAGGGCGACGCGGCGCGGCGTACCAATCGTGCGGATAGCTTCATAGGCAATGTTTGCTTCACCGAATTTTTTTGCAGCTAATTCTTTGACCTGATTGAGGATACTCGGCATATAATGAGCCGGGATTTCTTCCGTACCAATTTCAAGCAACAAATCTTTGCTCATTTATTTTTCCTCCTTTTTCAACATGGGGAATCCCAATTTTTCACGCTGTTCCAAATAAGCTTTCGCGCAGGCACGAGCCATATTGCGGACACGGCCGATAAATGCAGCGCGTTCGCTAACACTGATAGCGCCTCTGGCATCAAGCAGATTAAACGTGTGGGAGCATTTCAATACGTAGTCATATGCCGGTAATACAAAGCCTGCTTTGATGACGCGCATAGCTTCTTTTTCATATTCATCAAACAGGTGGAACAGTAAGTCCGCATTGCTCAGTTCAAAAGCATAGGTAGACTGTTCGACTTCGTTTTGATGGAAAATATCTCCGTAGGTCACATCGTCGGTCCATTTCAAATCGTAAACATTTTCTACGCCTTGGATATACATAGCCAGCCGTTCCATGCCGTACGTGATTTCCGAAGAAACAGGAGCTACGTCAATGCCGCCGACCTGCTGGAAATACGTAAACTGCGTAACTTCCATGCCATCCAGCCAGACTTCCCATCCCAGGCCCCAGGCACCCAGCGTCGGAGATTCCCAGTTGTCTTCGACAAAACGAATATCATGTTCCTTGGGGTTAATGCCCAGCGTTTCCAAACTTTTTAAATATAATTCCTGAATATTATCCGGAGACGGTTTGCAAATAACCTGGAATTGATGATGCTGATACAAACGGTTTGGATTGTCACCATAGCGGCCGTCAGCCGGACGGCGTGACGGTTCTACATACGCTACATGCCATGGTTCCGGGCCCAGCGTGCGCAAAAACGTAGCCGGGTTCATGGTACCTGCCCCTTTTTCTACATCATATGGTTCATAAATGATGCAGCCTTGGGAGGACCAAAAATTCTTCAATGCAAATATCATGTCTTGAAAGTTCATCTGTGTTTCCCTCCTAATAATACAAAAAGTCCCTGTAACATCATGATAATGTTACAGGGACGAGTATACTTACCCGCGGTTCCACCCTGGTTGGTCTACAGACCCGCTTCATTCATCAGCCATACGCATCTCCTCTCGGGGACTTCCGGCTGCGGCCTTCGGAGCGCCTTCAGCATCAACGACAGGCTTTCACCTTCCCTGTCTCGCTATTGGTATGCCTACTCTTCTCCTGCATCGCCTTGCTTCATGCCCCTTATCATAGCATAAACAACGAAAAAGAGCAAGGATTGTTTACATCACCACAGCAAAACCGTCTGCAGCATGTTGTTCTTACTTCTCTCAAAAGGCATTGCATCTTTGCATCTAGAAACTCCAGCGCATGCCGGCATTCCAATCCCAATGCTTCTTGTATTCGCCGCCAACAGCTCGTTCTATGTCAAAATACAAGTAACTGTCTTTGCTCGTTTTAACGGTAAAGCCTGTACCATAGTCAAACCAGCTGCTGCCGAAGCGATCGCTGACGTTCATCCGATCACCGGTAGACAAATCGGTCATGCGTACATCGTAGTTACCAAGAAAATCATGGTTGATGCTTGCTTTGACATAGAATGTCGCTCTATCGCCTATATCACGACCTACATTGACGCCTAAACGGCCTACCAGTGCAGGCATATTTTTTTGTTCTACCCGGATGTTGTTGGATGTCGTAAAGGTATTGCCCCACATATAGCCCAGCGTCAATTCACTCCGAGGTTCTACATACCAGCCATGATTCAGTGGATTTTTACGACCGTATTCTGCGCTGACCGACATGGCGTTGTTGCCGTATTTGCCGCTAATGGGATTGCCTGCCGTATCGGCTACATGAAAATCATTTTTGTATTTATCAAACTTATACACCAAATCCAAATAGTGACCGCTTTGACGCAGCCGTGTCTGATACAGACCCAAGCCAAAGCTCCTCATCGTGCCGGTGCCGCTGGCAAAAGACAGCGAGCCTTTGCCGTATTCTAATACCGCGCCGGTATAGGTCGTCTGTTTTTCATTCTGCTGCGTTACGGTATCATAGCCCAACTGATACGTATGCTGCTGGTTGGTATAATCACCATTCCCACCATGTCTGCCAAACTGACTGCCTTTAGTGCGTATCCATATGCCGTCTGTATTGGCGCCACTCATACGCAGTTCACCCATGCGTTCATTGAGTGTATCCATATCATTACGCCATGTATCATAACCAGACGTTACCGTTGAAAGTAATGTGCTGACAGAAGTCGTCGGTCTTGCCGGTTCTTCCGGAGTTTCGGGATTTACAGGCGTTTTTTCTGCCTTTTTTTAATACCAATCTGTATGATACCCTGTTTCACCACTATCCTGCGTTCCCAACTCATACGTTGTCCAATACAAACCGCCTTCCGAAGCAGGTGCTGTAAATTTGCCATCACCTGATGCCACACTAGCCAATACATTTCCAGCAGCTCCATCCGTTGTACTACCAATGTTGTTTAACTGTAACGTATGTGTACCGTCTAATTCTCCTATGAATAAATGGGGATTGCCGCTATTCTTGCCTGCGTCTATATCCATTTGTATGACACCATGATTGCCGCTTAAAGAGTCAATATAGCTATTTGCCTTATCAGCGTCGTACTCAGTATCATTTACTTCGTGTCTATCTTTCACATACCAAGTGGCACCATTAGACAACTCTAATTTCACATTTCCCAAGCTAGCACCTTTAATAAAAGAGTCTTTGTTGAGCAAATTCAACGTAATCACATCTGCATCACGGTCACCGCCATCAATATCACCTGTAATTCGAATTACTTTATTCAAATCCATTGCTTGGTTTACATGAATAGCACCACCATCATACGTCTGCAGGGCAACAACCTCATTCGTCTTGCCAGTACCTTTAAGATTGTCAATCGTTACATCTCCATTAACATTAATAACCCCTTTATTATTGGCAACTAATGCCATCGTTTCAACATGATCATTATTTGACGTACCTTGTAAATTACTAATAACTAATTTGCCATTGACATCTACAACACTATTTTTTCCTTCACTGACAATACCGATAACACTTAAACGGCCACTTTCTGATGCCGCATTTATATTTTGGATTGTGATCTCATTTGTATTATCTTTACCCAAAATAATATGACTATTAAAACCGCCGGGATTGAATTCATTTTCATTCAATCCTCCGGTTGTTGTACTATACACTCCAAATACTTCACCATGAGTACCATTCGCACCTATATTGCCTGCATCAATTTTATCAATAGTAAAATTACCATTGTACTTCATAGTCCCACTAAACGCTCTGACACCTTCTACATAATAAGTAGGTGCTGTTGTTTTCACATTAATAATGTGAATTTTTGTATTACCATTAACTTCAAAATTATCGTTATTATTTAATAAATTAATGGCTCTAACATCATTTCTAAATCCTTCATTTTCACAATCCATATTCAATTGTAAATTACCATTAATCGTTATGTTTCCATTAACTCTACTTTTATCGGGTCTGTCATCACCATTACACACATCAATTAGTGCCCCTTGGCCTGTACGATTAATCGTTAATGTATCGTTTTTTTCAATATTGACAGTAATGTTCTTGTTATTAGAAAAATTGTTACTTTCAAAGTATACTAGCCGATCATTATACTCTCCGGCTTTAAAATTATACGTACCTTCATCTGTAATCGTTTCCGCATTGCGATACATTACATCATCTGCATATACGCGATGCCCCCCCCTAGACTAATAGCACACATCGCTGCTACTGCCAACATTGCACGGCTTTTCTTCTGATTCATCTCTGCACGACCTTTCTTCATACACTCCCAAATCCCTGATACATAAAAACACGCTTTGTGTATAATTTCTATGTCAAAGTATGCTGCCGAAATATCTCGTCAGTCATTCATAATTTTTATGGTATCATTGATTTTTTCAAAATAATTACGAGAAAATTTTTAATTTTTTAACTTTCTGTATTGAGTATAGCATACTTTTCTCAGATTAACAAGATATTGGTACATATGATAATGTCAAGTTATTGCGAGATTTTTATGAAGAAGTTCCTTGAAGTTAGATTCTGCATAAGATGTTGATATCCGCTACCTTCTATTAAGTGCATTCATCTTCCGTTCCATTGGAATTCACGTCCCAGCACCCTTGCGCATAATACCTGAGAAAAAATAATCTTATCTAAAGCATTTAGCACGTTATAACTTTTACGTGTTTTCGTTAAATCCTGAAACCGCGTAAAAGTTATAACGTGCTACAATTTCATATATAATTACCTACACGCAACTGCCCAAACAAAAAAAACGAAACATCCGACTAATTACAAACTATATCTTTCAAAAAAAGTATTATGCGCAACTATTATTCTCCATTTATTTTCTTTAGGAGATGTCAAATCTAATGTAACAATATACGTTTTATCTGTAAATTGAATATGTACGGATGGTTTGTGACGCTCATCAATTATTTTCCATCCTTGATTAAGAAAATAAGATTTAAAATCTTGTTCTGTCTTCTCCGGTGTATTGTCCGCATATTTCGGAATGATATTGGTACAAACAGCTTTAGCTATCAATGCATTTCTAGGCACCAAAGATACATCATCAACGGTATATCCTTGCAATGGGGTAATCGAATGCAATACCATTTCCAGTTGATTAATATTATATTGAATTTGATCTTTTGCTAAAAAATTATATAAATTCCCGCCAATTACCCATACTCCAAATGCGGACATTTGAAGAACAATCCACACTGTAATTATTCTATCTTTTATTCTCTTTAATTTTTTCACTCTTATTACCTCTTATACACATTTCCCACAAACCATGTATACCCAATATTCGCCGAAATACCTGCTGAACCACTTGCAGCCATTTCCCCAATAATATTTCCCTCCGATGTAATACCAACAGTTCCTCCAATACCTCCTAAAGCAGTTACGGTACTACTCCAACCAGATATCTCCTTTATATAGCCTTTGCTTTTATCACTAACAACTCCAAAACCAGTTATGAGCGGGACACCTATTGATACACCTGGAGCAAATGCCAGTGTTGCATATACATTGCCCTCTCTATCCACAATACAACCTACCGAACCGGCTTTCACGCCTCCACCCAAAGATATTTGCATAGAATAGTAATCTCCTGTCTCCGGTTTGCGAATTGTTTTCTGTATACGTTTCTGTATCTTCTTTGCTTTCTATATGCAACTTATTGCATAGACATAAAAAAGCTCTTTCCTGTACTTATTAATTGTCAATCAAGCAAAATACCTCACTTAGGGATAAATTTTGTTTAACCACTATATTTAATAGGATGTTCAACTCGCCATTGTAATTTATGCCTATTATAAAATCTCGTTTATATTTGAGTTTTCTTACCAACACCATTTATGTTTATTTTCTTCTGTTTTTATTTTTTCATATATAACCTTTTCCTTGGATGATAGTTGAGATATATTTTTAATTGCAATATAATCATCTGTATTTTTTTGTTTTAAGCGAATTATTTGCATCCGGAATTGCAATGTATTGTCATCAAAAAAATAACAAATTCTATGCGTTTTTCTGTCAATAATCGCAAAACCACTTTTCCCATAACTATAAATACAATTTTTATCAAAGTCTATACCTTGTGCATCCTTTTCAATTTCAAACATGGTTTCACTATCAATTAACCATGTTTCATTATTATCTCGACTAATTTCATACCGCTGTAAGTCACCATATTCATATTGTTGGTGCATTTCGAATCCTAGTAAACTACCAATAATCATAATTAAAAATACACATCCATATCGTCTTTTCATAAATATTCTCCCCTAAATAGTAGTCTTTATCTGTATAGCATATATATATGGGTATAAATTACCCGTTTTTTGTAAAAAATACGCTGCATCATTCATTGCCGAAATAGAGTTCCTTTTAATAATTTCTTTTATTTCTGTCTTCGGATATTGATAGCCTAATCTTTCAAAATTATATACATCTCTTGCCTGCCCCTCTACACTAAAAGTTCCATTTCCATTATTTGTTATGGCTAATGCCATTTTTATATGCCCAAATGCTAATAATGCGTCTCCTTTGCAAGAAATACTTGTATAAAAGTATTTTGTTGCACCTGGAGAAATGAATTCCCCTAATTCATGCACTTTATCAAAAAAAGTTTTTTGCTCCTGTAATAAATTGGAGGCAGCTGTACCGAGTGGATAATAACGAGATTCGCCATTTCCATGTAATGCATCCTGAAATAACGATGCAGCCACATACTGATAATTAGAATGCTGCATTGCCAAAGAAGCAACATCGAAAATTTTCTGTAAATTACTTTCTGCTGCAAGCATTCGCATAGTATCTGATGCATCATTAAATGCAGTATTCTCCAATTCCACTTCACAGTTCGCATACATGGCATAATAGGCATCATTTTGATTTTTAAACTCCCCTTCTGTAATATCATTGTCATACATATTGTTCCACTGCATGCCATATTGTGCTGCTATCGCTCCTGTTTGAGCATTACCACCAATGACAGCATTGACGCCTGCTCCTATAGCCGCACTGAGCCATTGAGCTTTTACCGGGTCTTTGCCTGCCCATTCTGCGGTTTTATTCACCAGCAGCTCATTGATAAATCCAGCATAAAAGCCGCTGCCTGCCGAATTTCCTGCCAAGCTGGCTGCGAATTCTGCTGCCAGACCATGCGCCACCGCTTTATCTATTTTCCCGTCACGGTTATAATGATGCAGCAGCATATCCGCATTTTTTAGGAACAGCTGGGAAAGTTTTTGCCGTTCTTCTATTTTCTGTTTATCAAACGTATTCGCAAGTGTATTGAGGGCATTTCGGGTATCCCGATTTATGTTGGATATATCTGTCGTTTCTTTGGTTGTCGTAATGGTTCCTGGTGAAACGGCGGATGTAGTTATGGAAGATGCGTTATTCTTAGATCCCGGTGTAAGTGACGGGAGAAGTCCCGTTGTATTGGCTTTTTCCTGTTGTGTCTTTTTGTCACCGTAGTGCGCATACGACAGTCCGCCACCTTTTACGGTATATTCCGCTTTGTTCTCGATGGTTTCCATTGTCAGCATGCCTGTTGTCAGCTTGTTTTTCGATTCTGCTGCCGTGCTGTCAATAACTGCACCCTGGAGACAAGTGTTGTTGGCAACATTTACTGTATAGCCGCCCTGGCCGGCGTAGATTCCCGCCTGGTTGATTACACTGGCATACTGGCTGTCTATTGCGCCAATCCCTAGTCCTGCCTGCGTAGTAGTACTGCCAAGACGTCCATTCATTACACCCGTACTGATGCTGAATCCGGCCTGTGAATTGCTTTCTGTATACGTTTCTGTATCTTGTTTGCTTTCTACATGCAACTTGCTGCCAACTGTAAGATGTACAGTATGGCCGGATAGCTGTGAGCCTAAGAGCTGGGTGTCTTTGCCTGAAACAGCCGTCAGCGTATGGCTGGCTGCAGCGTCTGTCCCGGTGTGGCTGGTTTTAGTTGTCGCTCCTGTACTGTTCGCAGCACCAAAGGACGCGTCTATACCCGTAAGACCGCCATGGAACGATGCGCCAACAGAGGCACGTTGGCTGCTGTAGGTCTGTTTTTCTGTCTGCGTATTTTTACCGGCATCCAACAAAATATTCTTGGCCGCCGAAAGTGTAATATGCTTGCCTTGGATGGTTTCACCCGTTGCATGAATCATACCTTTATCTGCCTGCTCGCTGTCTGCTGTCAGTTTTACCGTTCCACCGGACAGCGTTCCTCCTGCGTACGTCTTGGCATCCATTTCATGCTCCTGTTTAAAAGACTGGCTGCCTATGCCGACATGCAGGCCAATGGTTTTCGCACCTTGGGTTCCCATACGCTGCAAGCTGCTTTTCAGTTCCCGGCCGCCTTCAAAGAGCTCCAGCCCCTGCAGGGTTTTATTCTGCCTTGTCTGCGCCGTACGGACAACGCCGCGGAATTCTTTCACCGCATGTAATCCCGGCCCGGACAGTCCAATAGTCAATCCGGAGCTGGACTCTTCGTGCGTCTGCCGTTCATGGACTGCATTGGTTTTGCCGTCTAAGCGAATCTGCTGGCCCGTTACATCTATACCGTCTTTTCCCAGAACGTAGGTCGTTGTCAGGTGCGCCGTATCGCCCGCTATCAGACGGACATTCCCCTTTGTGGAAGCAATCGTTGTGCCTTTTTGAGTCACAAAGTCTCCCTGGTACGTGTCGGTCGTTTTCTGGGTGCCAATCATCATTCCCAGCCCGGCTCCCATCATGCCGGATGTGGAAACATGCTGGTATATATCTGTTTCATCCCGCTGCGTACCAGATGTCGTACGGAGATGGCGGCCGCTGCTCAAGCTGGTCGAATCCTGCCCGACAAGAGTTCCCGCTGTGATATCCGTATCCCGATTGGCTTTCATCTGTAATTGCTCGCCAGTCATGACGGTACCCAACACCCCTTCATGCTGGTCATGAGTACGAACCGTTGTCGTGGTACTGGATAACAGTCCAGACGCGGTATGTTTCAGGCCGTAGTCATCTGCCGTAACTTCCCGTCCGGCTGTTAAAGTTATATCTCTGCCAGCCGTCAGAGCAACCGTTCCCTGGTCACTGTTGAGATATGCGGCTCTGGCATGGATATCCTGTCCGGCCTGTATGGCAATGCCGCCTTTAGCATCCACAGCGGTACCGATTTCTGTCTGCCGATACGTTCGCAGGTAATTATCACCGTCCTGGGTCATGTCTTTTTTGGCAGCCAGTGTCTGAGCCGTCAGATTCACATCACCGCCTGCCTGCAATATAACGGTGCCTTTATCTCCCAGGGCTTCCAGCGCTGCGCCTGCTAAATGGATATCTTTTCCGGCAGAGGCGATAAGAACACCGTGGTTTCCTGTCACGGCAATTCCTGCAGTACGGTTCAGGACGTCTTGATGGGTCAGGTGGTCTGCAGAAGCCTGCATGGCAATATGCCGGCCTGCTTTCAATTCTACCCGGTCTGTTGCTGTTAACAGACCGTCTTGCTGAATGTCCGTATCACTAGCCAGTGATACGTCCTGTCCCAACATGCGGCCGGTATGGTTAATGAATCCTGCTTGTATACGAATTGTTTTACCCTGTAGGATTCCTTCGTTTTGCAGTGCTTGTTTGGTTTGAATAACCATTTGATTGGCACTGAGCAGACTGCCGTCTGCCTGCAGGGCCATATTCGAAGAAGCACGCAGATATACCCGTGGGTAAACCACATCCTGCGGCTGGCCGTTTACCCAAACAGTTTTGATTTCCAGCCACACAATATCACTGGTCAGCCCGGCAACTTGTTCCGCTGACAGACTTACTCCTGGAACCAAACCAGTTTTCTTGGCATAGACGACACCGGCATCCATGAGTGCTTTATACGCTGCTACGTCGTCTTCATCCCCTTCCAGATACCGTCTGCCCGTTTGGCTGAGAATCTGTTCCCGAATGAGGGATTGTTCATAAAAGCCGTCTCCCAACCGTTTAGCCACTTTTTCCGGATGCCATTTCATCTGCTCATACATGTAATCTGACGAAAGGAACTTATGTTTATTCGTAAATGCTGAGTCTGTTTCGATGAGATATTTGGCCGTCATTTCCGGATGCAGCTTATACAGAGAACTACTCAGCCCGCTGGCAGTCTGTTTCCATTGCGCAGGTGTCGCATTCGTCCCGGATGAATCGATAGAAAATGGGTCAAGAAATTTTTGGGCATGCCCACGTATTGTTTTCGTAATATCTTTGCTGTCAGGCCGGGTCTGTGTATTTTCCTGATAAACTGCAATCCCCAACGGTATGGGATTGCTTTTTTCTACCTGCGGCGTCATAAAAACACGGCCTTTATATTTGCGAATCTTCCCTTTGTGAAACCTGCTGTGGCGTTCTGTATAGCTGGCCTGTGTGGTGCCAAAGGTCACGGTCAGTTTTTGATTCTCTGTCGCTGTATTGGTTACCGTGCCGTTTCGGACCGTTAAAGTCTGTCCGGCAGCAATCTGGCTGTTGTCGTTGTGCAGACTGCCGTCTATCGTCATATGGCCGCCGCTGCGAATGACGCCGGCATGGGTTGTTTGTACTTGTTTTTCCGAAGTCTGTGAATGAGTACGAATCACGGTAAGGTCATCGATAGGATACGAGGAAGCCGCGGAATTACGATGATGGGCGCCATACCCGCTGTCGAAATTGTCAAATTCATTTTTATTAAACACCTGTCCTCGTTCCGGATGCCCGGCTTCATCAATTCGTATTTTTTCTGGATTCGTTATCCAAGCAGATCCTATTCGTTTGGCAGAAAAGGAATCATTGAGATTAGTGATTTGCGGAGCTTTCATAGAGAGATTGCCCACACTTTCCATCTTGGCTCCCTGATTGATGACTGTCTTCCCTGCCTGCAGTGTCATGATCCCGCCGCTGTACATCATCGCTCCGGCACGATTTAAAATGGCATCTGTTCCTGTTATCTCCAGCGTACGGCGGGCGGCGATAACAGGCGATGTATAGGCCGCCATTTGTTTTTTCAGCTTGGCTACGACTGCCAGCTGGGTATCGTAGTCTTTTGTTTTTTCTTCTATATTTCGTTTATAGGCCTGTTCTTGAGCCCCTCTTGTATACGCCGTCACATCTACCATATAGGCGGCATCCAAGGCTTTTTCTTTATCCTGCAGCTTCTTTATTTCTTTTTCCAGCTGTGCTTCCAAGCCAGCATGCTTGCGATTTTCTATGCTAGCTGCCGAAAGGGCAATGTCATCACCGTATATGCGGCCTGTCAGATGATTATGGATATAACCAGCCTGTATAGCTGTCTTTCCGTTTGCCGTTATGAGTCCCGTGTTGTCTGCGTTTTGAGCAGCCTGTATGTTCAGATTGCTGCCGCTTTCGAATGTCTTCACGTTGTAAAGGCTGCCGTCCGTACGCAAGGTAATCGTCCCGCCGGCCTTGATATCTCCAAAGGTATCCTTGCTGTACTGATTGGTCAGATCCTGCCGGGTCGTAATGACTGTATCACCATCACTGGCCAAAAGGCCATGTAAAGGCAGCGTATCTGCTGTAATGGACAAATTCTTTCGGGCCGTGATTTTTCCTGTATCCATATGAAGGGTATTGGTTACCTTTAGGTCTGCTTGTCCTTGTGCGGAAATTTCTCCGGCCTTTGTCGTTATTTCTTCCGCCTGTATCTGCATGGCACCGCCGCTGACGATTTGCGCACTGTCATTGGTGAGCGTCGTTGTCTGCAACTGTAAGGAGCCAGGCTGATTGACCTTGCCGTCCCGGCTGATGCCGGAACCAATAACAGCCGTATTCGTCAGGCCCTTTTCAGCGTGAATAACAGCATCACCACCGCTGGCCAATGTTTGGTCGTTGCGGATACTCCCCGTTGTATGAACGGACATGGTACCTTCACTGTATACGGCACTGCTGCCTTGTGTATTTCTCCGAATATGAAGGTCTCCATTATGTTCCAGTACTAAGGACTTGACAGCTGACAAGGTACCTGTTACATTCACACCCAATCCTTTTTCTGTCCCGACCAGATACATACGATTGGCATACATGCCGCCAATAGCCGCTACATCCAAGGCCACAGAGGGTTTCTTTCCAGCACCAGCAATCGCGCTGACCTGCAAGTCTGTATAGGAAACATCATTAGCTCCGGTAATGACATGCGCATCCTGAGCCCATATTCCAGCATTGAGCGCAACGGCCCGCGCCAATATAGCTACACGGTCTGTTTGAGACGCATCCAATCCTCGTCCCTCCACCTTGACCATGCCGTCTGTAACGTGAAGTCCGGATAAGCGACCTGCATCATACATGGGACGGCCCGTAGTCAGCATGGCTTGGGACGTATTAATAAATCCGCCACCGTTTACCGTAATCCCATTGGGATTGGCAACGACAACGCTGGCTTTAGGACCGGCTACTTCCAAAAAACCGTTTATCTGTGTCGGACGGTTGCTGGTTACTTCGTTGACGATTACCTTGGCCGAGCCGCGGACCATATTGGGATTGCCCTGTACATAGCCGGCCAGTTTTGTAGGTGAAACCATATATGAATTATTCAAAACGGCACCTTTTTGCGACACGTTAAACTGCTCGTATGCATTGCGTGACACGCCGCCTGCTGTCGGGGCCGTAATTTGCACCAACGGAATACCGTTGGCCGTCTGCTGTACCAGAGGCTGCTGTGCTGCCGGCACCTGCCGATCAGGTATAATCGACACATCAGCCGCACTGACAGCCAGCGTCTCTACAGTCAATAATCCCATCAGTATCCATGCCTTGATATATCGCTTCAACGTTTTCTGTTTCATATCCGAACCGTCCTTTCCTGTGTATTTTTCCGTCCATTTATATGATTGTTTTTATATGTTACCGTTCTTTTCGTGATGCTTTAGTATTAATACCAACTATCCTGTTCCGTGCTAAATCCGTACTAAAATCAAAAACGCCAGCTTAAGGTAACGCCTGTCGTTACGCAGCTGGTATGGTAGCCGTCCGGTTTATACACCGGAACACCGATAAAGGTATCATACGATAGGCCCGATGCAAAGGTTCCCCTCATACCCAGTACGGTACCAACAATAGTGCGCCCTACCAAGTCTTCCACAGCCGGGCCATAGACCGCTCCGATATCGAGTCCGAGATACACATCACTGTGCAGTGTATTGATATGCGAAGATAGTTCATTTCGCCAATACCAGACGCTTTCCGCCATAAGCGTTGCTTCCCCGTCAAAGCCGCGTACCGTATACCGGTTGCCTATACTCATCATATCGACACCATACAGCCGGTCACCATTCATCGTCCATTGGGCACGAATCGAAGATGTATACGCTGCCGGCCGATGTCCCATCGCAAACGGATGCCGATAATCAACATCAAAGAGCCACATATGATACCGTGTTTTAGGGCCGTCCTCATATGGATTTTCCGGCATGGCTCCCAAACACCCCAGCCCCATGCGGTGCCCGATACGTCCGTACCACACATCCTGTCCGACATAGACTTGTTGCGACAGGCCAGCTTCCAACGTTGCTGTATGCAGCGCCTGCACGGCAATTTCTAAATCATTGATATAGTAATGCGAATTACGTTTTTGCACGCTGATATCCCAACTCGTTTTGCGATACTGATTGCGGCTGATCAAGTGCTCCCAGGATAAGATGCTGACATTGTTTTTGCCGCTGCTGATAAAATCATTTGGTGTATGATGCACAGTCTGATGATACTGATAGCTGCTGTATGACAAAGAAAATGTGTCTTTGCCATACGGAATCCGATAATATATACTCTGTTTGCGCGTTCCCCGTTCATAGCCGCTGCGCATACCGTCACCGTTGATTCCTACCTGCAGGTAATCATTGCCATACAACGGATTGTCCACGCTGATATCCGCACTAAGCTGCACACGTCCCGTATTAGAAAGTCCCGAATCATCGATAGATAGCACGCCATGAACCGGTCGGGTTCGCCGAACAGTAAGTTCTATATCACTTTGTCCCAGTTTTTCTGCCGGTATCAGACGAAGGCTGACATCTTGCGAAGAGAGCCGTTTCATCTGTTCAATACCTTGTTCCAGTAGGTGAACGTTGAGAATATCCCCGTCCCCAATAGGAAAGGACGTACGCCAAGGCAGATGTGGACTTCCTTCGCTGTGCCGAACTGCATGAATGCGGCCAGTCTGTACTTTTAGGTGCAGCACCCCTTCGGCAAGGTTTTGTTCCGGAATATGAACCCGGCTCGTCGCATATCCCCGATCCAGCAGCGCATCATTCAGCGTATTCACCAATCGCTGAATACTTTCTATATCCATGCGGCTGTATTCATACGCCTTGGCATACGAATACAAAAAACGAAACGCTTCTGTATCTATATCCAGCTGTATCTGATGGATAAAAAATGAAGGGCCTTGTGAAGCCGGTATTGTTTCTGTCTTTTGTTTTTCTAACCCCGTGATAGGGGAAACTGGTCGGGGCCGCAAGCGCAGATTACGCAGTTGCTCCTGCTGACGTGCTTTATCCAGTTGTTCCTGCTGTACCCCGTGACCCAATGACACAGCAGGCATTCCTGCCAGTATCATGACCAAACTGCTTAAAAACAACCAAGATGTCTTCAACGCATTCACCACCTTACCGACGCCCACTTGTATACTGCAATATTTACTGTAAAGTCATTAAAAAAAAGACGGTTCCTTGGGGGGAATAGGTATGCCTGTTCAACATCTACAGACATCCGATCCCCGCAAAGAACCGTCTTCGCTTTTCCGTTTATTCTGTTATATAAATACGTTAACCGCTTTCGCCATTTGTCGAACGACACGCCGACAATCTGCTGCAGCAAAATACGGCTGCTTTCGATACTGCATGTTTTCTCCATACACATCCTCATTTTTATTAATATGATTGAGTATACTTTTAGTTTGTTTTTCTATATGTTTTCATATTATATATTATTTCTCCATATTTTAAAAGCATGCATGCAAAAAATAGCATGTGTTTTAAGCAAGTAATCGTTCTTGTATCTCAGAAAATCAGTCAATTTCTCAACAGTCTACATCAACTAAATTACCGCATGTTTCTATATATTATTCGAGTATTGCCATAACGTGTGTCTGTGTATTTCGTAGCTGTACTAGTTAGATTACCATAAATACTGTATACGCAACTCTTAGCATTACCAAGATGCAGACTGCCTAACTGGAATTGATCATAAGATTATGTATTTGTGCAAAAGTTAAAGATACCCCTACCAAAGCTGATACAGATAAACTTACAATATTTCTTATTGTACTGCAAAGTATTTTTCTGCACATGCGAGACTTACCCAGCTTGATCCTTATGATTTATTTTATGTCAAAATACTTTAATGTACAGTTTTCCCTCAATTATTTTGCATCAGTCGTTTAACTATACCCTTACAGAAAATGTATCTATACACTTTTTGAGATTTTTTATTTGCTCGTCTAACTCTTCTTCAGAAAAAAATTTACCAAACTCAACACAGTCAAGATCATCGAAAATAGAAAACAGTGCTTCATACTGATGATTTTCCTTTTTTTCCATGATAACCTCAATATAATAATCAGCAATAAAAACCGGGCTTTCAAAAACACAATGAAGAAAATCTATTTTTCCCGCTCTAAGCAGGGATAACTGTTCATACATATTTTTTATATCATATGTGTATACAGAAGAAACTTCACCTGCGCCCCAACCAAATCCTGCTATCGAATAATCAAACCCTGTTTCTACCATATTCTGTTGTTTAAATATATTTTCTTCATCATAAATATTAGCCCGCCAAGATTTATCCGTATACTCATCACAAGTAATTTCATAAAAAGAATCCCCGTCTTCATAATTAAGCAAAATAGTTCCTTCCATATCCGTATTCCTTCCTAATTTGAACAATTTAAGGCCACACTCTCTTCTAGATTCATATATGGTTTTCCTCGCCTATTCTTGACATTTCTCAATAAATTGGATACACTTATCTTAAAAGGTAGGTTATCTGTTATATGAGCATCTTTTGATGTTCCGATGGATAACCTACCTTCTTTTTGTATTTCATAAAAACGTACTATCTTACGTATTGTACCATCAAGCATTTCTGCACATGCGAGACTTACCTAGCTCGATTCTTATGATTATGCTTTTTTATATCCATAAAATAAGACAATGCATTCTCCGGACTCATTACAGTAATATTATCCTTAGCCATGATAATATATTGCGGCATGCCCTCGAGGCGTTTATCACCAAGTGTTATAATTTTGCTTGACTACTACAACTGCATCGTAACCGACATACCGATTACTACTGGCATCGGCGGAATCCGGTCTTCTTCACTGCCTTTGATGAATTTTTGCATGATAGTAGTTGCCTTACTGGCAGCCCTTCCTTGCATACCACGATGAGCTTCATCAATGATGAAATAGAGGTGGTCACTTTTGGCATCTACCGTATTGGCGATAGTTTCCCAAATAGTGTACATGCGCCCATCGCTATGTTTAGTCAAATAGATGGACATATCCAAATTTTCAAATTCTTTGACAGAACCCTCTTCCCAATAAAAGCTTTTTTTTCGATAACATGATAGAGAGACATATCTATACCCCCTTTCGGTTCTTCGTGGTGGTTAATTTGAAATGCGGGTTGGATATATCTTATTTTATATAAAATAAAGGGTCTCGTGAATACGGACATCCACAAGACCCCAACATTTAATATAGAGCCATATTGCCGTCAAATGACCTAAAGCGTTCTACTGGGTAGATAGACAGAAATTGCCGTTATTACTGTTTCATCAATCCTTTTT
>DJEN01000072.1:425-9183 GCA_002431345.1 Megasphaera sp. UBA5897 | reverse complement strand
TATATACGCCGATGTAAACGGCACGTTTACAGAATGATATGTGGGTCCAAGGGATACTCCCTTTACTGTAAAGTAAGCTCTTTTTCTTGCAATAAGTCAAAAAGACGAATATAATGTAAAGAGGTGAAAGTCAAAAGAAACATGTATGACTGTACCACTTTTAGTATATGAAGCAGGTGATTCGTATGAGTGTATTAGCCGATAAAATTGAAAAATTTATATTGCATAAGTTGTTGGAAGAAGAGGAAGAAAATATTGTACTGCGGCGTAACGAATTAGCCGATGAACTGAAATGTGCCCCGTCGCAGATTAGTTATGTGCTGAGTACTCGTTTTTCCAGCGACAAAGGCTTTTTGGTAGAATCCAGACGTGGTTCCGGTGGATTTGTGCGGATTATTAAGCTTACGCCCAAAAAGAAAGACCGCACGCCTGTATTGATTCAAGAACGGCTGCCGGCTGTGAGCATTACCATGGAAGATTTGGACGGTTTCTTGTATCAGTTGATTAAACAGCGTCGCTTGACCAACCGTGAAGCTATCTTAATGCATCACACCTTTGAAGCCTTGTACCAGGACGTCAGTGATGAGACACAACGGATGGCTGTCCTGAGCCACATCATACAACATCTTAACTTGCGCTAGCCATGGCGAAAGGAGCGTGATAGCCATGTTATGTGATGTCTGCAAGAAACGAGAAGCCGTTGTCCATATTACAACGTTTGAAAATGGACAGCGAACGGAAATGCATTTGTGTGCAGCATGTGCCAACGCAAAACGCAAATATAGTGAATTCCGCGGGTTTAATATTGTTGACAATGATTTTTTTCGCAAAATGGCATATCCTGATTACGCAGATCAATCAAAAGAAGAACCGCGGTGTGCCAGCTGCGGCATGACATATAGTGAATTTAACCGGCTGGGGCAGTTTGGCTGTCCAGACTGCTATGCGGCTTTTAAAGAGGAAATACCGGCATTGCTGCGCCGTATACACGGCCACTGCAAGCATGTCGGCAAAGTACCCAACCGCGGGACCGGCGTATTCCGCACGATGACGCATATACGGCGGCTGCGGCAGCATTTGGAACAGCTGGTTCATGCAGAACGGTATGAAGAAGCAGCCCGTGTGCGGGATGAAATTAAAGCCCTGCAGCGGCACGTTCCCCATACGGATACGCAAAAGGAGGAATAACAGATGCCCATACAGTGGATGACATCCCCCCTTATCCCTTGGCAGACCGGCAGCGGCCCCTTCGCCGATGTCGTCGTGGACAGCCGGATTCGGCTGGCACGTAATCTCAAAGCATATGCTTTTCCGTCCCGCGCGTCTGACGAAGAACTGGCAGCCGTATGCCAAGCGGGAAAATCCCGCCTGCCGGCATTAAATATGCTGGGCAGAGGGGACTATACGTATATATCCCTGTCGGATATACCGGCAGCAGAACAAGAAGTATTGGCGGCCAGGCATATTGCTTCTGCCGCATTGATAGCTAAGCCCCAGCACCGTGCCCTGCTGGTGCGTGAGGATGGCGCCGCCTCTATCCTGTTGAATGAAGCAGATCATTTCTGTATTCAGACGGCAGCACCGGGCTTCCAGCTGGACCGTGTCTGGGAAGATGCATCCCAGATAGACGATACGCTGGAAAGCCATCTAAATATGGCATTTCATGATGAGTTTGGCTATTTGACATCCAGTCCCTTTTTGACAGGGACCGGCTTGATTGTCGGCGTGACACTGCATGTGCCGGCGCTGGTCGTCATGAAGCGTCTCAACCGCATTATTCAGGGAATTACCAAATTCGGTTTTACTATATGCGGTGTCTATGGAGACCGCAGTGAGCCGATTGGACATGTGTTTCAGATTACAAACCAGGTTACGCTGGGCATTACTGAACAGGACGTACTGGAACAACTGGATAAAATTGTCCGGCAGGTCGTGCAGGAAGAACGAAACTGCCGCCGTTTGCTGCGGCAGCATCATGAAGATGCCCTGAAGGATACCTTTCGACGGGCTGAAGGACTGCTGCGGTATGCGTACCTCATAAAAGAAGAAGAAGCACTGGGGCTGGCCAGTGATTTGCGCTTTGCTGTGAGTGAAGAAGAGGCACCGTATGATTTACAAGTATACGATGCTATTACGACCGTCAGTACGTCTGCCTTTTTGCAGCTCTGCCAGGGACAGGCAGGCACGGAAACGGAAGTAAACAAGCAGCGGGCGGCCAAGATACAGCAGGTACTGACGGAGCATGCCCGATCTGAATGTGCAAGGATGTGATAGATGATGAATACAAGTCGGTTTACAGAAGGTGCAAGAAAAGTCATTCAATATGCCCAGGAAGCGGCAAGAGATTTTCGTCATGATTATGTCGGAACAGAACATATTTTGCTGGGACTGGCACGCAGTGAAAACAGCATTGCCGGACAGCTGCTGGCGCAGTGGGGCATTACAGCTGAAAATGTCAGCCGCGCTATAGAAGCGATTATCGGTGTAGGCAAAGACGTGCCGACCCGGATGATTTTGACGCCGCGGACCAAAAAAGCCATTGAGCTGGCTGTATATCAAGCCAATGAAATGCGGCAGACCTATATCAGCACAGAAGAACTGCTGCTGGGGCTGCTGCAGGAAACGGGCTGCATGGCTGTCCGCATTTTGGAAAGCATGGATGTCAACATTAATACCATGACAGCCAATCTCATGGATGAAATCGGCGCATGTGCTGCAGATGAAGAGGACGTAATGCATGCGCAGCAGCCGCTTTCCCTCGATGATTTTGGCAGGGATTTGAACGCCCTGGCAAAAAAAGATGCGATTGATCCTGTCATTGGCCGGGAAAAAGAAATCAGCCGAGTCATTCAGATTCTTTGCCGCCGCACAAAAAACAACCCGATTCTCATCGGGGAACCGGGTGTGGGCAAAACGGCAATTGCCGAAGGATTGGCACAGCGTATCGTGACAGGCAATGTACCGCCTGTCTTAAAAGACAAGCGCATCTTTTCTTTGGATTTGACGAGCATCGTTGCCGGCACCAAGTATCGCGGCGAATTTGAAGAACGCATCAAAAAAATACTCGACATCATTCGCCACGACGAAACGATTATCTTGTTTATTGATGAAATTCATCAACTCATTGGAGCCGGCGCTGTCGAAGGCGGCATGGATGCGGCCAATATTCTCAAGCCGGCGCTGGCCCGCGGTGAACTGCAGTGTGTTGGCGCGACAACGCTGGATGAATATAAAAAGCATTTAGAAAAAGATGCCGCTTTGGCACGCCGCTTTCAGACAGTACTCGTAGGCGAGCCGACGGAAGAAGATACAGAAGCGATTTTGTTGGGACTGCGTGACCGTTATGAAGCTTTTCACAAAGCACGCATTACCGATGAAGCGATTCACGCTGCTGTTACGCTGGCTTCCCGCTATATTTCCGACCGTTATCTGCCGGATAAAGCGATAGATGTCATGGATGAAGCGGCAGCAAAAGTACGCATGAACGTGCTGGCTCCCTCACAGGAAGTCCAGAAATTGGAAACCAAGCTGGCAGATATTCAAAAAGAAAAAGAAGCCGCTGTAGCGGCAGAAGATTTTGAACGGTGCGCGGCTCTGCGTGACGAAGGCAAGCGCGTGGCAGACGCGCTGGCTGCGTTGGAAGAAAAGAATGCACTTCACGATGACGACAAGCTGGTCGTGACAGAAAACGATATTGCCGACGTCGTTTCCTCGTGGACGGGCATACCGGTACAGCAGCTGACGGCAACAGAATCACAGCGGCTGCTGCATTTAGAAGACGAACTGCACAAACGGGTCATCAGCCAGGACGAAGCCGTGCAGGCCGTTGCCAAAGCCATCCGCCGGGCCAGAGCCGGACTCAAGGATGCCGACCGCCCGATTGGTTCTTTCCTGTTTCTCGGCCCCAGCGGCGTCGGCAAGACAGAATTGGCAAGAACCTTGGCCAGCCAGCTTTTTGGCAGTAAAGATGCGCTGATTCGCATTGACATGAGTGAATTTATGGAAAAATACAGCGTATCCCGGCTGGTAGGCGCACCTCCTGGATATGTAGGCTATGAAGAAGGGGGAGAACTGACGGACAAAGTCCGCCGCAATCCTTACAGTGTCATTTTATTTGATGAAGTAGAAAAAGCAAACAGCGATTTCTTCAACCTCCTGCTGCAGGTGCTGGATGAAGGACGTTTGACTGATTCCAAAGGAAGAACTGTTGATTTTCGCAACACCGTCATTATTATGACAAGCAACCTGGGCGCCCAGCATTTGAAGCCGTCAACAGCTGTCATGGGATTTACTGCAGCAGCTGATGAAAAAACAGATAAGCAGCAGGCGTTTGCCAAAGCCAAAAAGGACATTTTACATGATGTCAAATGCTTTTTCCGTCCGGAATTTCTCAATCGTATTGATGAAATACTCGTATTCAAGCCGCTGGAAGAAGACGATTTGCGTCAGATTGTAGCGATTTTGCTGCGTGATTTGACAAAAAGGCTGGAAGCCAAAGGCGTAACGATGAGCTGGACAGACAAAGCCGATGCCGTGCTGGTGAAAAAAGGATCTGATTTTGCTTATGGAGCCAGACCGCTGAAACGAGCCATTCAAAAACTCGTGGAAGACCCGATTTCTGAAATGCTGCTGGGCGGCACTCTCCATGAAGGCAATACCTTGAAAATGGACAGTCAGAACAGCAAAGAACTAACGTTTTCAACTACATAAAGGTGTGGGTATGCCTTTCCTATCAATAACTGCTTTGAAGGACGTGAGTACATTTCTCGCGTCCTTTTTTTGGCTGTTAGTACGATGCAATGAAATACAGGACAAAAACAAAAAAAGCACTAGAAAAACTTGTGAATATTCCTTTTGTGATATATAATATATCATGAAAGGAATACGATAATGAAGATTATATTTTACGAAGATCGGGCTGGACGGATTCCTGTCCGAGAGTTCTTGGACAGTCTTGATATAAATATGCGGCAGAAAATGCTTCGTTCCATACAGGCTTTGCAGGATATGGGGGTTTCGCTTAGAATGCCGCTTTCAGAGTCGTTGGATGACGGCATTTTTGAGCTGCGTGCAAAAGTCGGCACGAATATCAGCCGGGTTATGTATTTTTTTGTAATTGGCAATCGGGCAGTTCTGACACATGGGTTTATCAAAAAAACACAAAAAACACCGCTCCGGGAGATAGAGCGCGCTAAGCAAATCCGTGATGATTATATGAAACGGCTTGCAGATTAAGGAGGTGAGTGTAATGGACGATTTCGATACCTATTTAAAAGAACAAATGGCAGATCCTGAGTTCAAAAAGGAATGGGACAGCAGCGAGCTTGAATACCAGTTGATGATGATGATATTGAAAGCAAGAAATGAGCAGAACCTTACGCAGTCTGAATTGGCAAGACGTACAGGAATACGGCAGTCCAATATCAGCCGTATTGAAAAAGGGCAGGCATTACCCTCTATTTCTACGCTGTGCAAAATTGCGCATGGATTGGGCAAACGGCTCCAAATAAAATTTGTGTGATACAGGACGTAGCTGTAACATACGGCTTTTGGCTGGCATGCATCATATTTTTCTTTAAATAGTTCTTGGTTGACGTTTGGAAATATGAATTGTCAGGTTGTAAGTTAGGCACGTCAAACGGTATGATAACAGGGCTGTGACAAAATGGGCTCAATGTATTCTTTTGTTGCAGCACCTGTTTTTTTGTTAAAAAATAATGCGTACTGATTGACACATGCTAAATAGAAAAAGTATAATGAAAATTATATTGCAATTATATATTTTTTTTATTAGGGAAAGGACGTGTTGAATCCATGATGCCGATTCTGGATTATTTAGACGGTGTTTTGTATTACCCTATTTTAATGGTTGTGTTGATTGTTGCTGGCTTAATTTTTTCTTGGAAGACGCGCTGCATCCAGCTGCGGATGTTTACTGAAAGTGTTCGTGTCGTTATGGAAAAACCGGCAACGGCTGGTTCTGTTTCTTCATTTCAGGCGTTGATGGTATCGACGGCATCCCGCGTAGGGACCGGCAATATTATCGGTGTTTCGACAGCTGTATGCTTAGGCGGACCCGGCGCTGTATTTTGGATGTGGCTTTTAGCACTCATTGGCGGTGCCAGTGCCTTTGTAGAAAGTACGTTGGCACAGGTATACAAGCGCCGCAATGCGTTGGGTCACAGCTACGGCGGTCCGGCGTATTATATTGAAACAGCTATGAAAAACCGTGCATTAGGCGTTATTTTTGCTGTATGCCTGATTTTGACATATGCCGGCGGCTTTAATATGCTGGCATCCTTTAACCTGCAGTCGACTTTTTCCGTATACAGCTTTTATAATCCGGATATCACGCCTTGGATATTGGGGGCTGTGTTAGCGATACTCGTTGGGTACTGCATTTTTGGCGGCGGCCACCGTATTATCAAGATTACATCTTGGCTGGTTCCGATTATGGGTTTTGTCTACATTTTGGCAGCTGTTATCGTTATCCTGTTTCATTTGCCGATGCTGCCCCATGTCTTCTCGATGATTTTTGCAGATGCCTTTGATTTCCAGTCCATTTTAGGCGGCGTATCCGGTTCCTGCATGATTTACGGCATCAAACGCGGCCTTTACTCCAACGAAGCCGGTATTGGTTCTGCACCGAATGCGGCAGCAGCTGCTGATGTCAGCCATCCTGTTAAACAAGGGCTGGTACAGATGCTTTCTGTTTTTATTGATACGATTTTGGTCTGCAGCGCAACCGCATTTTTGGGCCTTTGCTCTGGCGTGCCGATTACCAAAGAAGCCGCTGGCGCGTTGTATGTACAGCAGGCAGCTACCTCGGTATACGGCGGATTTGGGCCGGTGCTGATTACGGTCTGCATGGTTCTCTTTGCTTTTTCTACCTTGATTGGCAACTTGTATTATGTCGATAACTGCATTGCTTTCATTCACAAAGGCAGACCGTCGAAAACATTTATCGTCGTTTTCCGTATCCTTTGCATACTCGCCGTACTTGTCGGTGCCGGCATGTCCATGGCAGCTGTTTGGGATATCGCCGATATTCTGATGGCATTTATGTGCCTGATTAATATTCCGGCCTGCCTGATACTCAGTAAGGTCGCTATGGGCGCATTAAAAGATTATCAAGCTCAGAAAGCAGCAGGCAAGAATCCTGTCTTTAAAGCTGCTTCCATTGGACTTCGTGATGATGAAGTAGAATATTGGAAATAAAACATAGCAATTCTAAAAAAAGCATAGAAAAGGCTGCTTGCACTGCGCGGCAGCTTTTTTTATACAATCCCAGATACCATGTCAGTCATACGGTACGATAGAGTCATTTGTAAAAAGACAAACAGGGAATTGACATCTTAGAAAATTTTGTTATACTGAATCTTGGATTGAGGGGGAGCGCCCTGAATCTGTTTTTATACATGGCGAGGGAGCCTGTGTTTCAGGATGAGAGGATACTAGGGAGTATCGACCGCTACAAAAAAGAGACGGCATTTCTGCCATTTCGGTCGCTATGTATACGTATATATTGCAGTCATACAATCAAAACTTCACGACCAAAGAGTGTTTGCAGATGATGCCGTTACACCAAGGGAGTGAAGTTTTTTTTATGGAAAAAGACAAAAAAGTACTGCGGTTAGTATTGCTGGCTATGCTGGTGGGATTAGGCGTCGTTATTTCCCCGATTCTGCGTATTGAAGGCATGTGCCCGATGGCTCATTTGATTAATATTACGTGTGCCGTGCTGATGGGGCCTTGGTATGCCCTGCTTTGTGCGACGCTCATTGGGATTATCCGCATGACCATGATGGGGATTCCGCCGCTGGCGCTGACCGGTGCCGTGTTTGGCGCCACATTGTCCGGCCTGTTGTATCGCGCCTCTCATGGCAGGCTGATTGCCGCTGTTATTGGCGAAGTTATTGGTACCGGGATTATTGGTGCCATTGTTTCCTATCCGGTAATGGAAATTTTTTACGGCCGCACCGGACTGTCTTGGATGTATTACGTACCGATGTTTATCAGCGGCACGCTGATTGGCGGTTCTATCGCGTTTTGCCTGCTGATGGCCTTGTCGCGCAATGGCACACTGCGTGAATTTCAACAAAAATTAGGTGTGAATGTATATGACAGACGAAAAAAATAAATTATTTCAGCAGTTTGCTGCCCTGCGTCAGGAAGCAGCTGCCAATAAGCCTCTTGTGCATTGTATTACCCATGGCATTACGATGAATGACAGTGCCAATGTTATCTTGGCTGTCGGCGGCGTTCCCAATATGGCGTCGCATCCCAAAGAAGTCGTCGAAGTAGGAAAAACGGCTGCATCCCTTGTCGTCAACTTGGGAAATATCTCCAGCGAACGTATGGAAGCGATTCGCCTGGCAGGGCAGGCTGCCCATGCAGATGGGATTCCCATGCTGATTGATTTGGTAGGCGTGGCCTGCAGCACGCTGCGGCGGGATTTTGCCGTGCAGTTTATTCGCGAATGCCATCCTCAGATTATCAAGGGCAACAGCTCTGAAATCCGTGCGATTTGCGGCCTGCCGTCCCATGCCGTCGGTGTAGATGCCGGCGCAGCCGATACGGTTACAGTTGAAAATTTTAGACAAGCGGCGCAGGATATACAAGCCTATGCGCTGGCGCAGCATGCCGTGCTGCTGATGAGCGGCCCTGTCGATGTCGTTACTGACGGCATGCAGGTGTGCGGCGTTGCCAACGGTACGGCTCAGCTGGCCAGACTGACGGGCACAGGCTGCATGCTGGG
>DJEN01000072.1:0-314 GCA_002431345.1 Megasphaera sp. UBA5897 | reverse complement strand
ATGATGGGCTTGGCCGGAGAAGAAGCAGGACGTATTGCCGGCAGCCGTATGGGGACATTTCATGTGGCCCTTTTGGATGCCTTTTCGGAAATGACAGATACACAGATTCAGCAGCAGATGAAATTGCTTTTTTGAAATATAAGTTACTATATAAAACAGCAGCGACCGGAAATCTATGCGTTCCGCTGTGCGAGGTGCAGTACGCGTACAGACAGTGGAAACATAGACAAAAGCCTGCTGTTTTTTAGTGTACAATGGAAAAAAAACAAGCAGTGCACGGAAATTTCAACGTGACAAGTAAAAATACTTGACAG
>DJEN01000011.1 GCA_002431345.1 Megasphaera sp. UBA5897 | reverse complement strand
TAATGTATATAAATAAAGAATACAGGATATGGTAAATTTTTATCTTGTTTTCTGAGAAAAATAAGACAATGACTGATATGCTACAAAGATAAAAAGAAAATTATTTGCAATAACTGGCAAGGTAATTATGGTTAATTTTGCATAAAACAGCAAAATAACGTAGACAAAGAACAAGGTATTTGGTATCATATTAGATAATGATTCTTGATATACTTAAGAAAAAAGGCAGCGTCCTATCGGGAGGCTGCTATTTTTGAGGAGGGATTGCATTGCGAAAAACTATTTTATATGTTGTCTTCGCTGTCATCGTGTGTTTATTTGGAGGTATTGCTTATATGATGATGCGAGGTGATACGGCTGCCGCTGACACGGCAGTACGACAGGTGACAGACAGTACGGGAAAAACGATGGAAATTCCTGTACATCCGAAACATGTCGTGTTTTTGAATGTGTCCAACATGGATATGTATGTAGCAGCAGGCGGTAAAGAGGCTGTTGTTGGCAAACCAACTTCGAAATCGCTGTCGCCGGAGCTGGCCAAAGCAACAGAAGGTGTACCGGAAGTAGGTATTATTCATTCGCCAAATGTCGAAACGATTTTGTCCTTAAAGCCGGATTTGGTTATTGGCGTCAACGTACCGTTTCATAATCAGCTGAGAGAAACACTGGAACAAAATCATATTCCTTTGTACATTAATTCGCTGGACAATTATGAAGATACGCTCAAGACCCTGCAGTTCTTTGGAGAACTGACAGGTGATGAAAAAACTGCGCAGGCAAAAATAGATGCCATTACCAAGCAGTGTGAAGACGCTGCAGCCAAGACGGCAGGAAAGCAAGGACCTAAAACGCTGATTTTGTTCAGCAATCCGGAAAGCAATAATATGGCAGGCAGCTCGACCTTTTCCGGTGATTTGCTCAAACGGCTGCATGGCGTCAATATTGCCGATTTGGATACATCGCTGCAGGGCCAGTTTATTCCGCTGAGTTTGGAATATGTTGTCAAACAAGATCCGGAAGTTATTTTTATTATTTCCATGGGCAATACACCGGAAATGATGGCTCGTTTCAAAGAACAAATGCAGACCAACGAAGCGTGGAATCAGACGGCAGCTGTCAAAAACGGCCGCATCTATGAACTGCCGATGGATTTGTTTACGGTCAATCCGGGCAGCCGTATTGGTGATGCTATGACATATATGGCAGACTGCTTATACGGGCAGGGAGGACAATGATGGAACGCGTCACAACGGAAGATACACGGAATACGGTGCGGCTGGCTGCATTATGCGGCGGTTTGCTGCTTTTGGTTTTGGTATTGGGATTGGCCGTTGCTGCCGGTGCAGTTCCTATTTCCTTGTCCGATATATATCAAGCGGTTACAGCACCGGGAAAAACGGACAACTACCGCATTATTTATACACTGCGCATGCCGCGTGCTGTCTGCGCGGCACTGGCCGGTGCCAATTTGGCATTATCAGGCTGCATTTTGCAGGGTATTCTCCGCAATCCCTTGGCGGACCCCGGCATTATCGGCATTTCTGCCGGTGCCGGCTTGGCAGCTATGGCGTTGATGCTGATTGCGCCGGCGTTTACCAATTGGGTGCCCTTTGCGGCCTTTATAGGGGCCATGTTTGCAGCAGCTGTTGTCTTTTTTCTGTCATATGAACGAGGTGTCAATCCGCTGCGGCTGGTATTGGCAGGCGTAGCCGTCGCGGCGTTTTTTGGCGGCGGCATGACGGCGCTGTCCGTGTTTTTTTCAGATAAAATTCAAGGGACGGTTTCCTGGATGGCAGGCGGTTTTGCCGGCAGCAACTGGCAGCATGTCCGCATGATTCTGCCGTACAGTGTGTTGGGCATTATCGGTACGCTTTGTTATTACCGCAAACTCAACGCCCTGCAGCTCGGTGACGATGTTGCCAAAACCTTGGGCGTGCATACAGAACGGACGCGGGGCATCTTGGTGGCTTTGGCTGCGCTATTGGCTGCTTCCGCTGTCAGCGTGGCCGGTTTACTGGGGTTTGTCGGTTTGATTGTGCCGCACGTCATGCGGCTGATTGTTGGTTCTGATTTTGAATCGCTGCTGCCGTGCTCGGCTATTTTTGGTGCTGTTCTCGTCGTCGCAGCGGATGTGGCAGCCCGGACGGTGTTCAGCCCTGTGGAAGTGCCTGTAGGCATTTTTATGTCCTTTATCGGCGCACCATTCTTCTTATATCTATTAAAACGGAGGATGCGAAACGCATGAGTAAAATCATTACAGAAAAACTGCGTCTGCAGTATGGCCCCAACGTAATTGCTGACAACTTGAATATTTCTTTTGACAAGCCGGAAATCATCTCCATTATTGGTCCCAATGGGTCAGGCAAGTCTACGCTGCTCAAATCGCTGGGTCGTTTGTTGGTGCCAACAGGAGGCGCAGTGTATTTGGACGGCCAGGATTTGCAGCGCATGGACCGCAAGACGATTGCCCGCACGATTTCCGTCATGCCCCAATCCGTTCATGCGCCGGGTGATATGACGGTTCGTGATTTGGTCACCTATGGACGCCTTCCGTATCAAGGACTTTTTTCCAAACTCCGCCATGAAGACGTACAGGCCATTGATACGGCATTGGACGCTACGGAAATGACAGCACTGCAGCATAAGCGGCTGTCCGCTTTGTCCGGCGGTGAACGGCAGCGGGCCTGGCTTTCTATGGCCATTGCCAAAGAGCCGCAGATTTTGCTTTTGGACGAACCGACGACGTATTTGGATATTCACCATCAGCTGGATTTAATGGAGCTGGTCGTGCATCTGTATCAGACACGGCATATCATCGTCATCATGGTCATGCATGACCTCAATCATGCCGCGCGATACAGCCAGCGGCTGGTCGCTGTCCAAAACGGCCGCATTGTCGCCGACGGTCCTGTACGCGACGTGTTCCGGCAGGAGATACTGGAACCGCTGTACGGCATACGGGCTGTGGTCACGGAAGTACACGATGACCGAGGAAGCTATCTGGCATGTTTTCCGTATGCTGCAGTATAACGCTTGAATACGGCTGACTGCGGTCGTAACTATATATACCCTGTCACCAGAATCATGCCCTGCGGCATGATTCAGACGGCAAGAAACAGTTCAAAGATGAAAGGGAGTATTTTATATGAATATGTACAAAAGAAAGAAATCGTATGCAGAAAAAATTTCTGCTGTATCCGCAGCTGTTTTGGCTGCGTTAACCATGCCGGTATGGGCAGCTGATGCAGATGCAGCTGTGGTACAGACCAAAGACGTCATCGTAACGGCTACCAAAACGGAAGCAGAAGTCAAAGCTGTGCCGCAGGCTGTTGAAGTCATTACGAAAGAAGACATACAGCGTACGGGCGCCAATGATGTCTTGACGGCACTGTCTCTGGCCAACAACTTGAATCTTTCACGTGCCGGCATGACCGGCAATGCCGTGTCGCTGCGCGGTATGAGTACCAACCACACGCTGATTCTCGTCGACGGCAAACGGTATGCCGGTGAAGACACGGATGTAACGACTAACGTATATAATCTGCAGCGGCTCAACGTCAGCGACATAGAACGCGTGGAAATTGTGCGCGGGCCGTCCAGTTCACTGTATGGCTCGGATGCTATGGGCGGCGTCATCAATATCATTACAAAAACGCCGGAAAAAGCCGGCGGTACCGTAGGGATTGTAACCGGCACGAGAAATACGGCAGAATATTTTAATGTAAATTCGGGAAAACATGGCCGCTGGAGTGCTGTCGTAGACGGCCGCATTGACAGACAGCGGGCTATCAACCGCTATGCGCACAGTGTTTCTTCATCAGGAGCTGTCACTGACGGATATGACCGTTCCATGTATGGCATGCGGCGCACCTTCCACGGCGGTGCTGTTTATGATTTTGAAAATGCCAATAAAAACAAGCTGCGGTTTGACGTTGATTATATGAATGAAGATTTGCGTTCTGATTATGCAGATACCAAAAGTGCCAGCGGCATGCTGTATTATAATAAAAATAAACACGAATGGTATCACAATGAGCAAAAAGGATTCAGCGTAGAATATACAGGAAAGACCAATCGCAATGAATACCAGTTCAGGACGTACTATAACCAGTTGGAAAAACATTCTAATTTGGTCAATGAACGCAAATTCCCGAGTCCTGTCATGGAAAATATATTAGGTGCCATATATCCGAAAGCCGACATGGACTATGCCAAATACAATACGTGGGTAACAGAAGCCAAAGATACGATGTACATCGGCGACCGCCACAACCTGACATTTGGCGGCGAATACCGTCGGCTCGAATATGAAGGCACGCGTCTGGGCGGTTCTACAGCTGGCTTGGATAAGAAAATAGCTTCTAAAGATGTCAATTCCTATGCCGGTTATATCGAAGATATGTGGCAGGTCCATGACAAATTGCTGCTCATTCCTTCAGTCCGCCTGGAACACAACAGCCAGTTTGGCTCCGAAGCAACGCCTAAAATCGGCGCAACGTACAGCATCAACAATCACTGGCGGTTTAAAGCCAATTACGGCAAAGGCTACAAAGCACCGACGCTGAGTGAATTGTATATGGTCATGAACCGGGCGATGGGCGTGGCGACTGTACATGTAGAAGGCAATCCCAATTTGCAGCCTGAAACGTCGTACAGCTATGACTTCAGTATCGAAGCAGATAAGGGAGCCAACTTTGGCAAGCTGACTTACTTTAACAATAAAGTAAGCAATTTGATTGATACAGAGTCTACGCAGTCAGGCAATGAATATTGGAGCAAGTACATTAACATCGGTAAAGCGCAAATTAACGGCGTGGAATTCGAATTGGGCCGTCATTTGAATGACCGCTGGACAGCTAAAGTTACGCACAACTATTTAGATGCTACCAATAAAATTACAGGCGAACGGCTGGGCAACCGCGCTAAAAATACGACGACGTTCCAGCTGATTTATGATGACCATAAAGACAACGGTATCAGTGCCGTATTGTGGGATCAGTTTGCCAGCCGCTATCGCTATAATGAAGAAGACTATACATACAATACGCTGAATTTCTCTATCAACAAAAAATGGAATAAAGAATTTTCTACGTATGCAGGCGTAGATAATATTTTCAATAAGAAAGTCGATGACTTGTACATTGACGGCCGTATGTGGCGGGTAGGTGCAGAATGGAAACTATAGAAGGAATAGGAGAAACAAAAAGCATCGTGTTGAAATTAGTCATATTGGCCGTAGTGCTTTGCTTCTTTTCCCTGCTGTCCGCTGTACGCGCTGGGGCACAAGACAAAGATACGGCTGTGTTTGTCCAAAGCCGCACGGCACAGCCTGTTTCGTTGGAAACAATGCTCGGCGACTTGGCATCCTATAATGTCGTTGTATTTGGCGAATTTCATGACAGTCAGCCTATCCATGACGCGGAACTGGCTGTCTTGAAGGGCTTGTATCGACAGCACGGTGCCAACCTTGCCTTGTCGATGGAAATGTTCGAACGGGATGTACAGCCTGTCATGAATGACTATTTGGCTGGCAAAATAACGGAAGGCGAATTTTTGGCAGCATCCCGGCCGTGGCCGCAGTACAAAACAGCATATAAGCCGCTCGTGGAATATGCCAAAGCGCATCATATTCCTGTATTGACCGGTAATATCCCGCGGCGCATAGCTGCAACGTATGCCAAGTCAAAAACGCTGGACAGCATCGCAGACGAAGATAAACAATATCTTCCCAACGTACACCGAGCCGGGTCGGCTGCGTACCGAGAAAAATTCGCCGCTGTCATGCAGGGCATGAATACTATGCCAGGCGGTATGAAAATTCCGCCGCAGATGGTACAGCCTATGTTTATGGCGCAGTGCCTGAAAGATGATGCTATGGCTGAAAGTATTATTCAATATCGGCAGCAGTATCCGCAAGCGGTGGTGTACCATGTAGTCGGCAATTTCCACAGTGCCGGTCATTTGGGCATGGCAGAAAAAATGGCATGGCTGCAGCCCAAGACGCGCATCGCGGTCATTGATACGGTTCACTATGAAAAACATAAAGACACGATACGCGATATCGCGCAGGCGAATGCGTCCGGCGGTGACTATTTGGCACTGGAAACGGCACATCATGAAGTAAAATAAACAAGCTTAAAAAGAATTGTAATGTAATACACTATGCACGTAAAACGGTATAGAAAAGGGCTGGGACAAATGAATGAAAAAATTTCATTTTGTTCCAGCCCCATCTCTTGTTTTTAGTAAAGGAGCGGACATGAAGCGATTATGGGCGTGTTACGCGCCGTATCATACGATCTTAGCCTTTGTCGTCATGGGGTCGGTACTGACGGCAGGAATGGAAATTTCTTTCCCCATGATTGTGCGCTATATTTTAGAAGATGTTTTACCGGCCGGCGATATGATTCGCTTGGTTCATACAGCGGCTGTTTTATTTGCACTGTATGTTTCGTGTCTGTGCCTGTCGTTTTGTGTATCTTATTTTGGCCGCGGCATGGGAACGCATATAGAAAATGACCTGCGCTGCCGGCTGTTTGCACATATCGAATCTATGAGTTTTTCCTTTTTTGACAACGCTAAGACAGGACAGCTGCTGTCGCGCCTTATCAGTGATATTTCCGAAGTCGGCGATTTGGTGTTTCAGATGCCCAATCTCATTATGGTCTGTCTGATTACGATGGGGGGCAGTGCGTTTTTTTTGTTCTATATTAACTGGCAGCTGGCTTTTTTTGTTCTCTTTCTCATTGTTGTCAAAACGGGAGGAACAATTATTCTCAACCGCCGTATGAAAACAACTTTTCGCAGTGCGAGAGAAAAGATGGGAATTGTCAGTGCCCAGGCGATGGAAAGCTTACATGCAATTCGGTTGGTACAGTCGTTCTGCAATGAAGCGGTGGAGCTGAAAAAATTCACTGCAGCCAGCAATACGCTGCGCAAAGCCCAGCAGCGGACATTCCTCTTTGAATCGTACCTGACGAGCAGCGTTATCTTTTTTTCCAACTTGACCAACTTGGTTATTATTGCTGCCGGCAGCTTTTTTATCATGCTCGGCATCATGAAACTAGGGGATTTAGTCGCGTTTTTGATGTATTTGATGGTCTTTATCCGGCCGATTATGCAGCTGACGATGCTTACGGAACGGTATCAGCGCGGCTTGGCCGGATATCAGCGGTACGCGGAACTGATGGACACGCAGTCGGCTGTGCAAGATCGGGCCGATGCAGTAGAAGCTTCTCAGGTACAGGGGCATGTATCGTTTCAGCATGTTGACTTTTCGTATAATGGCAGTGATACAGTCCTGCATGATTTTTCACTGGATATTCCGCAGGGAAAAACAGTGGCTCTCGTCGGGCCGACCGGCGTCGGCAAATCCAGCGTAGCCAGTCTGCTGCTGCGGTTTTACGACATTCAGCAAGGCGCTATTTGCCTGGATGAGACAGATATCCGGCAGTATACCTTGGCTTCTCTGCGACACCACATTGGCATTGTGCCGCAGGATGTATTCCTTTTTTCGGATTCTATTCGGGAAAACATTGCGTATGGACGGCCTGGCGCGACGGAGCAGGAAATCAGAGAAGCAGCCAAACTGGCCCATGCCCATGAATTTATTATGAATCTTCCCGATGGCTATGATAGTGCCATTGGCGAGCGGGGTGTCAAACTGTCCGGAGGACAGAAACAACGGCTGGCCATTGCCCGCGTGTTTTTGAAAAATCCGCCTGTGCTGATTTTGGATGAAGCGACGTCGGCATTGGATAATGAGACAGAACGAAAAATTCAGCAGGCACTGCAGGATTTGTCAGCGAATCGGACGACGCTGATTATTGCCCATCGTCTGGCGACAATACGCCATGCCGATATGATTGTCGTCTTGACAAAGGATGGCATACAAGAACGAGGAACCCATGAAGAACTGATGGCCCATCAGGGACTGTATTACGAATTATATACATCGCAGTTTAAAGCCTGAACAAAAGACTACCGCATAACGCGTCTGCTGTCATGCC
>DJEN01000031.1:2146-3291 GCA_002431345.1 Megasphaera sp. UBA5897 | reverse complement strand
GCGGCATGCCTGGCATGATGTAAGGGATAGGAACGAATCGTTACCCTGTGTGCATCATATAACTGGTGAAGTAACATAGTTCTATAAAAAAGACTTTTGGCTCAATCATTGGGCTGAAAGTCTTTTTTTACAGATATTTTGCTTGACCTGTATGTGCAAATTGTATACTATAATAACGTTGCTAAAAAGAAAGAAAGGATAGCGATGCAGTGTATGCAAAAGAATAATATTCCATTGCGGCAATATATAGCTGTTTTAGGGATAACGATAGCGGCGTTTATTTTTAATACGTCAGAATTTATGCCGATTGGCTTGCTTTCGGATATTTCCGGGGCCTTTCATATGACAGAGGCTGGTACTGGGATTATGATTACAGCTTATGCCTGGGTTGTAGCCGTATTGTCTCTGCCTTTAATGCTGCTTGTTTCTAAGATTGAATTGAAAAGACTGCTGCTTGCAACAATTACGTTGTTTTGTATTGGCCAAATATTGTCCGGTGCAGCCGTCAATTTTGTGATGCTTCTTATTGCACGTATTTGTGTTGCCTGCGCCCATTCTGTTTTTTGGTCTATTGCCGCGCCGATAGCTGTGCAGCTCGTGTCCAAAGAACATCGCGCGATGGCCTTGAGTATGGTCGCGACGGGGACTTCGGTTGCGATGATTTTTGGTTTGCCCCTGGGGCGGATGATTGGTCTGTATTTAGGCTGGCGCATGACGTTTATGCTTATTGCCGTTGCTGCGTTTGCAACGATGGTCTATTTGTTTTTTGTTTTTCCTCGCCTTACAAATCAAGCGAACTTTTCAGTTGCTGAATTGCCTAATTTATTAAAAAATTCCGTACTCACGAGCATATATGTGCTGACCGCGTTGACTGCGACAGCCTATTATACGGGTTACAGCTATATAGAACCCTTTTTGTCACGGGCAGCCCATCTGTCTGATTCATGGATTACGATGCTGCTGATTGTGTTTGGCTTTTCCGGGTTTATTGGCAGCTGTTTGTTTTCTATATTCTATAACCATTACCGGTTCCGCTTTATTCGTTTCAGCTTTGCGGCGCTGACACTGTCTTTGTTGGTATTGCAGGCAGCGGCAGCCAATTTTTATGCCATCCTAGGCATTTGTGTATTATGGGGGATTGCTTC
>DJEN01000031.1:0-2047 GCA_002431345.1 Megasphaera sp. UBA5897 | reverse complement strand
ATGCCAATGCCGTGGCTATGTCCATTTATTCCGGTATTTTTAATTTGGGAATAGGAACAGGCACTTGGTTTGGTGGCTGGGTAACGACGCAGTATACTGTCGCCAATATTGGATATGCCGGCGGCGGTATAGGGGTTATGGCTGTATTATATTGTCTCATATATGTTATTAGAAAAATAAAAAGAAAAGAACAAGCAAAAACAATAGCATAATATGTGTACTGCTTAGGGGCTGTCGAAATGACAAGTCCCTTTTTTTATGATTCTGCTGCAGGTCATCGTTTGTTCTGCATGCCGCATAGTGTAAGATATGACAGACGCAGTCAATGCAAGCATAGAAAATTTTATATTGTACATGAGCTGCATATGAGAAAAAAATCTTCATACAGCAGCTTTTTTATTTACTTTGCAAATACATACATAGATATTCTTGTCTTTTACGGCATGTTAAAAATGTAACATAAAAAATGTATTGTACAGAAATGGCATACATCCGTTGCCTACAACATAATGTCTATTGGTAAAATACAAAATAAAAACATCAGTAAGCAAATATTTTGAAAATAATTAAAAAATATACATATATGAGACAATTAAAATACTTATTTTGAATAAAAATAACGAAAAACAAGCAAAAATCATAAAAATATTAGGATTCCATTAATCTATTGACAGAGGACAGAGAAAAAGGTATAGTGAAGATGCAATAAGGGAATGCACTGCAACAGCTGCACTGTATAGCAGATGTATCCTGATACGATTCGTGTATATATTTCATAAGGAGGAATACAGTATGAGCAAGGAGCAAGTTACATTACAAATGGTCAAGGAAGCCCAAGAACGGTTACAAGGTGTCGCGCAAAAGACAGGATTGTCATATACCAATTCAGTCAGTAAGCTGGCTGGATGCGATGTATGGCTCAAATTGGAAAACCTGCAGCGCACCGGATCGTTTAAGCTTAGAGGAGCGTACAACAAAGTTGCTTCCCTGACACCGGAAGAACGGGAAAAAGGGGTTATCGCGGCTTCTGCCGGCAATCATGCCCAAGGTGTTGCCTTAGCAGCCAGCGTATACGGCTGTCAATCGACGATTTGCATGCCCAAGCATGCACCGTTGACCAAAGTAGCTGCTACACGCGGCTATGGTGCCAACGTCGTACTGCACGGCGATTTCTTTGATGAAGCCGCAGCTAAAGCGGTAGAACTGACGAAGAAACACGGCTACACCTTTGTGCATCCTTTTAACGACCCGCTCGTCATAGCCGGACAAGGCACGATAGCCCTGGAAATCATGGAACAGCTGGCAGACGTCGATGCCATTGTCGCTCCGATTGGCGGCGGCGGTCTCATTTCCGGGTTGGCCGTAGCGGCTAAAAACGTCAATCCGAAGATTAAAGTCATTGGCGTACAAGCTGCTAACATGCCGTCCATGAAACAGTCGATTGAACAAGGTAAGATACTGACTGTCAACGGTAAAGCTAGCCTGGCAGACGGTATTACGGTCAAAACACCGGGCGATTTGACCTATGAAATCTGCAAAAAATACGTCGATGACATCGTAACTGTCGACGAAACGGAAATTGCAGGGGCGATCTTGTGGCTGATTGAACGCGTCAAAACTGTATCCGAAGGGGCCGGTGCCGTACCGGTAGCCGCCCTCATGAACGGCAAGATTTCCGGTATCCACAACAAAAAAGTCGCAGCACTGGTCAGCGGCGGCAATATCGACGTCAACAACATGACACGCGTCATCAACAGCGGTCTGCTGCGTTCGTGGCGTAAAGTCTTCTTTGAAACAGTTATTCCGGATCAGCCGGGAGAATTAGTCAAATTGCTGACACTTATTTCTGAATCCAATGCCAACGTTCTTTCCATCACGCATGAACGCAGCCAGCATGGCATCAGCATGGGATACACAGCCGTATCTTTTGAATTGGAAACGGCCAATGAAAAACATGTGGAACAGCTCGTGGAACGGCTGAAAGACAGTCAATATAATGTGACGCTGAAATAAGCAGAATCAGGGAGGATATTATGGAAAACAATAA
>DJEN01000056.1:459-13709 GCA_002431345.1 Megasphaera sp. UBA5897 | reverse complement strand
CACCGTCATATCTCTTGCTTTGATTTTAGCATACTGAGCCAATGTCAGCATGATATAGGTACTCTTGTCGGTATTTGAAAGTTTTCTGCAAGCTATAGGCATAAGTTCCCGATTTTGCAGCAACTTGAGATTACTAATTTCAAAATACTTACATAAATTGACAACTTTTTCTTGCCATTTATTGGCAGAAGAAACCATCCCCCATTTCGCAATTCTATTATATGGATAATGTTTTGCAATTTCCTTTTCTTCTTCCAATTCGTTCTCATTTTTAACCTTTGCCAATTTTTCCTGGTAGATTGCTTCCAATTTATTCCAAAAACCAGCTGGTACTCCCAGTACCCGTTCTATTTTTTCAGCCGTATCCGGCGTCAAATGAACGTCTCCGTTAATCAATTTACTGATATGCTTTTCAGACATTCCCATCCGTTTAGCAAATTCCTTCTGCGTCATGCCTCGGTCATCAAGCTGTTCTTTAATCGTAACACCCGGTGGTGTTGCAATATAGCTTTTGCTTTCCAACATGACATTCACTCCTCCCGTGTACTTAATGGTAATCTACAATTTCCTGCACTTCAGCAATTTGTATTTCATTACCTATTTGAGTAAATACCAAACGATAAGGCTGTACTAAATCCAGTGCATACTGTCCTTCTCTGTTTCCTGTTAATGAATGGCAACGTCCAATATGATATTGGATCATCATTTCAACCGAATCAGCCGCAGTGAGTTCATCAATTCGTTGTTGAATCTTCCTAGCCATTTTTTCGCCATAATTCTTACGTGCAGTATTTGCATCCGTACATACTTTACGTATTTTTTTACTCTTATATTGGATTTCCAATACGCCACCTCATTTACCTATAAGGTTAATTATATTGTACTATCCTTTAGAAGGAAAATCAATACACTTAGTTTACCTAATAGGTAAACTAAAAATCAATACTGCTTCATTCATCCTAGATATGCTACACCCATTACAAATACAACGATTACTTTATCTTCAAGGAGTTCTTTGGTAAAAGGAAACGTGCCCTTATGAATACGGATGTCCACAAGACCTCAACATGTATTATAAAACCAAAAAAAGGGACTATCTTTCGATAGTCCCTTTTACATGGCAATATAGATATCCTATTAAGCCAAGCCTTTTGCTTTTTTGATTGCAGCTGTGAGTTTCGGCAATACGTCGAATACATCACCAACAATACCGTAATCGCAAACTTTGAAGATAGGAGCATCTTCATCTTTGTTGATAGCGATAATGCAGTCAGAGCCAGTCATACCAGCCAAGTGCTGAATAGCACCGGAGATAGCGCAGGCAACATAGATTTTCGGAGCAACTGTTTTACCAGTCTGGCCAACCTGATGGAGAGCATCAATCCAGCCAGCATCAACAGCAGCACGGGAAGCGCCAACAGCACCGCCGAGTACGTCTGCCAATTCTTTCAAGATGCCTGTTTTGAACGGTTCTTCACTGTTCATGCCACGGCCGCCAGCAACGATAGCATCAGCGTCTTCGATTTTAACGCCGCCGTCACCCAATTTGATGAGTTCAACGAATTTCGTCATGAAATCTGCATCTGTGAGATCGGCTTTCATATCGATAACTTCGCCCTGTGCACTAGCATCAGCTTCCGGTTTTTTGAATACGTGCGGACGAACTGTACCCATCTGCGGACGGTTGTCCGGGCAAATGATTTCAGCCATGATGTTGCCGCCCAAAGCCGGACGAGTCCAAACGATAGTTTTGTTGTCATCGTCAACACCGAGCTGTGTGCAGTCTGCAGTCAAGCCAGTTTTAAGCATGTTAGCAACGCGAGGACCGAGGTCACGGCCAATGTTTGTTGCACCTACGAGATAAACGTTAGGTTTCTGTTTGTTGAAGAAATCAACTAATACTTTTGCATATGCTGTTGTGTTGTAATGTTCCAACTGAGCATCATCATATACATATACTTTATGAGCACCATGAGCGATAAGTTCCTGTGCTAACGGTTTTACGTCTTTACCAATCAGGACAGCACCTACTTCGTCACCGATGGTATCAGCTAAAACGCGGGCCTGGCCCAACAATTCGAAAGATACATCACGTAATTTGCCTTCAAACTGTTCAGCAATTACATAAATGCCTTTGTATTCTGCTAAATCCATTTTCACTGTTCCTCCTTAAATTAAAGAATTTTCGCTTCAGACAATTTTTCTACGACCTGATCAACGAGTGCCTGAGCATTGTCGTCTTCGACTTTGAGTACCAAGCCGCCGCTTCTCTGAGCCGGTGTGAAAATTTTACGAACTTTTGTCGGGGAACCGTTCAAACCGATTTGAGCGTCGTCTGCTTCAATAGCAGCTGCATCCAATGTTGGGATTTCGCGACGTTTTGCTTTCATTGTACCACGAATAGTCGGGAAACGCGGTTCGTTCAAGTCTTTTACGGCTGTAATCAAAACAGGGAACTGAGCTTCTGTTACGATGTAACCTTCTTCGTTTTCCTGCTGTACAGTAACTTTATTGCCTTCAACTTTCAGGTCACGGGCATATGTAATCTGAGGAATGCCGAGTTCGCAAGCGATCTGCGGGCCAACCTGTGCTGTATCGCCATCAATAGCCTGTTTGCCGCAGAGGATGATATCGAACTGTTCAATACCTTTTTCTGCTGCAACTTTTTTAACAGCCTGTGCTAATGCATAGCCTGTAGCTAATGTATCAGAACCGCCGAGCTTTCTGTCAGATACGAGATAAGCATCGTCAGCACCCATTGCCAAGCCTTCTTTTAATACGTCTTTTGCCTGATCTGGGCCCATAGAAAGCAATGTTACTTTTACTTCCTTATCAGCGTCCTTCAACTGAAGAGCAGCTTCCAAAGCGTTCTGGTCAAAGGGGTTGAAAATGTTAGGAACACCAGCACGAATGACGGTATGTTTTACGGGATCAATCTTAACTTCTGCTGTGTCCGGAACTTGTTTGACACATACCAATATTTCCATTTACGTTTGCCTCCTAAAAAAAAGTAC
This sequence comes from Megasphaera sp. UBA5897, assembly GCA_002431345.1. GTDB lineage: Bacteria > Bacillota > Negativicutes > Veillonellales > Megasphaeraceae > Megasphaera. Next base: position 10,695 of record DJEN01000056.1, on the reverse strand, counting down.
TTTTTTATTCAACAGGCATGGTCCTACCTCTTAAAGACCATGCCCGCATCATAAACTTAATTACTTACCGCAACAAAGCGCCGCCTGTTACCATGAGCTGTACTTCGTTGGTGCCTTCATAAATCTGTGTGATCTTAGCGTCACGCATATGACGTGCAACTGGATATTCTTCGCTGTAGCCATAGCCGCCATAAATCTGAACAGCTTCTGTAGCAACTTCCATAGCTACATCGGATGCAACGCGTTTAGCGATAGCTGCGTCAACAGTAAACGGCTGGCCTTCCTGTTTTTTGAAAGCAGCTTTGTAAACGAGGTTACGAGCAGCTTCAATTTTCATCTTCATGTCAGCCAATTTGAAGGAAATAGACTGGAATTTGCAAAGAGGTCTGCCAAACTGTACACGTTGTTTGGAGTATTCAACAGCATCGTTCAATGCAGCTTCTGCAATGCCGAGAGCCTGAGCAGCAACGCCGATACGGCCGCCGTCCAATGTCATCATAGCAATCTTGAAGCCTTTGCCTTCCTGGCCGAGGAGGTTTTCTTTCGGAACTTTTACGTCCTGGAATACTAATTCCATCGTCTGGGAAGTATGGATACCCATTTTGTCTTCTTTTTTGCCGAAGGTGAAGCCTTCCATGCCTTTTTCAAGGATGAATGCGCTGATGCCTTTGGTACCCTGGCTCTTATCCGTCATAGCGAATACGATGTAGATATCAGCTTCGCCGGCGTTTGTGATGAACATTTTGGAACCATTGAGGATGTAGTTGCCGTCAGCATCTTTTGTAGCAACAGTCTGCTGACCGGAAGCATCTGTACCAGCGTTCGGTTCTGTTAAACCGAATGCGCCGAGTTTCGTGCCTTCAACCAACGGTGTCAAATATTTTTCTTTCTGTTCTTCTGTACCAAACTGCCAAATCGGGTTAGCGCAGAGAGATACGCTTGCAGACAATGTGATGGATACACCAGCATCGTATTTAGCTAATTCTTCAACTGCGAGGATATAGCTCAAAACGTCGCCGCCGTCTTCGCCGATGCCGCCGTATTTTTCTTCAAAATAAGCGCCTGCAAAGCCTAAGCTGAGCATTTCATCTACGAGTGCACGGTCGAAAACGCCATGATGATCACGTTCTGTGATAGTTGGAGCCAATTTGTTTTCGCCAAAGTCTTTAGCCAAATTTACAAAATCCTGTTGTACTTCTGTCAAGTTAAAATTCATGATTCTTCCACTCTCCTTAATGTAGTGTAACGGTAACATTTCCCGTGCAGTGTATACTGCTGGGGCATATATACACAACCTTTTTTGCTTACATTAGCATTGTACAACTTTTCACATGGTAAATCAATAGCAAAACCACAGGAACAGCCCTGTACACCATGCCTTTTTGTAATAGAGGCTTTCATGTCAAAGCTTTTTAGGTCTAGCTATTTTTTATTTTTTCTTGACAGATACGCTGTATTTATGATTTTACATGCGGAGTAAAAGAAATACGATTGAATTGTAATTGAAGAATCCTATATGTGATTATTGTGTACACCAAATCTTCTTCGTTAAAATCTTACGTATAACGAATTATATCTGATGCAAAAATTAAGGAAAGCTTATGTTTGTATTATAGACGAATGTCCATGAAGTTGTCAAGGATATGAGCCGTAATTCCCCAAATTTTATAATTTTGGTATGCATACATCAGCACATTGTAGGTTTTACGCCGTTTCCACTCTGTCTGCCCCGATATAGACAATCCTTGCGGAAAGCCCGGAGCCGGGCGGGTTGCCATTTCGATTTGGCAAACCTGCGGCTGATGCGCGGCAAACCAAGCAACGGGTACAGTAAAAATATGGTCGATTTCGCCCTGGCTAAGCGTAAAATCCTGCGTGTCTATATACGCTGCAAAAGGCCAAACTGTTACGCCAACTGGTGATTCGACATAATCCAGAGGTCCAAGTATGTGAATTTGCTCACGAACAACGCCCAATTCTTCTGTCATTTCCCGCACGGCTGCTTCCGCGGCATTGGCATCACCGGGTTCAATCTTGCCGCCGGGAAAACAAATATCACCTGGCTGCCAGCTCAATTTGCTGCTTCGTACTTCAAATACGAGGTGTTCCCGACCATCTTTTTGAATAAGCGGCACAATTACCGCACAAGGTGTCGTATTCATGCAGCGGTTTTGCCGTACTTGGCGCGGCGGCCACGGTTTATATTCCGTCATCGTATGATTTCCTTCTTTCTATAAAAAAGGAGCTGCCGCATGAAACGGCAACCCCCTTTTATTATTTTTAGCATATTACACGGTCGCTTTATTTTACAACAATGTTGATAATTTTCTTTGGTATAGCAATGAATTTTACGATATTCTTGCCTGCTATCAATTCCTGAATATGCGGCAGTGCCAATACTTTTTCTTTTAATGCAGCAGCATCGATTTCGACCGGTACGGTAATGCGGTCGCGGACTTTGCCGTTAATCTGTACAGGCAGTTCGACTTCATCGACTACCAGCGCAGTTTCATCGACTTTTGGCCATTCCTGTGTATGAACGCTGCCTGCAAAACCGCAAATCTGCCATAATTCTTCTGTAATGTGCGGCGTAAATGGTGCCAGCAGTTTAATCAGGTTTTGGTTCGCTTCTACGGCGACATCCTTGCGAATCGTCTTTTGGCTGCCTACATAAGCATACATAGCATTGACAAATTCCATGATGGAGCTGACAGCTGTATTAAATGCGTAGTTGCCGTCAACACCTTTGATGTCATCCGTTACTTTGGCAATGGCTTTGTATTCCTGCATGCGCAGTTCTTTTTCCGCTTCTGTATAGTCGCGTCCTTCTTCACCGTTTTTGGCCATATCCAAATACTGATGAACAATGCGCCATACACGATTCAAGAAACGGTACGAACCTTCTACGCCCTGATCGGACCAAGCCAAATCACGTTCCGGCGGAGCTGCAAAGAGGATGAAGAGACGGCCTGTGTCGGCACCGTATTTAGCCAAAATTTCTTCCGGCGATACGATGTTGCCCTTCGATTTGGACATCTTGCTGCCGTCCAGCAGTACCATGCCCTGTGTCAGCAGGCGTTCAAACGGTTCTACGTTGTCAACCAATCCGGCATCATAGAATACTTTCATGAAGAAACGAGAATACATGAGGTGCAAAATAGCATGTTCAATGCCGCCGATGTACTGGTCAACATTCATCCAATGATTGGCTTTCTTGGGATCCCATGCCTGTTCATCGTTGCGGGCATCTGTATAGCGCAGGAAATACCAAGACGAGCAGACAAAGGTATCAATCGTATCGGTTTCGCGCGTTGCCGGGCCGCCGCATTTCGGGCAGGTGCAGTGTACGAATTTTTCACTGGTTGCCAGCGGAGATACCGCACCGGCTGTGAACTTAACATCTTCCGGCAGTTTTACCGGCAGCTGGTCTTCCGGTACGAGCTGTTCGCCGCATTTTGGGCAGTAAATAATAGGAATCGGAGCGCCCCAGTACCGCTGACGTGAAATCAGCCAGTCGCGCAGACGATAATTGACGCGGCGCTTGCCTAAGCCTTTTTCTTCCATGTAGTCAATAATGGCTTTCATGGCTTTGTGCATTTCCATGCCTGTAAACTGGCCGGCATTGACGAGAACGCCATCTTTGTCTTCATAGGCATGATCCATTTCTTCCAGCTTCAGTTCATGATCTTTCGGCTGCAGAGTAATGATTTTGGGGATATTGTATTTAGTAGCGAACATCCAGTCACGCTGGTCACCTGTCGGTACACCCATAACGGCGCCGGTACCATAATCGTACAAGACGTAGTTAGTAATCCAGATTTGAACCGGTTTGCCAGTGAGCGGATGAATGCAGTCCACACCTGTATACATGCCCAGTTTTTCCGATTCGGTGCTAGTACGTTCGATGTCGCTCGTGTTGCGGACTTTTTCGCAGAATACTTCTAATTCTTTCTTTTTCGGATTGTTTTCAAGAAGCTTTCCTACTAACGGATGTTCCGGAGGCAGTACGACAAAAGTAACGCCGTAAATTGTATCCGGACGTGTCGTATATACAGCTACTTTTTCATGCAATGACGGAATGTCAAAGCTGAATTCCAAGCCTTCGCTGCGGCCAATCCAGTTTTTCTGCATCGTTTTGACGCGTTCCGGCCAACCCGGCAGCAGTTTCAAATCATCCAGCAGGCGGTCTGCATAATCGGTAATCTTGAAGAACCACTGTTTGAGGTCTTTTTTGACAACCGGCGTATCGCAGCGCCAGCATTTGCCGTCGATAACCTGTTCGTTCGCCAATACGGTATTGCATTTTTCACACCAGTTTACTTTAGCTTCTTTACGGTATGCCAAGCCCCGTTTGTACAGCAGTTCAAAAATCCACTGGGTCCATTTGTAGTATTTTTCATGGCACGTAGCTACTTCACGATCCCAATCATAGGACAAGCCCAATGCTTTCTGCTGACGGGTCATGTTGGCAATGTTGCTGAATGTCCAGTCTGCTGGCGGGATGTTGTGTTTGATAGCCGCATTTTCAGCAGGCATACCAAAGGCATCATAGCCCATCGGATGCAGTACATTGTAGCCGTTCATGCGGCGGTACCGTGCAATGACATCACCGATAGTATAGTTGCGGACATGGCCCATATGGAGATTGCCCGATGGATACGGGAACATTTCCAATACGTAATACGGCGGTTTCTTGTCTTCTTCATGGCAACAATCACATTTGCTTTCTTCCCAGATGTGCTGCCACTTCTTTTCTATTTCCTGGGGAATATATTTTTCCAATTGATAAAGCCTCCTATCCTACTCGGATATAAATAAAAACACCCTTAGTAGCGTCTTAATAGTATTATTATAGTGGTCTGTTCACATCAAGTCAATTCATGTTTAGCAAATCGCTGCCAAAATTGATGGGTTTCAAACCCTTTTCGCCAAAAACATGCGCCGCCCAAGCCATAGGTTTGTACCAGTTCTGCTTTTTTCTTCAGTGATTTTTCTTCTTCAAACCATACTTTAACCGTACCGGTCTGCAGGGGCAGTTCCAAGTAGTAGGCCTGCAATGCTTCATCCCAGACGACATGGCTCTTGTATTTTTTCATCAACGCTTCACTGTCTGCCATGGTCAACGTCCGTACAAACAATTTCGTTTTTTGCTTTTTAGCTGCTGCCGGACTAGACGGTTCTGCCGGAACACCAGCGGCTTCTCCTGCTACTGCCGGCCACTGTGCCATATCTTTGGGCAGGTCTTTGCCATCTTTGGATTCATACCACAGGCGCATGTACAGCGGCATCCCCAAAATAATTTTATCGGCCCGCACCAGGGGGAGCATGGCTTCAATGCCTTTTTCCACCCACGGATATGAGGCAACCGGGCCGGCTACAGGGCTTGTGCGGCCGTATTGGTCATACGCCATAACCATCATATAATCTAAACTATCGGCTAAAGCCTTACGGTCATATACCAGTGACCAATTGGGGCTGTCTGAAAGGAACGTCACATCCATAGATACCTGTATGCCATAGGCATGACAAGCATCACTGATTTTTTTGACAAATGCCGTCAAACCGTTTTTATCGGCATAGTTGATATTTTCAAAATCCAAGTTGTATCCTCTAAATTCATATAAAAGCGCATAGCCAATCATTTCTTTGATGATTTGTTCCTGCAGCTGTTCGTTTTGAAGAACGGCATGCGTCAGTTTTGGATCAAAGTGATTGTCTACCAGAGGCCACATGCTGTAGCCTTTGTCCCGGTAGGATGCTGCCAACATGGCAAAATCAGGATGGCGCAGTTCCAATCCGTGTTCGCTCAGCCGCAGGGCACACGGCGACATAATCGGCTGTTTGGTCTGCAGTACCGGCAGCTCTTGGTTTTCATTCATGACCGGATCCCAAAATAAGACCATGTCCATTTTTCCTTCTTTGGTCATATGCTTAGCAGCCTGTACGGGTTCTGTTGTTGGGCGCAGCTGCGGGATGACGCGTGTCGGCTTTGCCGGCGGCAGCAAGGATTTGTCATTGTTGTCCAATACATAGCTGATACCCAGCGGACGGCGGACATACCGAATATTGACGGTCCGTTCCTTTTGCACGGCCTGCCCCGGCAGCATCAGGCTGACGCATGTATTCTGCCAGTGTTTTTGTCCTGTTTTATCCGGCGGCAGCTGAAACCAATAGGTCCCCTTTTTTTCATTTGCCGCATAGATGCCGTACTGCTGCAGTGCCTTGTCGGATACCAGCCAGCGGCCGTTTTCTTCACGAATCTGCAGCCCTTTGACGGCTTCAGCCGGAATCGGGTTGGCCGCTTTGGGTACAACAAATACCGGATCATCTGTTTTTGCCTGCATCGTTTCGGCAGCAGACTGGGCTGCCCAGCTTGTCAGCGGCACACTCAGTCCCAGCATGACAGCCAAACACCATGTCTGTATGTTTCGTTTGTTTTTCATCTCATGTATCTCCTCATCGTCTATCATGGGGCTTACGTGTTTTTTACCCCATATATACTAGAATTTTTTATAAAATCATGTATAATGAAAAAAATATAAGCACTTTTGCGATACGAATCACATGGGTACTATTATAACACATATATTCCAAAGGAGGCTTTTATATTGCACCAATATTTATTTTTTATCGGTTCCTTTCCGATTCGCGCGTACGGCCTGCTGTTTATGCTGGGCATTGTTTCTGCCGGCATCGTCGCCTATTACATCATGAAGCGGGACGGCCGCGGCTGGCATACACATATATTTGACTTTACACTTTGCTGCGGCCTCTTTGGCATCGTCGGCGGCCGCTTATGGGATGTCTTCTTTTTTGATTGGCCCTATTATCACAACCACCTGGCGGAAATTCCCTTTGTCTGGCAAGGCGGCATGGCCATTCAAGGCGGTCTGCTTTTTGGTGCCCTAGCCGGTATTTGGTACACGCGGCACCATCATATTGATACGTGGGCTTTTGGGGATTTGCTGGCGCCGGCCATTATTTTGGGACAATCTATCGGCCGTATGGCCAATCTCATGAACGGCGACGCCTTTGGGCATCCTACAGGCGGCAGCTTCGGCATTCTCTATCCTGATACGACACTGGCCTATCACACGTACGGCAATCAGCCGCTGTGGCCTGCAGAAATCTGGGAAGGACAGCTTGACATTCTCGTCTTTGTTGCCCTGCTCTTTTACAGCTCTTTCCCGCACAAAAAAGGGCAGGTATTTTCGCTGTACGTCATGCTGTATGCTGTAGAACGCTTCTTCTTGGAATTTCTGCGCGGCGATTATATCAACATTACGCTGGGCTTAAAATCAGCCCAAATGACGAGCGTCATTGCCTTTGTCATCGCCCTGGCCGTCTTTTTATATCTCCATTGGCACGGCTCTGTCGATACATCCGACAAAGGACAGCAGGATACACCGCCTGCTAAGTAAAAACCCAACCGAAGGGACTGTGATATACTGCTTTGGGCTGTCCTATACACGATGTTCTTTTTCCTGTAAAAGTTTGCAGTTTTTAGTTTGAAGTTTGAAGAAAATACATCGTACTGCTGCAAATGATACACGTAACGCGATATAGCAAAAGAGGTTGCAACCAAATGAACTTTTGGGCTTAATTGGTTACGACCTCTTTTTGTTGATGCATTCTACTGCAGCTGCTGCAGCAGGGACGCGATACCGCTTTCACCAATGACGATAACCCCATGCCGGCGCAACAGCGCCGCAGTCACCCCGTCGCCTTGCTGCAGCGTTCTGGTAAACGTGCCATCATAAATGACACCGCTGCCGCAGGACGGGCTTTTTTCTTTGAGCACAGCATACGGGCAATGAAACAGCTGTGCCAAATACAATGCCTGTTCTGCGCCTTGTTGATACGCCTGCGTTACATTCTGTCCGTCACAAGTCACAACCTTTTCGTCCTGCCGTTCTGCCGCACGGCGGGGTGTTGCCAACCCGCCGGCTTGTTCCGGACAAATAGGAATTAGATGAATTTTCTTATGGTGAAGTAAAGGCTGTACAGCTTCATATTGTTTGCGCTGTCCGTCATAGCGGCAATACACGCCCAGTAAACAAGCACTAATTAGTATATTCATTATGTTCGCCTCATTTATGTTTTTATTTTTCTTATCACAAAACAGTATTTTATATAAAGAAATATTTCCATTCGTTTTTTAATCAAAAATATATGTAGTAAACGGCTTAATTATGCCATTTACTGTGTATCACCCCTCTCCGTTTCCACACAAACAAAAAATTAAAATTATATTAAATTTCATATGTTGAAATTGAAAAATTTGATTTCACATACTATAATACGGAAAAGGTGCAAAGACCTGTTTATATATAAAGGAGATATATGATGGAAGACAAAAAACAATTACGAAACACAGCCCAGCTGCTCGTCGAATGCTTAGAAGAAGAAGGAGTACATTATATCTTTGGTATTCCCGGCGAAGAAAACTTGGCTGTTATGGAAGCTTTGACGCATTCCAAAATTGAATTCATTACGGTTCGCCACGAACAAGGCGCCGCTTTTATGGCTGACGTCTATGGCCGTCTGACAGGCAAAGCCGGCGTCTGCATGGCAACACTTGGTCCTGGCGCTACCAATTTGATTACCGGAGTTGCCGATGCGGACTGCGACGGTGCGCCCCTTGTCGCTATTTCCGGCCAGGTCGGTACAGACAAAATGCACATTACAGCACATCAGTATTTGGATTTGCGCGCCATGTTTGAACCGATTACCCGCCGTGCCTACACGGTCGTCCGTCCGGATACCATGGCTGAAATCACCCGCTTGGCATTCAAATATGCTGAACGTGAAAAACCAGGCGCAACCTTCATCGATTTGCCGGTAAACATCAGCAAAATGCCTGTTGGCGAAAACGAAAAGCCGCTGCAGCGCAAAGAAATTTTACCGGAAACAGCCTTGGAAGCTCAAATCGAAGCCGCTGCTACCATGATTTCGTATGCGAAAAACCCGGTTATTTTGGCAGGCAGCAGCGTTATCCGCAGCCATGCGGCCGCTACACTGACAAAATTTGCTGAAAAATTAAAACTGCCAGTCATCAACACGATGATGTCCAAAGGGGCTATTCCGTTTGACAATCCCTATTCCCTGTGGACCGTCGGCATCCCGATGGAAGATTATCAGACCAAAGTCCTGGAAAAAGCCAGCCTGGTTATCGCTATTGGCTACGATATTATCGAATATGCGCCGGCTAAATGGCATCTCGGCAACGCCGATATTATCCACATTGATACCATGCCTGCCGACATCAATAAGAACTATGAACCCAAAGTTGAAGTCGTCGGCAATATTCCCCACTCGTTGGAACGCATTATGGAAAAAGCAGCCCGTCTGCAGGAACCAAAATACGCATTGGAAATCCGCAAACGCATGGTAGAAGAACACGAAAGCTATGCCAATGACATGTCCTTCCCGCTTAAACCGCAGAAAGCTTTGATTGACTGCCGTAAAGTCATGGGGGAAGACGATATCGTCATTTCGGATGTCGGTGCCAACAAAGTATGGATTGCCCGCCACTATAACTGCTACAAACCAAACACCTGCCTGATTTCCAACGGTTTTGCCACCATGGGCATTGCAGTTCCGGGTGCCATCGCCGCTAAATTAGTTCATCCGGATAAAAAGATTTTAGCCATTACCGGTGATGCCGGCTTCATGATGAACTGCCAGGAATTTGAAACGGCACATCGTTTGGGCACCAACTTTGTCACGCTGATTTTCAACGATGCCAGCTACGGCTTAATCAAATGGAAACAAGACATGCATTACGGTCACCATGAATATGTCGATTTCACCAACCCGGATTTTGTAAAATTCGCAGAAAGCGTCGGTGCTGTCGGCTACCGCATCAAAAAAGCAGAAGAATTGCTGCCGACACTGCAAAAAGCCTTTAAGCAAAACAAACCAGTCATCATTGACTGCCCTGTTGATTACAGTGAAAACATGAAACTGACCCATCATTTAGAAGAATTAGTAAAAACATTATAATCTCCTGTACATAGAGACCCAGGGACTGCAGCAAAACGAGCTAAAAATTCTCGTTTTGCTGCAGTCTTTTTGCTATATGGGCCATAATGCAGGGACGGTTCCCGATACCCTCACCTATTCATTTTTTCGTGCCGCCGAAAAAGAAGCACAATATTCCAAAGGATATATCCCTATGACCCATTTTTTCTTGTAAATTGCCATTTACATTGGCGTATATACTTTTTCTTTCTG
>DJEN01000056.1:0-308 GCA_002431345.1 Megasphaera sp. UBA5897 | reverse complement strand
GCTTCGCTCAGACGCCGCTTGTTCCCGTCATCGGCAAACTCCGTATCCGGTCTTCGACCGGTCGGCACGTTCGTAACGGGCGGTGTTGGCAAGCATGCAGAATAGATTTCGCCTGGTTGCTAGGAAAACACATCGGACAAGAAAGCGTTAGCAAACATCGGCTCATCTATGTAAGTGGTTTGCTATATGTGTCATAATTTGTTCAGAAAAATTTTATCTGACGTTTCATGGAAACGAAGATAGTTTTCCAGCATACACGTATCCGTAATTGCTTGCATTTGTCTTCAAGCCGCCCCGTTACGGGAATG
>DJEN01000004.1 GCA_002431345.1 Megasphaera sp. UBA5897 | reverse complement strand
CTTACGTTAAAAACGGTTGTGCTAACAGCAGTAATGTGACTTCTCTCGCAGCGCTCCACCGCCCCGTCAAGCTTACAACCGTTTAGTAAGCCCTTTGGCTGGCAAGGGAGCGGGAGTTCTGGTCGGCGGCTTCTTTCTTTTTGGTACTTTTCTTTCTGGCCGCACAGAAAGAAAAAGTACATTGCATATATGTAAACGAAAAATTTCATAACTTTCTTACTAGTGGTATTATGCTAAAAACAATGCTATTTTCACTACCAAAGAATCAAAAAACGGACCGGTGCAGTAAGCCATGCTGCCTTACTGCACCAATCCGCTGTACGATTTCTATGTGATTAAAAATACACGACAGTCACGCCGGCACCGCCGCCTTCTACATCGTCAAGCTGGTAGGATTTGACAAAAGGCTGCCGTGCCAAAAATTCATGTACCTGCCGCCGCAGCGCGCCGCTGCCTTTGCCATGAATAATTTTGACCGGGCTGAATCCGGCTGCCAGTGCCTGATCCAAAAAGCGTTCTACATCCGGCAGGGCTTCGTTAAAGGTTTTGCCGATAATATTCAGTTCCGTCGCCACGCTGTTCGTCCGGATAGGCCGATACGACGATTTGGCGTTGGCTTTCTTTTCTTCCTGCTTTTCTTTTTTGATTTCGTCCAGATACGGCGCGCTGACATCTTGCAGTTTGACCCGGACGGTCATGCCGCGTACCGATACGGTCAGTTTTTTGCCGTTGATTTCCGTTACGGTTCCCAAGCCGTCCAATGAATTGACAAAAACGCTCTGGCCGATTTTCAGCTGGCCGGCATCGACAGGATCGCGATGCGGCTTTTCTTTATCCGGCAGGGAAATTTGCTGAATAGCCCGTCTTGCCTTGTCAATGGCTTTCGCTTTTTCTCTGTCTGAGCTGTCTTTGGACTGCTGCTTGAGTTCTCGGATAATGCGTTCCGCTTCAATGCGGAGGTTGCGTTTTAAATCCACAGCCTCCCGCCTGCTTGAATCAATAATATCCTGCCGCTTGGAAGATACTTTTTCTTTTTCTTTGCGCAGTTCGTCTTCTGTATGACGGATGGATGTCAGGCGTTTTTCCAGTTCTGCTTCTTCTTCGTCCATCCGTTTGGACTGCATGTTGAGTTTGGTCAAAATCGCTTCCATATCGACATCCTGCGCTTTGCTGCGCAGTTCTTTGGCTTTTGCCAAAATATCCAGCGGCATGCCGAGCCGTTCGCTGATACTGAAAGCATGACTGCTTCCGGCCGCGCCAATGCGCAGTTTATACGTTGGCTGCAGCGTGTTGACATCAAATTCCACATGGCCGTTTTCAATGCCCGGCGTGTTGTAGGCATAGTTTTTCAAATCGTTGTAATGGGTCGTAACCATCACATAGACGCCTTTTTGGTAAAGTGCATCCAAAATGGCAATCGCAATAGCACTACCTTCTGCCGGATCCGTGCCGGAGCCCAATTCATCGGCCAAAATCAAATCGTCTGCCGTACAGTGCTTCAAAATATAAATGAGCTGTTTCATATGGCTGGAAAACGTACTCAGGTTTTGCGAAATGTCCTGTTCGTCGCCAATATCGGCAAAAACATCGCGGAAAACAGGCAGTTCCGATTCTTCTCCGACAGGCAAAAACAAACCGGCCTGATGCATCAATACCAAAAGCCCCAGTGTCTTCATGGAAACGGTCTTGCCGCCTGTATTGGAACCTGTAATCAACAGAATCCGATAATCGCCGCCAATGATAATGGTATTGGGCACGACGTGTTTGGCATCAATCAGCGGATGCCGTGCCTGTACCAGTTTTACCAGTCTTTTTTTTGACACGAGAGGGCGGCAGGCCTTCATCTGCAGTGCCAGCTGGGCTTTGGCAAAAATAAATTCCAGGTTGCCGACGCAGGCCGTGCTTTCTGTCAGTTCTTCATACTGTCCTTGGACAATACTCGTCAAACGGCGGAAAATCCGTTCGATTTCTTTGGTTTCGCCAATACGGGCAGCCTGCAAATCGTTGTTGGCATTGACAATGGCCAACGGTTCTACATACAGCGTCGAGCCGCTGGCTGACGTGTCGTGAACAATGCCGGGAAAGGCATGGCGGTACTCTTGCTTAATGGGCACGACATAGCGGTTGTTGCGCACCGTTACCAACACGTCCTGAAAGTACTTTTGATATTCTTTATTCTGCAGGACGCTGTTAATATATCGTTTGGTCTGCCGTTCCAGTTCGACAATACGGCTGCGCAGCCGCATCAATTCCGGCGACGCATTGTCCCGAATCTGATGGTTGTTGTCAAATACCGTTGCCATTTTATGGGCCAGCTGGGAAAAATCACCAATCGCCTGTGATTTTTCTTCCAGTTGGGGATACAACTCTTTTTTATCGGCAAAATACGCGCGAATGTCGCCATACCGCTGTACGTTGTTCCAAATATCAATGCATTCCTGCCCATCCAGCGTCACTTCCCGGCTGGCTTTTTCTAGGGCCGGCCGAATATCGACAATGCCGCCAAAGGGCGTAGATGCTTCACACTGCAGACAATGTACGGCTTCTTCCGTATCATTGAGCCATGAAGTTACCAGCTGGCTGTCACTGCTGGGCCGGAGCCGCCGGGCAATTTCTTTGGAAAGGCGGGACGGTGCCAGCCGTACCAGCATTTGCTGTACTTGATAAAATCCTAATATGCGCAAACTTCGTTTATTCATTCATGTGTACTCCTGCTTTATAAAATTCCCCGCAAAAAATGCCCCCGCGTCACGGTCTGGTCTTCTTTGCCAAAGAGCATCGTTTCCGAGCCATCACACAGCCGGCGGTACCGGCTTGTCATCGTTTCAATCCATGCGGCAGAACGGCCTCGTCCTTCAATGCGCAGCCATTGGACCCCGCTCCGTTTCAGGTCATGAAAATACGGCACCATGTCCAAGTCTTTGCTGTTGAGAATGTGATTGCGGCAATACTGGTCCGTCACGATAGAAAATTGCTCATCCCGGCGGTCCTGCAGGGCAAAATCATGATGCAGGCACGGTGCCGGACAGTGTTCTTTGCAGCCCTTGCCGGCAAACGCGGCAATCGAGCAGTATTCTGTAATCATCATTTCCAGTTTGCCCTGCACAACGGCTTCCAGCGGCACCGTACTGCCAGCAGCCATTTTCTGAATCTGCCGCAGCGTCGCTTCGGTGGATACAGTAATGCCCTGACAGCCCAGCCGCACATATTCCTGCGCCGCCGTGCTGTTGAAGATATTCAGCGACCAGTCCGCACAGATAGGTACATGCAGGTCCAATTCGCGATACAGCGTAAACACGCTCATGGCACCGGCATAGATACCGGCGGCACCGCATTGGACAGCCGTCTGCATGTCTTTTTGGACAGCCTGTACATTCCGCTCTGTGACAATGCGCGGCGTAGCGGCCCATAGTTCCGTACCAGCCTGTGCCGCAGCAGCCGCTGCCTGACGCCACTGGGCTGCTGTAAATGGACGGTGTGTGTAGGACTCGCCGCCAAAAATAATGCGGCTGGCTCCCTGGCGTGCTGCGGCTGTCACGCCGTCCAACGTATCACAGCGGACAGCAACTCCTAGGCCGTGTTCAGCCGGGCGTGCCGGGACGGCAGGTACTTTATACGTATCCTTTCCTGCCCGAGGGCGGACATATTCCGTTTCTATGGCATCCATCAGTACATCGACAGCCTGACGCCGCAGTGTATTGAGCACGCTGGCCGGAATCATATACCCATCTGCCCACAGTGTCACGTCTGCCAGCGTAAATATCGTATCTCCCAAACGGTTCAGCTGGTCATAAACCCATGCCTGGTCAGCCGGACGCCGTTTGGCTAATTGCGCTGTATAGTCAGACAGCACCTCAGCCGTATGGCCGCTTTCATCCCACGCAGTCAGCCGCAGCAGCCCCTCTTCATTGACATCGACATGCCCGTAGATCGGAATGCGGCGCGTCAGGCCGCTATGACTGGGCTGGCGGTCTTCTTTGCGTGCCAAGCGGTACAGTGTGCCCGTACCCACATCATGGCGGCGCAGTTCCAGCGTAAATTGCTTCTTATTGGTAAACGAGCCAATAGCAGATTGTACTTCATCCATATATTCCGTTCCGTCAGCACCGACAATTTTTATCATGTCTCCTTCTGCCAACGGTTCATCCAGCAAGGCATCGGCCATGTGGTCATGTACGGCTGTCACGCGGCCGACGCGGTGGCCTTGATTGCCGCTGCTTTTTTCTGTAATAGTTTGTCTGCCAATCGTGCGGGCCAAAAAATCATGCTGATACGTCCGATTAAAGCTTTCTGCCGTTTCTTCCTTTGCCTGGTGCAGAGCCTTCTGCTGTTCCTGCGGCGAACGGCTGCAGCTGTCTATCATCCGGCGGTACGCAGCCGTAACCGTACGGACATAGCCCGTCCCTTTCATGCGTCCTTCAATCTTAAAGGAAGACACACCGGCAGCCAGCAAAGCTTGTATATATTCCAAGCTGTTCAAATCTTTTAAGCTCAGCAGGTATGCTTCTCCTTTCGTCAGGGCATGGCCGTCTTCCAGCAGCCGATACGGCAAACGGCATGGCTGCGCACAGGCGCCGCGGTTGCCGCTGCGTCCGCCAATAAAACTGCTCATCAGGCATTGTCCAGAATACGACATGCAGGACGCGCCATGAATAAAGACTTCAATTGCCATCGACGTATGCGCGCAGATAGTGCGGATTTCATCGAGCGGCACTTCCCGTGCCAGTACAGCCTGCGTAAACCCCAGTGATTCCAAAAACTGCACGCCTGCTAAATCTGCCACTGCCATCTGCGTACTGCCGTGAAGCGGCAAATTCGGCGCGACCTGCCGCGCCAGCACAGCCACTGCCATATCCTGCACGATAATCCCATCGACCTGCATGGCGTCGAGCCGCCGCAAATATGCTGCCAGCTCCTTCAATTCTCTATCTGCCATGATAATATTGACAGTCACATATATTTTCACGCCAAAGGCATGCGCTGTGCGCACAGCCTTCGCTAATTCTTCATCAGAAAGATTATGGGCAAACTTGCGCGCATTAAACGCTTTGCCACCCAAATACACTGCATCCGCGCCGGCATCTATCGCCGCCCACACATGGGCCAGCGACCCGGCCGGAGCCAATAACTCTGCCATATGTCCTCCTCTGTTTTGTTACATACTACTTCCATTATATCTTTGTTATTATACCATAGATTGCTGCAGGGAAAAATAGGAGAGCAGCCGGTCTGACTGCTGCATCTATGACGTTTCATCTTATAAGACAGCAAAAGGAGCTGCAGCAAAATGGACTAAAAACGCTCATTTTACTGCAGCCCCTGCAAAGCATATGCCAGCCAGCATATATTCTTTTGGTACGGCGTCTGGGGGAATAAAGCAAGATGCCTTATATATATTCCAACAGGTGTTCTTCCAAATAGTTTGTATCTATTTTTCCCTGCTGAAAAGCAAAGCTGGACAATATATTCCACTGCAAATTAATATTGGTTTTGATGCCTTTGATTTGGAAATCTTCCAACGCGCACAGCATCTTTTTGACGGCGTCGTCTCTTGTCTTGCCGTGAACGATAACTTTGGCAATCATCGAATCATAAAACGGGCTGATCACCGAGCCTGCCGCTACGCAGGAATCTATCCGAATCCCGTCTCCCTTGGGCGGATCGTACTCTGTGATTTTTCCTGGGCACGGCATAAACTTATTACCCGGATCTTCCGCATTAATCCGGCATTCAATGGCCCAGCCCTGTACATGAATATCGCTTTGTTTCCATGGCAGGGGATCTCCCTGGGCTACCAAAATCTGCGTTTTGACCAAATCGGTGCCGGTCACCATTTCCGTTACGCCGTGTTCTACTTGGATACGGGTATTCATTTCCATAAAATAAAAATTCTTATCTTCATCTACAATAAACTCAATGGTCCCGGCCCCGCAGTACTGCACTGCCTGTGCCGCTGATTTGGCAGCTTCACACATGGCATGTCTTGTTTTTTCATCCAAAATCGGGGATGGCGATTCTTCAATCACTTTTTGATGGCGGCGCTGGGTCGAGCAGTCCCGTTCTCCCAAGGTAACGACATGACCATAGGCATCTGCCATAATTTGGATTTCTACGTGATGGGCATGATGCAGATATTTTTCTACGTATACCCCGCCGTTGCCAAAATTTTGTTCTGCTTCCCGAATCGCTTCCTGCAATGATTTTTTCAGCTCTTGTTTATTTTCTACGACCCGCATGCCGCGGCCGCCGCCGCCGGCTGTCGCTTTAATTAAAATAGGATAGCCGATTTTATTGGCAACTGCTTCGCATTCATTGACATAGCGAATCAAATCTTTCGTCCCCGGTACTACCGGCACATGGGCTGCCATCATGGTCGCCCGTGCCTGGGCTTTATCTCCCATCGCGCGGATAGCTGCACTCGACGGGCCAATATACGTAATGCCGGCAGCCGTGCAGGCATCGGCAAAATCAGCGTTTTCTGACAAAAATCCGTACCCCGGATGAATCGCGTCAGCTCCTGTTTTTTTTGCAACCGTCAGCAGCGCTAAGCTGTTTAAATAGCTTTTTCCGGAAGGAGCCGGGCCGATGCAGTACGCTTCATCCGCTTCCAGCACATGCGCCGCTTGGGCATCGGCAGTCGAATAGACCGCAACCGTACGAATATGCAGTTCCCGGCATGCCCGAATGATACGCACGGCAATTTCTCCCCGGTTGGCAATTAATATCTTTTTGAAATGTCCCATTGTCACACCTCTATTTGCATTGTACTTTGAACAATGGCTGGCCGTATTCTACAAATTCGCCGTCTTTGACAAGTATTTCTGTAATTTTACCGCACATATCCGCCGGCACTTCCGTAAAGACTTTCATCGCTTCCAAGACACAAACGGTCGTATCTTCCGCCACTTCGGAACCAACATGCACAAACGGTTCTTCTCCCGGATGGGCTGCCATATAAAACGTACCTACCATCGGGGCGGCAATCACTTCTTCCTTAGATGACGGCAGTACAGATGCAGCAGCTGGCTTTGCTGCGGGATTTTCTACAGCTGCCGCTGCGGGTGTTTCCCTTTTGCTCATTTCTATCGTTTCATCGGCATGCTGTACTTTCAAAGCCGTCAACGTTGAGTTTTCAAATACCTGAATTAATGCTTCGATTTCTTTTATATTCACAATATATCCTCTCCATCTTTCTGCCCATCTGCGGCAGCATAATAATGCCTGTTACATAGAAAACTGGCATTGAATATACACGGCGATATGCTGCATATATTCTTCCCGCTGCATCCACAGCGCTTCGGCTTCTTCTGTCGTAATCATGGTAAAGCGCAGCGATTCTCCCGGCCTGCACTGCGCCAGCCGGCCCATATCAGCCATGACGACCTGCCCTATCTTAGGGTATCCTGCCACGGTTTGATGGTCCGCCATCAATATAATGGCTTCGCCGCCTGCCGGCACTTGAATCGATCCTTCCACAGCCGGTTCGGAAATCAGTTCCCGTGCTTCCTGCAAATGGAGCGCGCCTCCCTGCAGCCGATATCCCATGCGGTCAGCCTGCACGGTAATCGCAAACGTATCTTGGACCAAACTTTCCTGACTTTCTTTGGCAAACCAGTCATACTGCAGCCCTTTGGTAATACGAATGGCATGCTGTGATGCGGCATAAAAACGAGCCGGTTCCATGACATACCAGTTTGTCGTTTTATACGGCCCTTTCTGCTGCAAAAAAGATTCCATATGCCGCCCAGCGTCTGTCATGCCGCAAAGGCGTATTTCATCATTTTTCTGCAGTGCCCGGCCTTGATAACCGCCCAAGGCAGCCCGCAAATACGTACTCTTACTGCCCATAACCAATGGTACGTCAAATCCACCGGATACGCATATATACGCACGGCACCCGGTCACGGGCTTGCCAAACCGCAGCAATGCGCCGGCTGCAACTGCCACCGGTCTGCCCATCGGCAAAGGCCTGCCGTCAAGCTGCGGCTGCAAATCACCGCCCGTCACGGCAATCAGCGCATCTTCCGTAAACCGCAGCACCGGGCCGATCATGGTCACTTCCAACGCAGCTTCATTCGGCTGGTTGCCGACGAGCATATTGCCAATGCGCAGGGCATCTTTATCCATGGCACCGCTGACTACGATTCCGTATTGTTGGCAGCCATACCGTCCCAAATCCTGAATCGTAGACTGCATGCCGCCTCGTACGACAACTATACTCACGGTCTGTCACCTCGTATCTGTTTGTATTCTTCTTCGGTAATCGCCTTGAAATGCACGACATCGCCGGCCTGCAGCAGGCTTGGCGTATCCGCATCGGGCGTAAACAAATCGACGGCTGTACGGCCCAGCAAATGCCAGCCGCCAGGTGTTTCCATCGGATAGATGCCGGCCTGCTGGCCTGCAATGGCTACGGAACGGGCTGGTATAGCCAAGCGGGGTGTCTGACGCCGCGGAATCCACAACTGTTTATCCAGACCTCCCATATAGGGATAGCCAGGGCAAAAGCCAATCATATATACCAAATACGTACCGCTGGTATGTATGCGGACGACTTCTTCCGGCGTCATGTCCAGCGTCTGTGCCACTTCCTCTAAATCCGGTCCATAGGCACCGCCATAGCATACAGGAATAACTACGTCACGAGCCTGAGGCAGACTGTCCATATCTGCATGCTGTACAGCCTGTTGGGCGTAAGCTTTGACAAACTGCTGGGCGTTGTCTGTCTTTTCTTGGATCCGCACGATAAATGGATCGTATACAATCGTCACAGCCGTATACGATACGACGCACTCTTTATACCCTGCAAATGGATGGCTTTCTATATACACACCGACAGCCCGTACCTGCCGGTGAATGCGCGGCGAAATGGTCTGTCCCCATGAAATATGAACGGCCATTTCATTAAATGATTGTATTTGTATATCTTGTTCCATGCGGCACCTCACACAAACGCACGGACAGCTACATCATGGGCTTCCAATGCGGTTCTGATTTTATGCGCAAAAGCAAGGGCTTTGGCACCGTCGCCGTGAATGCAAATCGTGTCAGCCTGGACCGGAATATCGGCGCCGTTTTGTGCCGTAACGACTCCTTCCTGAATCATGCGCAGCACGCGGGATATGGCCAGGTCTTCATCGGTTACCATCGCATCCGGCTGGCTTCGCGGCGTCAGCGTGCCGTCTGGCTGATATGTCCTATCGGCAAATACTTCACTGGCCGTCTGCAGGCCTATTTTTTTCCCTTCGCTAATCAAATAACTTCCGGCTAATCCATACAAGATAAGCTGTGGATTGACATCATGAACGGCTTGGGCAATCGCAGCTGCCAGTGCTTTATCTTTTGCTGCCATATTGTATAAGGCACCATGCGGCTTGACATGCTGCAGCGGTACATGAGCTGCCGTTGTAAACGCCTGCAAAGCTCCTACCTGGTACAACACCATTGCATACGCTTCCTGCGGCGTAATATCCATTTTGCGTCGGCCAAATCCCATCAAATCAGGTACGCCGGGGTGTGCGCCAACAGCAACGCCGGCAGCTGCGGCCATTGCGACTGTTCTCTGCATAACATGCGGGTCTCCGGCGTGAAAGCCGCAGGCTATGTTGGCTGATGATACATACTGCAGAACCTCTTCATCGTTGCCAATCGTATATAAGCCAAAACTTTCTCCCAAATCACTATTTAAATCGACGTGATACATGCCTTATTCCTCCTATAATACACTGAGTGATGCATTCAGCAAATCCGTAATAAACATATGTCCCGGCGCATGCGTAATCATAAATGCCGGCTTGACTGCCATGGCAACAGCCTGCGGTGTTACGCCGCACGCCCAGAATACAGGCACTTCATCTGCTTGAATCGTTGACGGATCGCCAAAATCAGGTTTGGTAATGTCGTGAATGCCAATGGCTGCCGGATCGCCGATATGAACCGGCGCGCCGTGAACAGACGGCATCCGGCTCGTTACCTGAACCGCGCGAATGGCGTCTTTCATTTTCATCGGCCGCATGGACACTACCATCGGACCATGAAATACGCCTGCTTCATGGCAAGGAATATTCGTAATATACATCGGTACATTATGCTGCTCCGTAATGTGCCGTATTTCAAGGCCTGCATCCAGCATCGGCCCTTCAAAAGAAAAGCTGCAGCCTAATAAAAACGCTACTAAATCCGGCCGCCAGTACGCTGCTATATCACTGACTTCATCCGTCAGTTCGCCGTACCGGTATATCCGGTATTTGGGTATATCATAGCGAATATCAGCTCCCGGAGCAGCGACTTTCGGTTCCGGGCATCCGGCTTCCGTGACATCCAATATAGGGCATGGTTTGGGATTGCGCTGAGCAAACAACAAGAAATCAAAGGCTAATTCCTTTGGCAGAATTACTAGGTTTGCCTGCGCATAGCCGTTGCACATACCGCTCGTAAACTGATTGATTTTCCCTTCACGAATTAACTGCCGTACATCTTTCGGTTTCATCATACTATAATCCATTGTATGTATCCTCCCGTTATGTTTTATCTACAGCCTGCCAGCTAGGCAATGCCCATTAATTTAGGAATCTGATACAACAGCGTCATGCCGCACATATACGTAGTCAATACGACAACAATCGCGCCAAAAATCGTCATCCACAACGGATGCTTGTAGTCGCCGACAATACGTTTCTTGTGGGCAGCAATCAATGTAACTGTCAGCGTAATCGGCAAAATCAAGCCGTTCAGCGTGCCGACAATAACCAAGATAAATACAGGTTTGCCTACGATAACAAAGACAAGTGTTGAAAAAACAATAAAAGCGATAATCAGCCAGCGATAATTGGCTTCCAGTTTTGCGCTGAACGTACGAATAAACGATACAGACGTATACGCGCAGCCAATAACCGAAGAGATAGCCGCAGACCACAAGACAACGCCAAAAATCTTATATCCTACCATACCAGCAGCCTGCAAAAATACAGAAGCCGGCGGATTGGCCTTATCTAACACAAAACCTCCGGCAATAATCCCTAAGGTAGCCAAAAACAGCAGTGTGCGCATAACGCCGGTAATGCATATCCCCGTGACGGACGAGCGTGTAATCTGAGGCAGCGCGTCTTTGCCCACGATACCGGCATCAATCAGCCGATGGCCTCCGGAAAACATAATATAGCCGCCAACTGTGCCGCCAAGCAGCGTGACAATAGCTGAGTAGTCAATCGTATCCGGTGCAAAAGTCTTGACGATAGCTTCGCCTACAGGCGGCTGTGACGAAACAGCTACATACAATGTCAAGGCAATCATAACAAATCCGGCAATCTGCGTAAAGCGGTCCATCACTTTTCCCGCTTCTTTTACCAAAAATATAGAAATACCAATGACGGCACTAATTGCCGCACCCACTTTCGGATCGATGCCAAACAAGACCTGCAGCCCCAAGCCGCAGCCGCCAATATTGCCAATATTAAACGCCAAGCCGCCTAAGACGATAAGAAACGATACAAAGTATCCCAGTCCCGGCAGTACCATATTGGAAATATCCTGTCCCCTCTTGCCGCTGACGCCAATAATCCGCCAAACATTGAGCTGTGCCCCCACATCCAAAATGACAGATAACAAAATAACAAAGCCAAAGCTTGCCATCAGCGATTGGGTAAACACCGTCGTCTGCGTAACAAATCCCGGTCCAATCGAAGACGTAGCCATCAGGAACGCTGCCCCCATCAACAGGCTCCAATCTACCTTCTTGCCCATATCAATTCCCCCTCATACGCAAAAGAAGCTGCCAAACATTATGTTCAGCAGCTTCTTCGCTTCGTATTTTATTGATGATGTTATTATACTCTTTACAAAAAATAAGTCAATTATTTTCTCATATGTTGTTTCCTATAGGATATAGGTATTACTATATGCGCTCCGGATGCTGTTTTAAATCGATGACCGGATTGCGCAGCGGTTCCATCTGAAAGTGATTGGGCCCCATGATGCGGCATTCCGCTGTATCTCCTTCGGCAATAGGAAAGGCTCTGGGCGTCCCGGTTGAAAGGATATCGCCGGCTTTCCAGCCCTGCATATGCGATATGAGCGCAATCAGCCTGCTTGGCTTATGGGTCATATGATTTACTGTGTTTTCCGCATGCACCACGCCGTTATGAACGGACTGTACTTTTAACTGCAAGACGTCATCAATTTCATCGGGCGTAACAAACTGCGGCCCAAAAGAAAAGAATGTGTCAAATCCCTTGACCAAGGTCAAAAAGCGGGGATTTTGCCGCAAAATAGATTCTTCTGTCATATCCAAAATGGTCGTATATCCCGCTACATAATCTTGCCAATCCGCTTCATCGATATATTTGCAGTCTTTTCCCAAAATAATGCCCAATTCCGCTTCTGCCGTCGTCTTTTTTGCTTCTGCCAGTCTGGGAATATGGATTTCATCGCCAGCACCGATAATAGTGCTCGCCGGTTTATAGAAACTGCCGGGAAATCCGACCGGTGCCTGTTCTCCCAAATCGCCGGCATGATCGACATAATTGAGGCCAATGCCAAAAATGCGCTGCGGATTGCGGTATAACGGGGCATACTGTACCTTTTCATAAGGAACCACGCCGGGCAGCGTTTCCAGTTTTTCTTTGCCGCCGTGCGTATACCAATACGTAAGGCCCGGAATTTCACCCGCCTGAATCAGGGACATCATATCTGTCTTCCACGACGTGCCCATATACGCATTTAATGTTTCTATACAGTATATGCCCTGTGAAAGGACTATACCGGTTGTTTCTTTTCCTTCTTTATGAATCGTTGCCAACCGCATCTGTTATTCCCCCTTTTGCTGCTGCAATGCCAAAACCGCATCTTTCAGCCGGCTGCATCCTTCGACGATATTTTCATAGCTATTGGCAAAAGACATGCGCAAATACCCTTCGCCGCCAGGGCCAAATACATTCCCCGGCACCAAAGCAAGATGTGCCGAATCCAGCAGATACGCAGCCAGTTCTTCTGATGATTTTCCCAAGGATTTGCAGTTGATAAACAAATAAAACGCGCCTTTAGGGCAAGTACAATGAATACCCGGAACAGCGTTAATTGCCTGCACGGCATAATTGCGCCGGCGTTCATATTCAGCAACCATACACTGTACTTCATCCGTTTCATCACGCAGTGCTGCCACGGCCGCATCCTGCACAAAGGACGGCGCGCACGTCGTATTGTGCTGATGAAATTTGTTAATAGCCTGAATATAGGCTTCCGGCGCAGCGACATATCCAATCCGCCACCCTGTCATCGAATAGGCTTTAGACATGCCGTTCAGTGTAAATGTCCGTTCTTTCATCCCCGGCAGGGACGCGATGCTTCTATGGATTTCGTTGTCATAAATAAGCCGTTCATAAATTTCATCAGAAAGAACCAGTAAATTCTTTTCTTGGGCAATGGCCGCAATACCCTGCAGCACTTCCTCATTCAACACGCCGCCAGTCGGATTGTTGGGCGTAACGAGAACGATTGCCTTCGTCTTTTGGGTAATCTTCTCCCGAATTTCTTGTAAATTCATCTGAAAGCCTGTTTCTTCGTGCAGACTGTACGATACAGGCACGGCACCCAAAAAACGCGGCACATTGATATAGTTAAGCCAAACCGGATCGGGAACAAGGATTTCATCGCCTTCATCCAAGATAGATGCCAATACGGCAAATACGGCTTCTGAAAGTCCTACCGTGACCAGTATTTCTGTCGGCGCATATGTAATGTGATTTTCCCGTTCTAGTTTTTTGGCTATTTCCTGCCGCAGTTCCATCGTACCAAAATTAGATGTATAGAACACATGGCCTGCATCGATGCTTTCCTTCGCTGCTTTTTTGATATATGCCGGCGTATCAAAATCAGGCCGGCCAATTTCAAAGTGCAGCACCGACAGGCCATCTCGTTCCATTGCCAATGCTTTTTCGTTAATTTTACGAATGCCGGAAGGAATCATTTGATTCATCCGTTTTGAAATCATGCTGCTCATGCCACTTCGCCCCTCACTGTATGAAAATATACTGCTGTATTTCATGTATTAGTATAGCGGACAGGCAGCCAATCCGTAAAATACGAAAGAATATATAGGCTATACGTATATCTATATACGCCGCCTGTTGCCTGCGTTTGCTGTATCCGTTGGCGAATCCATCGCTTCCTGCAAAAATTGAATCAATTCACTCTGAATAGGTGAAATGCCTTTTTGCGGATAGTGAATATACGTCTGCCGGAATGCCAGGGAATCATCCAGGCGATAAAAGACGACTGCGTCGGTCGGCGTTACATACGAAGGAATCGTCGAACGCAAAAACGCAATGCCTTGTCCTTCACAGGCTAAATAATAGGCCGTCATCATTTGTGTCAAATACATGGAAACATGCGGCGTAAATCCGGCGTGTTCACACAGCTTTAAGCTTCTGGCATAACTGTCGTTGCCTTCTGTAAGCAGTAAAAACTGTTCCTTTTGAAACTGCTGCAGCGGTACCGGGTCTTTGTGTACCGTATCGCGATGCAAAAACTCTGCAAAAGAATACCGATAAGCTGACAGCGTCTGGTTCACTGCGTAAGAAGCCGGCACAGCCAGCACAATTTCTTCTTTTAGCCACGGTATATGCACGATTTGCTGATTGATAAGCTGCTCTGCTTCAAGAATAACATCCAGTTTGCCATTGAGCATGCGCTGCAGCAGCTGCTGGCTGTTTCCCTCTTCAAAGCGAATCACGACATGGGGATAGGCTGCGCGAAAATCCTGCAGCAGGCTGGGCAGGACATACGTGCAGAAAAACATGGAACTGCCAATATGTAGTACCCGGTGCTGTGCATTCCGCATCTCTTGAAAATGCTGCATCATGTCTTGTTCAATGCGTCGTATTTCTTCGATGCACTGTATATAATAGGCTCCCGCTTCTGTCAAAGAAATCGGCGTCGTACTGCGGTCAAAAAGCCGTACATCCAGCTCCTGCTCCACCTTTTTGACAGCCGCACTCAGCCATGGCTGCGATACGTATAATTTTTTAGCTGCTTTAGAAAAACTTTTTTCTTCATATACAGCATATATATACTCTTTATAGTCTGTCATGCCTGTCTTCCCCCTCTTTTTACGTACTTTGCTGTCCCGGCAAACTACTGCAAAAAAGGAGCTGTGCATATAGGAAACATCCTCCATGTACAACTCCCTTACTGTTATCGATTTGCGTATAACGTTTCTACTTGTTCTTCTACGTGCCGTGCTTTTTCTTCAATATCCAAAATCGACTGCATCATCGTATGGACAAATGCCGGGTCTTTGATGGATTTAAGGTTGATGCGGACACTGTAAAAGGCAGACCGCATGGCTGCGCGGGCATTCATGGCGGCTATAGCGCCGTCGGTAATGACCCAGGCGTTGCCGTACTGCACCGTCTGTGCTGCCAGCTGCAGCAGCGTAAAAATATCCTTGCCCAGTGTAAACGGTATGATGGCCGCATCCTTAAAGGCCTGCTGCACTACCGCTGCCCTGTTAGGCGTATCCTTGGGCAGGCGTACTGCGCGGATAACGCCGTCAAATGCCTTGGCGTCGTCTTCAATACCCTTGAGATAGTGGGCACGCAGTGTCCTTGCCTGCTGCTGAATCGTCTTCATTTGCGGTTCTACCTGTTCATAGCCTTTTTTGCCAATCGTCAGATTCGCTACCATCTCTACGAGCGCTGCTGCCGACGCAGCGGTCATAGCGGCAATACCACCGCCGCCGGGAACCGGTTCTTTGGAAGCTGCCTCTTCCAAAAGCTCATCCAGCGGCATGGACTTGAAATAGCTAAAATCGGTTTTAGAACAATCCTGTAATGACGCCATTTTCATCTATATCCATTCGATTGGCAGCCGGTACTTTCGGCAATCCCGGCATTGTCATAATATTACTGGTCTGGCAGACGATAAATCCTGCACCTGTGCAAACACGTACATCCTGTACCGTGACAGTAAAGCCATGAGGCGCACCCAACAGGGACGGGTCGTCGGACAAGGAATACTGTGTCTTGGCTACGCAAATCGGCATCTTGTCGAGGCCGAATTTTTCCAATTCTTTAATCTGCTTCTGGGCATTTTTTTCAAAAACTACGCCGTCGCCGCCATAGATTTTCTTGACGATAGTTTCCATTTTTTGCGGAATCGTGTCGTTGACATCATAGAGCGGTTTGTACGGTGTCTGCGGCTGCTGCAGGAGCTGCAGAACTTTTTCACCCATTTCCAAGCCGCCTTTGCCGCCTTCGGCCCAGCAGTTGTTGAGAGCTGCATCTACACCGTATTCTTCGCAGAGCATGCGCAGTGTCGCGATTTCTTCATCCGTATCGGTGATGAATTTATTAATACCTACGAGAACCGGCACGTCAAACTGACGCATATTTTCAATATGTTTTGCCAAGTTGGCAAAGCCCTTTTTCAGAGCAGCAACGTTTTCTTCCTGCAAGTTTTTCTTGTCTACGCCGCCGTGCATCTTGAGGGCGCGTACTGTCGCTACGATGACGACTGCATTCGGTTTGATGCCGGCAAAACGGCATTTGATGTCCATGAATTTTTCTGCGCCGAGATCTGCGCCGAATCCAGCTTCCGTTACGGCAATATCTCCCATTTTCATGGCCAGTTTGGTAGCAACGACAGAGTTGCAGCCGTGGGCAATGTTGGCAAAGGGGCCGCCATGTACCAGAGCCGGTGTATGTTCGATAGTCTGTACCAGGTTCGGCTTGATGGCATCTTTCATGAGAATGGCCATAGCCCCTTCGATGCCGAGCTGGCGGGCCGTCACGAGATTGCCGTCCAAATCATAGGCTACGGTAATATCGCCCATGCGTTTTTTCAAATCCATCAAATCATGAGCCAGGCAAAGGGCTGCCATGATTTCCGAAGCGACGGTAATCATGAAATGATCTTCCCGCGGGAAACCGCAGACTTTGCCGCCCATGCCGACGACGATGTTGCGCAGCGCACGGTCGTTCATATCCATGACGCGTTTCCAAATGATGCGCCGCACGTCAATACGCAGGGCATTGCCCTGATGAACGTGGTTGTCAATGGCTGCAGCCAGCAAGTTGTTGGCTGCCGTAATGGCATGCATATCACCGGTAAAATGAAGGTTTATATCTTCCATCGGCAGGACTTGTGAATAGCCGCCGCCGGCTGCGCCGCCTTTAATGCCGAATACCGGGCCCAGTGATGGTTCACGAAGTGCGACGACCGTTTTATGTCCCATTTGGTTCAATGCCTGTGCCAGACCAATCGTCGTCAGCGTCTTGCCTTCGCCGGCCGGTGTCGGCGTAATAGCCGTTACCAAAACGAGCTTGCCGTCTTTTTGTTTGGAAAGACGTTTAATCGCATCAAATGAAATTTTTGCTTTATATTTACCATATAATTCCAAGTCATCTTCTGAAAGACCTGCTTGTTCCGCAATCTTTACAATCGGTTCCAGTGCTGTTTGCTGTGCAATTTCAATATCGCTTAATACCTTTGCCATGAATTGCTTCACTCCTTATTTTATCCATAAAAAAACACCGACATTCTGGAAATTGCCCAGACGGTCGGCTTGGTATCTATCATGCTCCCCGTGGTATGCTCCACTTCCGTCAGTCACATGATTATGGCTTTATTATACAAGAACACCTAAGGTCCTGTCAATGCAAAACCGCCGTCTTGTCGAAAGAGAACAATTTTTATATAATGTATATTATGTGTTTATATTTTGATGAGAGGTGACTAACCCATGAATTTTGATGAAGAAGCCATGAAGGTCCGCCGCGGCAAACAAGGTATTCTGGAAACGATGCCCCGTGCCGTCCTCAAGACCCACGATGATTTGAGTACCTTGTATACGCCCGGTGTCGCACAGCCATGCCGGGAAATCGCCAAAGACAGCGACTTGTCATTTGATTTGACCTGCCGCGGCAACATGATTGCCGTCATATCTGACGGTACGCGCGTATTGGGATTGGGAGACATTGGCCCAGAAGCCGCTATGCCGGTCATGGAAGGGAAATCCATTCTCTTCAAGATTTTTGGCGGCGTCAATGCCGTGCCCATTTGCCTGGACACCAAAGACCCGCAGCAATTTATTGAAACGGTCAAACGGCTGCAGCCGTCTTTTGCCGGCATCAACTTGGAAGACATTGCATCCCCTAAATGCTATGAAATCGAAACGACGCTGAAAAAAGAAATGGACATTCCTGTCTTTCATGATGACCAGCACGGCACAGCTATTGCCGCCCTTGCCGGGGTCATCGGCGCCTTCCGCCATGTCCATAAAGAGTTAAAAACGGCAAAAATCGTCATCAACGGTGCCGGTGCCGCCGGCGCATCAATCGGCCGTCTCCTCGTCCGTGCCGGGGCTGCCAACGTCACGATGGTCGATAAAGCCGGCATGCTCTATGAAGGCATGGAAGGTCTCAACCCCGTACAGGCAGAACTGGCTGCCCTGACCAACAAAACCAAACAGCACGGTACGCTGGCAGACGCCGTACAAGGAGCCGACCTGCTTCTCGGCGTATCCGGTCCTCATTTGTTTACCAAGGAAATCATCGCTTCCATGAACAAGGACGCTGTCGTCTTTGCCATGGCCAACCCGATTCCGGAAACAGATTATCAGTCGGCCAAAGCAGCCGGTGCCAGAGTCGTCGGTACAGGCCGTTCTGATTCACCAAACCAAATCAACAACGTCATGGTATTCCCCGGCATTTTCCGCGGTGCCCTGGCCGTTCGCGCCCGCAGCATCAACGAAGATATGAAGCTCGCTGCTTCACATGCCATTGCCTCTCTCATCAAAGACGACGAACTGACCGATGAATACGTCATTCCCGACTCCTTTGACAAACGCGTGGCACCAGCTGTTGCCGCTGCCGTCGCCAAAGCTGCCATGGACAGCGGCACAGCCCGCATCACCGTCGACCCGGAAATGGTACGGCAACAAGCTGCCAAACAAATCGACAGCCTGCATCATCTATTAGACCAACTGCATGGTTAATACGCAGTACACGCAGCGATATCATCAAACATATTAGATGTACCCCAAATTGCCCTATGAGTCTTTTTGACATCATAGGGCAATTTTTTATGACAATGTAATTTGTTGTTCTTCACCAAACACAACGGGCCCGCCGATAACAATACGGCAAAGCTGTCCGTCTTCGACATGAGCCATAATATCAATCGTACCGCCGGGCTGATGTATCGTGCAGGATACATCTTTTTTGCCCATGCAGGCCAGTGCCGCCGCGACAGCCGCTGAGCCGGAGCCGCAGCTGTTTTCCCAATACAACGTATCCGTAGCTGTCACATACACAGCCGGAATCATTTGCAGCTGTCTCGGTGAGAAGAGAATCAAGCCATAGGCTTCCAACGCTTCTTCAGCCGCATAATCCTGCACAGCCTGCCAAAATACCTCTCTGTCGGCCAATGCCGTATCATCGATAAAATGAACAAAATGGACTATTCCGGGCAGGGAAACGCGAAAGAAGCGGCTCGGCATGCCGCCTACGTCCATCAGGATAGCCTCTACAGCCAGAGGCAGGGGCATTTCTATATACGCATCATACTTGTTTTTTTCTCGCTGTACGGCATGAGCCTGCAGCACATGGTCGCAGCCGGAGCAGGAAACGGCATAGTCGCCTTCCGTTTTGCCGGAACACAGCAAGGCATACGCTGCGGCTGACCGTGACGCATTACCGCAAAATTCGCCGCCCATCATGTCCACACGAATCGGTTTGTCCTGCGCCATAGTCAAATACCCTACCTGTTCGGCACCAATACAGTCCGGCCGCAGCAGCTTGGCTGCCAAGGCACTGCGCTGTGCCGACACTGTCTGGCTGAGTACAAAAATAGTCGTATTCCCACTTGGGTCTGCTTTGATATATCGTATGTCCATGAAAGGGCCTCCCTTACTTTATCACAATAAAGTGTTCTTCGTATCATCATAGCATCTTATCCTGCAGCCAGTCAACACAAGACAAGAAAAAGGGGCATATCGCTTGCTGCGACTGCCCCTGTATTGCTTTTTCTAAAATTAGAATAAGAAGTTGAGTTCAACGTCCGTAAATTCTTTCGGGTCTTTTGCATTGCCTTTGGCATTGGTGCCGAAGGACTGTGCTGCCGTCAAGATGACGTTTTTAGCCAACGTGTAATCAACGCCTACGCCCCAAGAACGAACGCCGTCGAGTACGCTGTTGTCACGCCAAGAGTTAGTTGCGCCGCCGAGGAATGCACCTTTATCTGTATCGAGGTATTCAACCCATGCGTCCCAAGAACCTTTAACGTTTTCATCGGCACCGCCATAGGTCAGTTTGCCAATCCAAACGTCTTTTTTGTCGCTGTCGTTACGCAGGCTGACGCGTTCATAGTTTGCCAAGGCATTCCATTTGGAACCCATGTTAACAGAAGCATATGCACCCCAAAGGTCATCTGCATTTGTTGTCGTGGTGCTGTCTGCTTTATTAAAGGAGTTGTAATATACGCCTACAGCAGAGCCGTTACCAAAGAAACCTTCTAATTCGCCATAACCCGTTTTAGCTGCCAAAAGGTCATCGCCTTCTTTAAATTTACCATAGCCGGCAGTAGCTGCGAATTTATCTGTTGCATATTTCATTTCAGCACGGTCAAATACATCACCGTACTGGAAGCCATAGGCATTGTCACCACCGAGTACGTATGTATCCGTACGGCCTACACTGAAGTTCCAGCTGCCAACATTGTAATCAACTTTGGCATCATCTGTGAATACTTTGCTGCCGTCAGAAGCTTTTTCGTTATCACCAAAATTCATGTCGTTGGTGCTGATGCCGTATGTTACGGTTGTGCGGTCATTGACCTGGGCATTGCCGCGGAGACGAACACGATAATCCCAAGCGTTATCATTTTTGTAATCATCATTGTCGCTCTGATGCTGATAACGGATACGTGCATCGCCAGTTAATTTTACATTGCCGACTTTGTTTTCCAAGGCAGCGACGCGAACGCCGAGGTTGTTGAGTTCTGCAGCGTATTCATCAGCCAATTTGTTGATGAGGGCGCGCTGTTCAACAGAAGCTTTGTCCATGTGAGCCATAGCCTTGGCTACCATTTCAGCTGCTTCATAACGAGTGATGTTGCGTTCGCCCTGGAAATAAGAGCCGTCAACGCCCTGGATAATGCCAGCGTCAGCGAGTTCTACAACGGATTTGTATGCCCAACTGTCAGACGGTACATCAACAAACGGATTGGCTGCAAAAGCGCATGCAGCACCTACAGCCATAGTAGCTGCGAGAGCTGTTAATACTTTGGTTTTCATTATGAGATTTCCCCTTCCAAAATAAGAATAAATTTTTCCTATTTGATTATCATATGGGCATCATTCTCACCAAGTTCATTGACGAGTGTTCCTAGTTTCCTCTCTTTTACTAAAGGATTGATTCATGTCCCATCAGATATCATAAG
This sequence comes from Megasphaera sp. UBA5897, assembly GCA_002431345.1. Taxonomy (GTDB): domain Bacteria; phylum Bacillota; class Negativicutes; order Veillonellales; family Megasphaeraceae; genus Megasphaera. The sequence continues at coordinate 17 of DJEN01000004.1, read as the reverse complement.
GAAATACATGCAAAAAT
>DJEN01000039.1 GCA_002431345.1 Megasphaera sp. UBA5897 | reverse complement strand
TGCGCCAAAGCGGCATGGAGCGGCACATTCAGCAGGCCCTGCGGCAGGGAACGCCGGTTGTCGGCATTTGTGGCGGCTATCAGATGCTGGGGCAATGGATTCACGACCCGTCCCATACGGAATCGTCGCTGGCAGATACACAGGGATTGGGTTTGCTGCCTATTGAAACGGTATTTTCGCCAAAAAAAATGACGTCCCAAGTCAAAGGCGTTTGCAGCGAGTTGTATTTTGCTGGCCAGAAGATTGCCTGCGGCGAGCTGGAAGGCTATGAAATTCACATGGGACAGACGACGGATACTCAAGAGCATGTCCTTCATCCCATCTGTCTGACACAGCGGGCTGGCAAAGCGTGCCGGGAGGTTCACGGTAGCGCCCGGGCTGACGGCTTGGTCTGGGGAACGTATATGCACGGCATTTTTGACAATGATGTATTTAGACGCTGTATGCTCAATGCCCTGCGCCTGCAAAAAGGGCTGCCTGCACTGCCGGTATCTCGAAATTACCGCGCAGAAAAGCAAAAAAGTTATGACCGGCTGGCCCATATCGTGCGGCAGCATTTGCGCATGGACGTACTGCAAAAAATAATGAAAGAGAGAACTATAAAATGATTTGTCTGCTTGCTTTTCTCTTTGACTGCGTCATCGGTGACCCGCACAGCAGGCTGCATCCGGTAGCGCTGATTGGCAGCTGCATTTCTTGGCTGGAACACCGTTTGTATGACAAAACGGCCAGCCCGCGCCTGCAGTTTATAGCGGGAATGATTGTATCGCTGCTTACGCTTTGTATCGCCTATGACATAACCGAACTCATTTTGGCGTTTGTTTTGTATCTGGATAATATATATGTATATTATGCGGTGCAGGGGCTCCTATTATCCTTGATGATTTGTCCGCATAGTCTTGCCAAAGCAGGGATGGAGATTTATCATTATTTACTGCATCATCATCTGCCGATGGCCCGCATGAAAGTAGGCTGGATTGTCGGCAGAGATACAGACAAGCTCGATGAAGGCGAAATTGTCCGGGCGACGGTTGAAACTGTTGCAGAAAACACGACGGACGGCATCGTTTCACCACTGTTTTTCTTTGCCATTGGCGGCGTGCCGCTGGCAGTGGTTTACCGGGCAGTCAATACGCTGGACTCTATGATTGCATATAAAAATGAACGCTATCTGTATTTTGGCCGCTTTGCCGCTCGTCTGGACGATTTGCTCAATTATATTCCGGCACGCATCAGTGCCGTGCTTTTTATCATAGCCGCTGTCCTTTTGCGTCATCATGGGCGTATGGCCTGGCGTATGATGCGGCGTGATGCAGCCAAGCATCCCAGTCCCAATGGGGGATATGCTGAAGCCACCGTAGCGGGGGCTTTGGGAATACGCTTGGGCGGGTATAATTCGTATTTTGGCAAAACAACATTTCGCGCGTATATGGGGGATGCGCTGCAGCCATTGGCACCACATCATATCCGGCAGGCCGTTCATTTGATGTATGCAGTTACGATTTTTGCGGTACTGTTGGCAGCCGGATGCCAGTGGTGACAGCGCCATGAAAATCATCGTTCGCGTTCCCGGCTCCTGCGGCGAATTGGTACAGGGATATTGGGAAAACCAGCCTTTTCTCGTGACGTGTCCTATTGATTGGTATACGACGGTTTGCGTGGAAGACAAAAAGCCGCCGCAGCTTTTGTGCGGCAAAAAAGCAGAAAAGGCTGTCTATCAAACATTGGCGTACATCGGAGAAACGGCATTTCCCTTTGCACTCACGCTGTCTTCCGAGATTCCCCAGGGAAAAGGGATGGCTTCCAGCAGCGCAGATATTGGGGCGGTTTGCATTGCCGTGGCAGCTGCGTTTCATAAGACGCTGACAGCACAGGAAATAGCCTATCTGGCAGCATCGATAGAGCCGACAGACGGCGTGTTTTGCCCCGGCATCGTGGCGATTAACTACCGCAGCGGCCGTATTTTGCAGGCATACAGCTCGTTTCCGCCGCTGCAGCTGGTTATATTTGACGCAGGCGGCACGATGAATACCGAAACGTATCATAACCAGTATGATGCCAACGAACAGTTGTATGGCCAAGAGAATGCAGCTGCCTGTGCGTATCTAAAACGTCCCTATACAGCTGCCGCAGTTGGCCGTGCGGCGACCTGCAGCGCCGTACTGCATCAGCGTGTGCGGTATCGGCCGGAACTGCCTGCCTTGCAGCGGATTGGCAAAGACTATGGCAGCAGCGGCATCGTTATTGGACACAGCGGCACCGTTGCAGCTCTGCTTTTTCCACCGGCAGCTGAAAAACAGGTCCGGACAGCGTCGCTAGCGTCGTGCGTACAAGAGAAGACAACGATGAAACTGCTGGGCACGGCTGTTTTACGCAGCGGCGGCTGGCAAATAGAAAAAAGGAGATAACCATGCAGCAGCGATTTGAACACGGCGGTAATATTTATCAGGAAAACCCGGCTCAGACACCGTGGCTGGATTTTAGTGCCAATATCAACCCGTTGGGACTTTCCCCTAATGTCAGAAAAGCGATTCAGATGCATATAGACGATGTGATGCATTATCCAGATCCCCAGGGAACAATGCTCAAACAGGCCTTGCAGGCGCAGTATCATATTCCGTATGAATCCATTATATTGGGAAATGGCGCGGCCGAGCTTTTTTATGTCTATATGCATGCCTTTCGCCCCAAACGGGTCGTGCTGCCCGTGCCTTCGTTTAGTGAATATGAAAAGGCAGCCCAGTCTTGTCATGCCGATGTTTCGTATATCCTGCTGCAGGAGGCAGATGGCTTTGCTATGAATTGGGACGCGCTGTATGATGCGTGTGATGATGCGGACTGCATCATCCTAGGCAATCCCAACAATCCAACGGGCACATTGCTTTCTGCGGAAAAACTCACAAAACTGGCGCAGCGGGCAGTACAAACGCATACAGATCTAATCGTCGATGAGTCGTTTTTGGATTTTCGGGATGATGAAGAACAATATACCATTCGTTCCTTGCCTGCCCGATATGACCATGTCTTCGTGATTCGTTCATTGACTAAGTTTTATGCCCTGCCGGGACTTCGCTTGGGATTTGCTGTCATTCCGCCGGATAAAGCAGATGCCATGGAAGCGCAAAAAGATGTCTGGAACACAAATGTATTGGCGCAGTGTGCAGGAGTTGCGGCACTGCAAGATCGAGACTATCAGCAGCGGACACGGGCTTATATCCGCACGGCTAATCAATGGCTGTATGCGAAACTAAACACAGTGCCCGGCTGCACGGCGTTTTTACCGTCTGTCAATTTTATCCTCGTCAAGATAGAATCGGCCAATGTTACGATGCGACATTTGATTTTCGCATTGCGGCAACAGGGCATCTTGGTGCGGGAATGCGGTAACTACCCCGGATTGACGGAATCTTTTCTGCGATTTGCCGTAAAAACACCGTCTGATAATAAAAGTTTATATACTGTATTAAAAAAAATAATGCACAACCAATAAAATGCTTTATAGTAATTGTTATAGATTACTATAAAGCATTTTTCATTTATACATATTGTGAATTTTTTCACCGAATTATTAAAAATATAAAAAAGCTAAAATATAAAATGACATTTTAGCAATTATATGATAAAATAAACATATAATTTAAAGTTTGTTATTTATAATATGTTTATCATTTTATGGTTTTCTTTGTTCTGCTTGGATAGGAGGTAGTGTTATGAGTGAAAAAAAAGGAAATCGTACGATTGCCATCGGATTAATGCTTTTTGCGTTATTCTTTGGAGCAGGCAACTTAATATTCCCGGCATCTATGGGACAAAATGCCGGTGAAAACGTTTGGTGGGCTGTTTTGGGGTTTGTCGTTACCGGCGTAGGTTTGCCCTTGGCCGGTGTATTGGCTATGGGGTATTCAGGCTGTAAAAACCTGCAGGAACTGGCCAGCCGTGTCCATCCCGTCTATGGATTGTTTTTTACCGTCATTTCGTATTTGACGATTGGCCCGTGTTTTGCTACGCCGAGAACCGGCAGTGTATCGTATGAAATCGCTATTCGCCCGTTTTTGGGAGATGGAAATACTGATATGATAATGACTGTATTTTTAGTCGTTTTCTTTGCGATTTCGTATTGGTTGTCTGCTTCTCCGCAAAAATTAGTTGACCGTATTGGTAAAATTTTGACGCCGGCATTGTTAGTTGTTATTTTACTGCTCATTATCAAATCCTTTATTACACCCCTGGGAACGCCGGAAGCTGCTACAGCAGCATATGCTACGTCAACCATGGCGGTTGTACAGGGATTTTTGGATGGGTATAATACAATGGATGCCATCGCTTCACTTGTCTTTGCTATTTTGGTTATTGAATTTGTCATGGAAGATGGGGCTGAAACTCCGGAAGCTGTTACCAAAGAAGTATTCCGGGCCGGTCTTATCGCTGTAGGCTGTTTAGCCTTTGTCTATATTTTTATTGCTAAAATTGGTGCAGACAGCGTCATGGCCTTTGGTATTCAGGAAACAGGCGCGCCTGTTTTGTCCAAAAGCGCAATGATTTTGTTTGGCAATGTAGGGGCTATTATCTTGGCTGCTATTGTACTGCTGGCTTGTCTTTCTACAAGTATCGGCTTGATTACATCTTGTGCGACATATTTCCATTCGCTGATTGGCGGCGTGGGATATAAATCCTGGGTTGCTATTTTCTCTGTATTTTCCTTTGGCGTTGCTATGTTTGGCCTGAAAACCATCATTGTAGCAGCCATTCCAGTTTTAATGTTTATTTACCCGTTAGTAGTCGTTTTAGTTATCTTAACGTTTTTGGATAAATTGTTCGGAGGACGGCAGTGCGTATATGCCTGGACTATTGGCTTGACGATGATAACGGCATTAGTAAACGGCACACAGACTGCCAAAATCCCGCTGGGCTCTGTCGATACATTCTTTAATACGATGGTACCGTTCCATCTTATTGGCATGGGCTGGCTTTCCTTTGCTATTGTAGGATTTGTTATTGGCTTGATTTGGAAAGCCGTTGTAAAGCCGTCTGACGCTAAATAAAGCGATAGAGAAGAGGTTTGGGATTTGGACATTTTTAGAAGGAAGTCATTTGATGATTTAATGGCTCATACGCAGGAAAAGAAATTGACAAAAGCACTAGGCGCTTTTGATATTACGCTGATGGGCTTGGGAATTATTATTGGTACCGGCATATTTGTCCTGACAGGTATTGGCGCAGCTAAATATGCCGGGCCTGGACTTATGTTATCATTTGTATTGGCTGCGGTTACGTGTGCGTTTGTATGCCTGGCCTATTCGGAATTGGCATCTTTTTTGCCCGTGTCCGGGAGTTCGTATACGTACGCCTATGCATCACTGGGTGAAATCTTTGGCTGGTGGGTTGGCTGGAGTCTGATTTTGGAATATTCTGTAGGTGCCAGTGCCGTAGCCGGCGGCTGGTCTGCCTATTTTGTAGGGATTCTGCATTCCTGCGGTATTGATTTGCCTAAAGCCCTGACGACCGTACCGGCAGACGGCGGGCTCATCAATCTGCCGGCCGTTGCCATTGTCTTATTGACGACGGCACTGCTGGTTATTGGTGTCCGAGAAAGCGCGCATGTCAATCGTATATTAGTATATGTCAAAATCGGCACGATTTTTGTCTTTCTGTTTTTAGCGGCACCACATATTGAACCCATGAATTGGCAGCCTTTTTTACCGTATGGTTTTTCCGGCGTAGCAGCGGGCACAGCCGTCTTGTTCTTTGCATACCTGGGATTTGATGCCTTATCTACTGCGGCAGAAGAAACTAAAAATCCCAATCGGGATATGCCGATTGGGATTATTTCAGCCTTGACGATTTGTACCATCTTGTACATTGCTGTTTGTGCAGCTATGACAGGGGTTGTACCGTATACCATGCTGGATACGGCAGCACCGGCTTCATTTGTTTTGGAATATATTGGCATGCATTTGGGTTCTGCCATTGTAGGCACGGGCGCACTTTGCGGTCTGTCTACGGTAGTCTTGGGAATGCTCTTTGCACAAAGCCGTGCGCTGTATTCGATGAGCCGTGACGGATTGATGCCTATGGCATTATACAAAGTACATCACAAATACCATACACCGTATATTATTCAAATCATCATTGGCTGTATTGTAGCTGTCATCACAGGCTTTACGCCGATTCATATCGTTGCAGAAACATGCAGCGCCGGGACTATTTTTGCTTTTCTCTGTTCCTGCGTAGGCATTTTGATTCTGCGCAAGGTATATCCGGATAAGCCGCGCGGCTTCCGCTGCCCGGCAGTCCATGTTATCGCCCCGTTGGGATTTATCTTTTGTGCTTTTGTCTTTACGCAGCTGTCATATCATACCTTGCTGTTGTTTGGCGGTTGGTCCGTGTTAGGCTTGCTGATTTATTTGGCATATGGACATGCGCACAGTGTGTTAAATAAAAAGTAATAAGACGGCATATATAACGATTTTGTTATTATGAATTATGTCGTTGCCTTTAAAAGTTTTTAGTTTAAAGAAAATAAATAGCATTGTTTCAAACGATGCACGTAACACTGTATAGTAAAGGGGTTGTAACACATGAACTCAAAATTTCATGTTGTTACAACTCCTTTTTGCTAAATTAAGCACTATTGCTTGAAAAAACAAAATTTGCTATACTATGTATAAATAGTTGATTTGGTCAACTTTATAAAGGAGGGACAGTCATGGATTATACGAGCATTGGTTATCATTTTGGCGTGCTTAATCGGCGTTCCCAGGCCTTTATTTCTTATGCCTGCCAGCCGTGGCAGCTTAGTTATGCTGAGTATGTCATTTTAGTGGAACTGTACCGAGGTGACGGACGAAGCCAGGATGATGTTTGCAAATCATTGACGGCAGATAAGGCACTTATTGCCCGCAACGTCAAAACGCTGGAAGCGAAGGGATATATCCGGCGAAAACAAGATGATGCAGACCGGCGGTTTAAATATATCTATTTGACGGAAAAAGCCCAACGTATCCGGCAGGCATTGCTGGACATACTTCAGCGGTGGATTCATGAAACGACAAAAGGAATGGATCCGGCACTGATTGAGCAGACTATTCAAGGACTGCAGATAGCGGCCCGCAATGCTGCCAATCTTTCTATTGAAAGTATAGCCGACACGAAAGGAGAGACGGAGAAATGAAAAGCAACATGTCTTGGCTGCATGCCGCCATTGTTTTTACGCTTGTTTTGAGTCTTAGCGGCTGCGGCCAGCAGACTCAGCCTAAAGAAGAAGCGCAGCTTGTCAAAACCGTGCAGGTAGGAGCAGAATCGGATAGTACGGCCGGAACTTATTCCGGTACAGTCAAAGGACGCTATGAAAGCAATTTAGCCTTTCAGGCAGGCGGCCGGATTACGGCGCGCAACGTACAGCTCGGCAGTATGGTTCATGCTGGTGATGTTTTGATGACGATTAATCCGCAGGATATTGCCCAAAGCGTCAATCAGGCCCAAGCTCAGGTTAGCTCGGCACAGGCACAGCTGCAGCTGGCACAATCCAATTTGGCGCGGTATCAGCAATTATTTAATGAAGATGCTGTCAGTGCCGCTGTGCTAGATCAATATCAAACAACGTACAATCAGGCCCAGGCTCAGTACGAACAGGCAATGGCTGCACAGCAGGCTCAGCAAAACCAATTATCCTATACGCAGCTGACTGCTGATGCCGACGGTGTTGTATCCAGCATTGTCGGCGAAGTCGGACAAGTTGTCGGCGCCGGACAAACAGTTTTGACACTGGTGCATACGGGAGATTTGGAAGTACAAATCAATGTACCGGAAAATCGCTTGGCAGATTTCCCAATTGGCAAAGAGGTCAGCATTTCCTTCTGGGCTTTGCAGGGGCAGACGGCAAACGGCGTTGTCCGGGAAGTAGCCCCGATGGCAGATGCAGCTTCTCGGACATATAAGGTTTGCGTGACTGTGACCAATCCGCCGGAAGGCATGCAGCTGGGCATGACGGCAAGCGTCACCAACCGCAGTCAAACCAGTCAGAATACAGAGGTATATGTCCTGCCGTTGTCAGCTATTTACCAGACTGGAGATACACCTTGCGTGTGGGTAGTAGGAAAAGATAAAACCTTATCACTGAAAGAGGTAACCGTATCGGATTTTGGCGATAATACGGTCAATGTAACCGGCTTGTCCCAAGGCGATGTCGTCGTCACGGCAGGCGTGCATATGCTCACGGAAGGAGAAAAAGTACGGACGGAGCGTGATGACGCATGAAAAATTTATCCGAGTTAGCACTGAAAAACAAAGTCCTTGTCTGGTATTTTATCGTCATTGTGGCCATTGCCGGTGTATTTTCATATATGAAACTGGGGCGGATGGAAGATCCGGCATATACGGTGCGGCAAATGGTCGTTACTGTTGCCTGGCCCGGAGCGACAGCCCAGCAGATGCAAGATCAAGTAACAGATAAAATTGAAAAAAAACTGCAGGATACGCCGAACCTGGACTACATTAAAAGTTATTCCAGTCCGGGGCAAGCTGTCATCTATGTCAATCTGACCGACCAGGCACCGGCAGACAGCATTCGCAGCACGTGGCACGAAGTGCGGAATTTGACGGAGGATATGAAAAAAGATTTGCCTGAAGGCGTCTACGGGCCGTATTACAATGACCGCTTTGATGATGTTTATGGGTCTGTCTATGCGATTACCGGCGATGGCTATTCCTATGAAGAACTGCGGCAGAAAGCAGAAAAAATCCGCCGTATTATGCTGGGTGTACAAGATGTCAGCAAAGTAGAAATCGTAGGCGAGCAGTCTGAAAAAGTTTATATCGAAGTAGCCAATGCCAAATTGGCAGAACTGGGCATTGCGCCTACGGTGATTGCCAATGCCGTCAAGGGTCAGAATGCCATGACGCCGGCCGGTATGATAGATACGAAGTCTGACAATGTATATCTGCGTATCAGCGGTGTTTTTGAAGATATAGAAGCTATCCGCAACCTGCCGATTAATGCTAACGGACGGGTATTCCGCCTTGGCGATATTGCCACTGTCGAACGGCGGTATACAGCCCCTTCAGATCCCAAAATGTATTATAACGGCAAACCGGCTGTAGGCATTGCCTTGTCCATGAAGACAGGCGGCAATATCTTGACGCTGGGCGATAATCTGGAAAAACTGCAGACGAGTGTCAAGCAGGATTTGCCGGCCGGCATGGAACTGCATCAAGTATCAGATCAGCCAAAAGTCGTCAAAGATTCCATCAGTGATTTTGTCAATACACTGCGGGAAGCGATTATCATTGTCCTCGTCGTCAGCTTTCTCAGCTTGGGGCTGCGTACGGGCCTTGTCGTAGCTTTTTGTATTCCCTTGGTTTTGACTGGCGTGTTCTGCGTCATGGAAATAGCCGGCATCGATTTGCACAAAGTATCCCTGGGTGCCTTGATTATTGCGCTGGGGCTTTTGGTAGATGACGCGATTATTGCCGTAGAAATGATGAGCGTACAGCTGGAAAAAGGGATGGACAGGCTGAGTGCCGCTTGCTATGCTTTTAAAGCGACAGCCAAACCTATGCTGACGGGGACGCTGGTTACTTGTGCCGGTTTTATTCCTGTTGCCTTTGCAGACGGCGCGGCATCTGAATTTTGCAAATCGTTATTTCCGGTTATTTTAGCGGCACTGTTGTTGTCGTGGATTGTTTCTGTTATGGTAGCCCCGCTTTTTGGCTACTATTTGATCAAAGTGAAACCGGAAACGACCGAAAAGCCGCTGTATCAAAGCCGTTTTTACCGCTTGTTCCGCCAGGTGCTTACATGGTGCCTGACGCACCGGGCTGTCGTCATCGGTGGCACGGTCGGCCTGTTTGTCCTTTCTGTTGGCTTGATGAAATGGATTCCACAGGAATTTTTCCCGCCTTCGCTGCGACCGGAAATTATCGTAGAAATGACGCTGCCCGAAGGCTCGTCTATGCAGGCTTCTGAAAAAGAAGCCAAAACGTTATCTTCTTTTTTGGATACCCAAAACGAACAGATAGACAGCTATTCCTATTATGTAGGCGAAGGTGCGCCCAGGTTTGTGCTGACGCTGGAACCGGTACTGCCGAAAAACAATTACGCGCAGTTTGTCGTCGTTGCCAAGGATGTCGCGGCACGGGAAGATTTGACGCAGAAAATAAAAAAGGAAATGGCTGATAAACAGCCGGGCGTGCGCTGCAACATCAAAAACGTTCCTTTAGGGCCGCCGTCGGATTATCCGATTATGCTGCGCGTATCCGGTTATGATGTAGACAAAGTCAAATTGTATGCTCAGCAAATTGCCGATCGGATTCGCAGCGACAGCAATACAGAAAATGTATTTCTTAATTGGGAACAAAAGAGTAAAGTCATGCATTTGCAGCTAGATCAAAATAAACTGCGTGCTATGGGATTATCCGGACAGGACGTTGCCAAAACGCTGTATACGGAACTATCCGGCGCGACGATTGCAGAATACTATGCTGCAGATAAAACGATTGGCATTCAGCTTCGCCTGCAGGACAGTGACCGAAATGATTTGTCCAAAATCAAAACGATTCCTGTGTATACAGGCAGGGGATACGTACCGCTGGAACAGATTGCTTCCATTACATACGGTGCCGAAGATGCCCTTATTTGGCGCCGAGACCTAAAACCGACGATTACCGTCGAAGGCAGCATTAAATCCGGCACAGCCAATGATGCAACACAAAAAGCATACGATTCGATCAAAGACATTCGCGACGCCATGCCCTTTGGCTATTCTGTAGAAGTAGATGGTGCCTTGGAAAACAGCCAAAAATCACTGCGCTATCTTTTAGGCCCCGTTCCTATTATGATCCTCATCATTATGACCCTGCTCATGTTTCAGCTTCGCCGTGTTTCGCTGATGCTATTGACGCTGATTACAGCTCCGATGGGGATTATCGGCGTATCCTTTGGCATGCTGCTCTTTGGCAAATCCTTGGGATTTGTAGCCTATCTGGGTATTTTGGCGTTAGGCGGCATGATTATCCGCAATTCTGTCATTTTGATTGACCAAATCGACAAACACATGGCAGCTGGAGAAGATCCATGGCATGCGATTATCGACTCAGCCGTCCTGCGTTTTCGGCCGATTATGCTGACGGCAGCTGCAGCCATTCTCGGCATGATACCCTTGATGCGTAGCATCTTTTGGGGGCCCATGGCGGTTGCTATTGCCAGTGGCTTGTTTGTGGCCACCGTGCTGACGTTGTTGGTATTGCCGACAATGTATGCCGCATGGTTTAAAGTCAAAAAAAAATAGTTAAAATCCTAAAAAAAGATAGTTGCTTTAGCTGGGTGTTTGCAAAATGATTTATGAGAAATGTTATGGCAACCGCCTATTAGAATTGCGAACACTTGGCTAGGCTGAGAACGCATTAAGCCCCGTGTCCACATTGCGTCAAGATGTTGGAACAAGGGCTTTTTGCATATCAGGAGTTTATGTCCAACTGAGAAAGTGACAATACAGGATGCCCAAGTTGTATGATAAGACATTCGCTGCTGTATGAAGGACTCTTATAACGTTTTTTCCTTGGCGAATAGGGATATGCATTTTAGCTACATAAATCGAAATTTAAGGAGATGAAAGTATGAATCGCAATGAATTGGAAGCATTTATAATGGAAACGTTTCATGTATTTCCAGAGTATCCATGGCTTAAATATCCTAATTATGAAGTGTTTCGCCATTGCAGTAATCAAAAGTGGTTTGCGCTCATGATGGATATTCCCAAGAATAAGCTGGGATTGCAGGGCAATGAACTGCTGGATGTAGTCAATTTTAAATGTGACTCGCTTTTGATAGGCTCACTGCGCAAGGAAGGAGGTTTCTTTCCAGCATACCATATGAACAAAAATAATTGGATTACCGTCGCACTGGACAGTAGTGTGTCAGATGACAAAATCAAAATACTGCTCGATATGAGTTATCAATTAACAGCATCGAAGCCGCGCCAGAAGAAATACTGACAACATCTGGGTTTATCGTACGTATCTATAGTAGGGATTAGACAGCTTAGGGAGAGTGTGATAAACATTGTTTTATAAAGCCCTTGTAGAATGTGACAGACAGCTTTTTAGAGTATCTGCCTAAAAAGGGCACCCAACTGCCTAGACTGCATAATGGGTGCGAATTAGCACGATATGAAATAGGCAGCAGTATTCAGCAGTAGAAGAGATACAATCTGCGTATTTCTTACATAACGAAAAAATGTATATATTGTAAAAAAAGGTTTGACAAAAGGGCATACCTACGGTATAATACTTTTTGTTGGCGGGGCATAGCGCAGTTTGGTAGCGCACCTGGCTTGGGACCAGGGGGTCGCAAGTTCGAATCTTGCTGCTCCGACCACACCACGCGGGTGTAGCTCAATGGTAGAGCGCCAGCCTTCCAAGCTGGTTACGTGGGTTCGATTCCCATCACCCGCTCCATTTTTTATGACTCAGTAGCTCAGCTGGATAGAGCAACAGCCTTCTAAGCTGTGGGTCTAGAGTTCGAATCTCTACTGGGTCACCAAAC
>DJEN01000032.1:24821-32282 GCA_002431345.1 Megasphaera sp. UBA5897 | reverse complement strand
GGCGGTACGAAAAAGAATGAATAATAGAGGGTGTCCGGGAACCGTCCCGGCATTCTGTCCGCACAGAAAGAAAAAGTACATTGCATATGTAAACAGCATGTTTACAAGAAAAAATGGGAAAAGGGATACAGTCCCTCGGAATGTTGACTCTCTTTCTCGGCGGTTCGAAAAAGAATGGACATATACGAGGGTGCAGGGAACCGTCCCGACATTCTAATCGCACAATGCGATTCATTTTCTTTAAACTTCAAACTAAAAACTTTTGAATGCATGGACAGCAAAAAGGGGCTTACCGCTTTGCGGCAGCCTCTTTTGCTTCGTTATTTTTTAGGCATCTTCTGTGCCGTTTCCAGCATAGATACAACTGTATCGCTCAAATCGCAATAGCTGCCCTTCTGTCCGACGACGACAGCAATTTCTACATTGGGACCATGCTGCCAAGCAATAGCCCGTACGGATTCAGTAAAGGCATTGTCATTAACGGTCAGTGCCCGTTCTGCTGTGCATTCATAAAAAATACGGCCGTTTTTCTTTTTCGCTATAATGGGAGACTGCAAACGAAATGATGCCGGTATGTACTTAGGCAGTATCTCATTGGCATGCGTCATCAGCGTTTTTAAATCCGGCTGACTTCCGATATCACGCAGATACGCATTTTCTTCCTGCTGCCGTTCTACTGCCGCTTCGATTTCCCAAATCGTCATGCTGTAGTGCAGCAAATAGGCATACTGAAAATGGGCATCCTCTTTTTTGACCAGCTGATACGTTTCCGGTTGTTTCGGATAAATATGTCCCAGCAGTTCTTCCATATCCTGATGATACGCATCGGCCGTCAGCATCGGCTGCCATCCTTTTTCCATATATACGCTGGTCGGTACAGTTATCACGCCCCAGTTTGGAAATTTAACCGGAGTTCCTTTATCTTGAGCCGCCATGGCTGTCACACTTGCTGATACAAGCAGGCACACGGCCAGCAGCCCTGTTTTTAGTTTCACATATGTCACTTCCTATACTCAATAGTCATTTATACGTATTCTATAATATTTGGCACAACCTGTCAAAAAGCAGTGACATAGAGACAGAAAGTGTGGTATAGTGGTAATATATATTGAATACAAAACTAGGAGGATATATCATGGATTTTACAGTAAAAGCAAATTCTCAGGCAGAAGTTTCTGAACTCGTTACCGAAAACAACACAGCCATCAAAATGGGCAGCGGCAAATCTCCTGTATACGCTACACCGGCTTTAGTCGCTTTGATGGAAAATGCAGCCATTAATGCTTGCGACCCCCAACTTCCCGAAGGCTATAACACCGTCGGCATTGCTATGAACGTCAAACACGTAGCAGCTACGCCGATCGGCTTAAAAGTAACGGCAAAAGCCACTCTCGTCGAACAGGACAGACGGAAACTGACTTTTAAAATCGAAGCATCTGACAACGCCGGTGTTGTAGGCGAAGCAACACATGAACGGTTTATCATTGAATCCGCTCCGTTCCTCGCTAAAGCAGAAGCTAAGAAAAACATCAAATAAAAAGTTCTTACTTCAATCACAAACTGTAAAAAAGAAATGGTACATGATGACAAAAAAACATCATGTACCATTTTTTAGTTTGCCGTCTTTACTTTACACTCTGTATCCGTGCATCATTCCTACGGAATGACGTTGCCTTGGGTAATGCGCCAAATAGCCACCGTTCGCGCGGCTTCTATATACTGCTTAAAGGCTTCATCCGTCATATCTTTTTGTTCCTGCATGCGGCCGTTTTCTATTACCAGGCGGTGGTTGAAGGCTTTATCCGAACCCATCAGCGGCGGCAGGAGCGATTCATACGTACTGCCAGCCGGACCAATCAAAGCCGCCAAAGTCGGCGCAATCTGCAAATGGCTGCCTGTATCCGCCGTCTTTACCATGTCTTTCGTCACGCCGGCACCATAGAAAAAGCACGGAATGCCGCTCAACTCCGGCAAAGATACTGGGGCTGCAAAATCAAATCGTTCCGCATGGTCGCCGGTGACGACAAAGAGAGTCGACGCGTCTTTGGCTTCTACGGCATGAATGAATTTTCCCATGACGTCATCTGCGTACCAAATATGACCCAGCTGATTGATTGTTGCTCTATCTTTCGGGATAGACGCAGGCAGTTTGGCTTCCACTTCACTGCGCGGGAATCCTTTGGCATCGACGTCATACGCAAAAGGCGGATGATTGGTCGTCGTTAAGATAAAATGAAATGTCGGCGTATCTTCTGTATCCATATACTGCTCTACGGCACGGAATAAATCTTCATCGGCTACACCCCAAGCCGTTACACCGTTTTTCGGTGCGATTTCATCAGCACAGTGAAATTCATCAAACCCTTCCCGGCAAGTAAAATTGCCTAAATCCTGCCAGCTCCGCAGGCCGCCATACCAGAAAACAGTCTTATATCCCAATTTCTTCATGACAGAAGCTATTCCCAGTTTATCTACATCACCGTTTTTGCCCATTAGGTAATTTTGATAAATACCAACATCCGGAAGGCCCGTGATAAATCCGTTGAGGGAAGTCATCGTCCCGTTGCCGTTGGCCAGAAACTGATACGTATAGGCACCGTTTTCTGCCAGCATCTCCCCTGTTTTAGCTAAGCCCATGGCGTTATATGGTTCCAGCAGCGGCCATAAAGCATAGTTTTCTCCCAAAATAACGACAACCCGCTTTGGCGTATGCGGCAGCAGCGGTTTGGCGTTAGTCCGCGTAAAAGCTTCATCCAGCGTAGCTGCCTGCGGCTGACCGCCCAGCACGGCAATCGCCTGTTTCAATTCTTCAGGCGTAATCGTGCGCATAATCCGCTCATGTGCCCGCTGATACGTCGAATAAGCCCGGTACATCGCTTGCCCGTCGTCGAGAATTGCTTCATTCAGCAGCGTGTTTTTTGTCCGGGCCGCACTTTCCCAAGGAATGCCGCTGTCCGAACTAAACGCACCGCCAAAGCGGCAAAATACGCCAAACACAGGAAGCAGCAAAAGTACTGCAAGGCAGTACAGACGCTGATGCCGGGCAGGCTGCCATGTTTTGGTATGCAGCAGATAGTGCCAGCCATATACGACGGCAGCGATTAAAAGTACGGCTCCTCCTAACCGCGGCCATACTTGGTACTGATGAACCATAGTGTCCCAAATAGCATGCGTATCATCCTGCATACCGTTGAATACCATAATGTTAAACGTCGCATGAAACACTTGATAATACGGAATGCGAATCATAAAAAGCAGGACCAAAAGCCCCGATGCAATGCTTCCTACAGCCAAGCGTATTCTCTCCGCCGGCCAGCGTTTCCAAATACTGCCGCAAATCGTGGCAAACACGAAGGAAAATGCCGTCAAAAAAGCAGCCGTCTTCAGGCTGATTCGCATGCCAACCCACAAGGCATAACCGATTTCACGCCATCCGGCCGTATCCAGTTGTCCTGCATACACGGCAAGAAAGGCAATCCGAAATACCATCATCAAACATTCTACATACAAAAACAGCTTGATATCCTGCTGTATATATTGTAAAAATCGTTTTCCCATATTGCTTGTTGTCTTCCCTCCTGCGCACCAAATACTTATCTTGTATTGTATCGTATCTTCCCTGCATCTTCAAGCCGCCTGCAATATGGGCTCTTGATGCTGCAGTCTAATACAGGCAGTTTTCACACCGTTTCTCAGCTTTTATACAACAAAAACGAGTCCAGCCTGTTTCACTGAACTCGTTTTTCCCAGACGCTTATCTGTATGTTGCCTTTACAATTTTCGCAGCATCATCATCAGCACGAGAACGGCTGCCATGCCGACCAAAGCAATCAAGCGGATGACTGTGCCGGAATTCAGCTGCTGCTTCTTTCGCTTGAGCCGCCGCACGGGATGCCGTGTGCCGACTGCTGTGCTGTGTGTGGTCTTGGACCGCTGTGATGTATTATCCATTATACACCTGGCCAAGCCATTTCTTTGCCGCCGAGAATATGGGCATGCATGTGATGTACTGTCTGGCCTGCTTTTTCACCAGTGTTGAAGACAACGCGGTAGCCGTCTTTATCAATGCCCAAAATCTGCGCTACTTTTTGAATCGTATAGAGCATTTTGCCGGCTACATCGGCATCGTCCGGAGTCAGAGAAGCAATGTTGGCAATATGTTTTTTGGGAATGACTAATACGTGTACCGGAGCGACGGGCGCAATGTCTTTGAAGGCGTAGAAATCATCATCTTCATATACTTTTGTGCTCGGAATTTCCCCTTTACTGATTTTACAAAACAAGCAATCTTCCATGTTACAGTTCCTCCTTTAGTGTACCAAATAGTATATGGTTATCTGCATGAGTCAGCTTGGCAGCGACAATCATTCCTTCGCAGTCTGTCTGCAAGCCGTCTACACAGACCCGTTCATAGTTTTCAGAAAGTCCCTCACCCTGACTGCCGTCCTGTTTTTCAATCAAGACCTGCACCGTGCGGCCTGCCATGCGCTGCAGCAGTTCGTCTTTCTGTGCGGCTGACAAGGCATTGACCATTTCCACGCGCTTTTTTTTGACATCCTGCGGTACTTGCTGCTTCATGGCAGCGGCAGGCGTTCCGTTGCGCGGCGAATAGGGAAAAGCATGAATATGGGAAAACTGCAGCAAACGCAGGGTTTCCATCGTTTCTGCAAATAAGTCATCTGTTTCACCGGGAAAACCTAAGATTAAATCCGTCGAAACGGTCAGGCCGTGGATGCGCTGCCGCAGAACGCGGATTAATTCGATAAACTCCTCTTTGGTGTAATGGCGATTCATTGCCTTGAGAATCGCATCCGAGCCGGACTGCAGCGGCAAATGCAAATGCGGGCAGATGCGCGGCGAGGAATTCATGACATCAATCAAATCATCATCGACTTCCAGTGACTCTACAGACCCCAGGCGGATGCGCTGTACGTCCGTTTCGTCCAGCAGGCGGCGCAGAATCAAGGCCAATGTCGGTTTTTCCGGCAGTTCTTTGCCGTACGCACCCAAGTGAATACCTGTCAGTACGAGTTCTTTGAAGCCGAAGGAAATCAGCCGTTTGGCTTCTGCAATGACGGCATCGGGCTGACGGGATTTCAAGCCGCCGCGCGTATAGGGAATAATGCAGTACGTACAAAAATTGTTGCAGCCTTCCTGAATTTTCAAATCGGCCCGTGTATGCTCTACAGCAGACGGGTACAAGGGAATTTCTTCAAAGGCATCCGGCTTCAGTACGTTGTGTACGGCCTGAATCGTTGCCGTGTCTTCCTGTCCCAACAGCTTTTTGACAATGGAAACGATTTTTTTCTTTTCATTGGTTCCGACCACAGCGTCTACGCTTTCCATAGCAGCTAAAAGCTGCGGATCCAGCTGGGCGTAGCAGCCCGTAACGATGATTTTTGATGCAGGATTGCGCTTTTTGGCGCGCCGAATCAGCTGGCGGGATTTCTTTTCCCCCATCTGTGTGACGGAACACGTATTGATGACGTATACATCTGCAGCATCTGTAAACTCTGCATCTGTAAACCCTTCGGCGAGAAACAATCCGCGCATGCTGTCTGTATCATATTGGTTGACACGGCACCCTAAGGTGACAAAGGCTATAGTTGGCATCTATTTAAATCCTCTTTCATACATGATAATAGACAACGCCGCAATCGAAGCCGTTTCAGCCCGTAAAATCCGCGGGCCGAGCGATACAGTCCGGCACCATGCCAGCTGTTCCGAGGCCAGGGAAATTTCCTTGTCGGCAAAGCCGCCTTCCGGCCCAATGCAAATGACAATGTCCCCGACGCGCACTTCTTTGCAGACTTCTGCCAGCGGTGCCGTTTCCTGTTCATAGGGAATGACAAACCGGTCTTCGCTGTATGTCTGCAGCAGTGCCGGAAAACTGCAAACGTCCGCTATGGTCGGCACATCGTCGCGGCCGCATTGTTTCGCTGCTTCCAATGCCAGGCGCTGCCATCGTTCTTGTCTGCTTTTACGGCGAGTATCATCTAATTTTACTACACAATGTTCCATTTGTACAGGAACAATGGTCCCGACACCCAGTTCTGTTGCTTTTTGGAC
Source organism: Megasphaera sp. UBA5897 (assembly GCA_002431345.1). Taxonomy (GTDB): domain Bacteria; phylum Bacillota; class Negativicutes; order Veillonellales; family Megasphaeraceae; genus Megasphaera. Next base: position 26,213 of record DJEN01000032.1, on the reverse strand, counting down.
AACCCAATCAAATTTATCGCTTTTTAAAAGGCCTGCCGCCAAAATCACATTACCGTTTTTTTCACTGCCGTCAGACAGTTTCCGGGCCGGCGTCAAAAATGCCGAATGGCCTTCCATCCGCGTAATAAAACATTCATACGTCGCGCCGGTACAGTCCGTGACATTGAGAGTGTCCCCTACAGTATGGCGCAGTACAACGAGTACATGATGCGCATCGTCAGCAGACAGTTCAAAGGTCCCGCAAATGGGAAACTTCGTAAATATTTTTCGCATTACAGCCTCCTCATCGTGACAGCATACCAGCCCTGCTGCAGTCGTTCGTCTTCCCAGGCAAAGCCGGCTGCTACAGCCGCTTGACGTACTTCCTCAATCCGTTCATCAATGATGCCGCTGGCAATGCAGACCGCATGGGGCTTCATATATGCCGGCAGCGAGGGCAGCAGCATAAGAACCGCATTGGTCACCAAGTTGGCGACAACGACATCGGCTTTTGCTTCCTCTTGGGAAACCGCCGCAAGCAAATCGCTGTTGGCTACGGTAACGGCACTTTCCACACCGTTTAAGGCCGCATTGTGTTTGGCCTGTACAACTGCTTTTTCATCAAAATCAACAGCTACGACATGCGAAGCCTTTAATTTGGCAGCTGCAATGGCCAAAATACCTGTTCCCGTGCCGATATCAAACACGACATCGCCCGGCTTAACAGCTTGTTCTAAATATTGCACACACATGCAGGTCGTCACATGGAACCCACTGCCAAATGCCAAGCCCGGATCGATGGTAATCGTCTGTTCGCCTGAAGCCGGTGCGGCTTTTTCCCACGATGGTTCAGCCCAAAACGTGCGGGATATTTTCTTGGGATGAAAATGTTTCTGCCAGGCATAGAGCCAGCTTTGGTCATCTGCTTCCTGCTGGACAAGCTGCCAGTTGCTGAGGGCTTCGTCCCGTGCCGCTAAATCAGCCATACGATGTCGTACTTGTTCTGCTGCGTCTCCCTGTTCCGGCGGAAAATACGCCGTTATACGAATACGGCCCCATTCATCTGTTTCTTCATCGTGAATAATCGAGCCATTGCTGCCGCATTCATATAAAAGAAGGGCCACCAAATCGGTGGCCTCTGGGGAAACAAGCAAATCGATTTCATTCCATTTCATCGATTGTTCTCCCTTTTCTTTTGTATTATAAATCTTCTTTTATGTCTTTTTTCAACTTGCTCCAAAAACTTTTCTTTTCTTTCGGTTTATCCTGTGTTTTAGAGCCCGCTGCCGGTTGTTCAGCCGACTTTGGCTCCCCCACCCAGGTTTCGCCGCCAGCGTAAGCAAATTGTTTGAGCAAATCTTTTTGCTTAGCACTCATTCTTTTCGGCACAGCCACTGTTACCTGGACATGATG